>CAZEOP010000045.1:0-10487 GCA_964513715.1 uncultured Gordonia sp.
CCAGCGCCGCCAGTCCGCCGAGCGGATGGCCATCAACGCGCCGATCCAGGGCACCGCCGCCGACATCATCAAGCTCGCGATGATCGCCGTGGCGCGCCGGCTCGCCGACGAACAGCTCGCGAGCCGGATGCTGTTGCAGGTGCACGACGAGCTCGTCGTCGAGGTGGCCGCCGGTGAGCGGGAGGTCGTCGAACACCTGGTGCGCGAGGAGATGGGCGGGGCCATCGAGCTGTCGGTGCCGCTGGACGTCTCGGTCGGCTTCGGCCGCTCCTGGGACGACGCGGCCCACTGACCGGGGACCCTCGATGATCGCCTCCGACAGCCTGCGTTTCGCCGTCCTCGAAGGCGACGGCATCGGTCCCGAGGTGGTCCCGGTCGCCGTCGACGCCGCGGTGAGAGTCCTTGCCGCACAGGGGATCACCGCCCAGATCGAGCGGCTGCCGTTCGGCCTCGCGGCGATCGAATCGGACGGGGCCGCACTGCCCGAGCACACGCTGGCCGCGCTCGACGGCCACGAGTTGATGATCGTCGGCCCGCACGACAGCGCCTCCTACCCGGCGCCGCATCGCGACGCCCCGGCGCCCGGCGCGGCACTGCGCAAGCGGCTGGGTCTGTACGCCAATCTCCGCCCGGCCCAGGCGATCCCGGGGATTCGGGCGACCGCCCCGGACATCGACCTGCTGATCGTCCGGGAGAACAGCGAGGGCCTGTACGCCGACCGCAACATGACCGTCGGCAGCGGCGAGTTCATGCCCACCCCGGACGTCGCGCTCGCCGTCGGGCTGATCACCCGGGCGGCCAGCGAGCGCATCGCCGAGCAGGCCTTCCGGGCGGCGCGCGGGCGTCGCGGCCGGGTCACGGTGGTGCACAAGGCGAACGTGCTGCGGTTGACGACCGGACTCTTCCGGGACGTCTGCCTGGAGGTGGCCGGTCGGTACCCCGATGTCCAGGTCGACGAGCAGCACGTCGATGCGATGGCGGCGCTGCTGGTGCGCCGCCCCGCCGACTTCGACGTCCTGGTCACCGAGAATCTGTTCGGCGACATCCTGTCCGATCTCGCGGCCGAGCTCGCCGGTTCGCTCGGGCTCGCCTCGTCCATCAACTGCTCGGACACCGCGGTCATGGCGCAGGCCGTGCACGGCGCCGCCCCGGACATCGCGGGCCGCGGGATCGCCGACCCGATCGGCATGCTCGGCTCGGTGGCCTCGGCGCTGCGCTGGTGCGGGGAGCGGCGCGACGACCCGCGGCTGGTGACCGCCGGAGCCCGGATCCACGCCGGGATCGCGGCCACCGTCGCCGCCGGGGTGTACCCGCCCGACCTCGGCGGCGCGGCGTCCACCGCGGAGTTCGCCGAGCAGCTGGCTCGAGTGCTGTAGGTTCATCACCTAACTCGGGTGACGGTCCGGCACATGCGACGGCGATCACCCGCCGGGAGAGGGTGATTCGATTGCGGCGCACGGGAGACCGGCGAACGGGGGACCGGCGAACGGGGGACCGGCGAACGGGGGCGGCGCGACGCGGCCGGTGGACCCGGCTGGTGGGCGTGCTCGCCGTCGCCGGAGCACTCGGCCTCGGCGGCTGCACCAACGACGAATCGGCGCTCGACGTCCAGCCTCTCGCGCTGCAGGTGGACAAGCAGCCGGAGATCGCGGCGCTGGTGCCGGCCGAGATCGCCGCGAGCGGCGTCCTGCGGGTCGGGACCAATCCGCCGTATCAGCCCAACGAGTTCAAGAACCGCGACGGAAAGATCATCGGCTACGACGTCGACCTGATGGATGCCATCGCCCAGGTGCTCGGACTGCGCGCGAAGTACTTCGAGTCGGACTTCGACAAGATCATCCCCGCGCTGCAATCGGGCACCTACGACATCGGGATGTCGTCGTTCACCGACACCAAGGAGCGCGAACGGCAGGTCGACTTCGTCACCTACTACAGCGCAGGCGTGCAGTGGGCCCAGCGCACCGGCGACACCGTCGACCCCGACAACGCCTGCGGCCTGCGCGTCGGCGTGCAGTCGACCACCGTCGAGGACACCGACGAGGTGCCGGCCAAGAGCGCGGCCTGCGAGGCGGCCGGCAAGCCGGCCATCGTCAAGATGAAGTTCGACTCGCAGGATCAGGCCGTGAACGCCCTGCTGCTGGGTCAGGTGGACGCCATCTCCGCGGATTCGCCGGTCACCGCGTACGCGATCAAGAAGACGCAGGGCCAGTTGGAGGCCGTCGGACCGGTGTACGACGCCGCGCCCTACGGCTACCCGGTGCCCAAGGGCTCGTCGCTGTCGGCCGCGGTGCGCGAGGCCGTGCAGTTCCTGATCGACAACGGGTACTACCGGACGATCTCCGAACACTGGGGCGTGCAGGACGGCATGATCGAGACCTCGGTGATCAACGGGGCGCAATCGTGAAGGAGAACGGGCCGATGAGTGCAGACGGGCGCGGCGGGGAGTCGGCGCAGGCGGAGTCCGCCGGCGCGCCGGCGCCGATCCAGGCGGTGCCGCTGCGGCATCCGGGACAGTGGCTCACCGCCGCCGTGATCCTGGTGCTGGTCGGGCTGTTCGCCTACGGGGCGGCCACCAACAAGGCGTACCAGTGGGACACCTACCGGCGATATCTCTTCGACACCCGCATCCTGGAGGCGGCCGGCTGGACGCTGGCACTGACGATCTGCGCGATGATCCTGGGCGTCGTCCTCGGTGTGATCCTCGCGGTGATGCGGCTGTCGCCGAACCCGGTGCTGCGCGCGGTGGCATGGGTGTACCTGTGGATCTTCCGCGGCACCCCGGTCTACGTTCAGCTGGTGCTGTGGGGACTGTTCGGGTCCATCTACAAGCAGATTCAGCTCGGTGTGCCCTTCGGACCGTCGCTGGTCCACCTCGACGTCCAGGCGCTCAACGCGGCCTTCCTGTTCGCGGTGATCGGCCTGGGGCTCAACGAGGCCGCGTACATGGCCGAGATCGTGCGCGCCGGCATCTCGTCGGTGGGCGAGGGGCAGACCGAGGCCTCGGTGGCCCTGGGCATGACCTGGCCGCAGACCATGCGCCGGGTGGTGCTGCCGCAGGCGATGCGGGTGATCATCCCGCCGACCGGCAACGAGCTGATCTCGATGCTCAAGACCACCTCGCTGGTCACCGCGGTGCCCTTCTCGCTGGAGCTGTACGGACGCTCCCGCGACATCTCCGGCGTCAACTTCCAGCCGATCCCGATGCTGCTGGTGGCCTCCACCTGGTATCTGGCGGTCACCTCCCTGCTGATGATCGGTCAGCACTATCTGGAGAAGCACTACTCGAAGGGGGCCAGCCGGATGCTGAGCGACCGCCAGCTCGAAGAACTGGCGCTGGCCGAGACGCTGGAGGGCGGCCGATGAGCGCCCCGGCGATGCCGATGGTGCAGGCCGAGGGCGTCTGCAAGAACTTCGGCGCCCTGCAGGTACTCAAGGGCATCTCGCTGGAGGTGGGCCACGGCGAGGTGGCCTGCCTGATCGGGCCGTCCGGTTCGGGCAAGTCCACCTTCCTGCGCTGCGTCAATCACCTGGAGAAGGTCAACGCCGGCCGGCTCCGGGTGGACGGTGAGCTGATCGGTTACCGCGAGCGCGGCGGCAAGCTCTACGAGCTCAGCCCGAAGGATGCCGCGCGCCAGCGGCGCGAGATCGGCATGGTCTTCCAGCACTTCAACCTGTTCCCGCACCGGACGGTGCTGGAGAACGTCATCGAGGCGCCGATCCTGGTGAAGGGACAGGCGCGCGAGGAGGCCGTGGCCCGCGCCGAGGATCTGCTGGGCAAGGTGGGCCTGGGCACCAAGGCCGACGCCTATCCGGCACAGCTGTCCGGCGGTCAGCAGCAGCGGGTGGCGATCGCCCGGGCGCTGGCCATGGAACCCAAGCTGATGCTCTTCGATGAGCCGACCTCGGCCCTGGACCCGGAACTCGTCGGCGACGTGCTCGCCGTGATGCGTGATCTGGCGCAGGCGGGAATGACCATGCTGGTGGTGACCCACGAGATGGGCTTCGCCCGCGAGGTGGCCGACCAACTGGTCTTCATGGCCGACGGTGTCGTCGTCGAACGCGGCGATCCCCGCGAAATGCTGGAGAATCCCCGGCACGAACGCACCCAGGCCTTCCTGTCCAAGCTCCTGTGAGCCTGGCTACGTTCGACGCGATCTGGGCCGATCTGGTGGTCAACGGAAGCCCCAGCCGATACGGGGATCGCCATCGAGGGTCCGCGCGACGGTAGAGGACCTCTGCAGAAAGTCCGCGAGGTTGCGATCGATCATTCCGGCGAGCTTGAGACACGCGGCGGTGCCCTCGGAGGCGGTTCGCCTCTCCGGCGGGACCGACCCACCGCCGGTGCCGGGAATCGGATAGCCGTTGATCAGCGACTCGTGATGCGCGACGCGATTTCGCAGAGTGTGGACCTCCCGTACCTGGCGATGAACCCATGCCCGGTTCAATTCGGCACGTTCTTTTCGCGCTAACGGGCCGGCTCCCGGAAACGCGGTCAGGAGGAGATCCCGGGTCCAGACGAGATCGTGATCGGCGCGAGCACAGGGTCCGTCCAGTCCGGTGCTTCCGCCGGCATCGAGCATGCTGACCCACGTCCCGAACATGCAGCCGGCGATCAACCGTCCCTTGATGGTGCCGCTGCTGTGGTGCGCAGTGAGAAACCTGCCCGGAAGGCCATCCCATGCCGCAGCGAGCTGGCCGTATGTCCGCGCGTCGAACAGTGCCGCGCTGAGGCGGAACCACTCATCGGTGTACGTCGCGGACAGTGCCCGGTCGATCGAATTGCGGAGAGCGACTTCCAGCACCGCGATGTCGTGGAAGAAGGCCGCCGACAGCTTCCGGCCCCACGCATACAGTTGAACCGCTTTGGCGGTGTCGCCGGATGTGGCCGCCGCGTATGGCCGGAGCCGCTGCTCCGAGATGTGATCGACCGAGAGTTCCGCCGCGGTGGCAGCGTCATTGTCTCCGTTGTCCCCCATGAGTGGTAACCTACAGCTGAACTCCCCCCCACATGTGGCCACCCGAACACCGGTTTCGCCGTGGGGGGGTTACTTTTTGCCCGGCGGCGGTGCGATGGTCAGCGCCGCGGCGCCTCCGGCTTGCGGGTCACGAAGATCGCAGTGCCGGGGAAGTAGGAGCCGCGCAGCGGCGACCACTGGCCCCATTCGGCTTCCAGATCCTCGGGCCACTCGGGTTCGACGACATCCTCGAGCACCAGGCCGGCGGCGACGATCTCCCGGACCCTGTCGCCCATGGTCCGGTGATGCTCCACATAGGTGATGTTCCCGTCCGCATCGGCCTCCGAGTACGGGGTGCGGTCGAAGTAGGACAGGTGCACGCGCAGGCCGTCGGGGCCGGGATCGTCCAGGAACATCCAGCGCATCGGATGGTTGGTGGCGAACACCCATCGGCCGCCCGGACGGAGTACCCGGGCCGCCTCGCGCATCAGCCGGGCCGAGTCCGCGACGAAGGGGACGGCGCCGAACGCCGAGGTCACCAGGTCGAACGAGGCATCGGCGAAGGGCAGCTGCTCGGCCCCGGCCAGCACCAGGGGGACGCGCCGGGCGTCGCCGGCCATGGCGGTCACGGCGTGGGCCAGCATCCCGGCCGAGACGTCCAGTCCGACGACGCGAGCTCCGTGAGCGGCCAGCCAGCGTGCACACGGCGCGGCCCCGCAGCCGATCTCCAGCACGTCGCGGCCGGCCACCTCGCCGAGTAGACCGGCCTCGGCCTCGCGCAGCCGTTCGGGGCCCCAGACGAAGTCGCCGCCGGGCACCTCGTTGCCCAGGAACACCCCGTGCTCGGCCTGGTAGTCGTCGGCCTCGCCGTCCCACCAGGAGCGGCTGGCCGATTCGCTGGTCGCCGAGTCGACGTCGCCCAGTATCCGGGGCGGCCGGGACGAGTCGGGGGAGACGGCATCGGGGTCCATGCCCGCCGAGTCTAGGCGGCCCCGCGCGGGTGCATTTGTGCACTACAACCCGGCCGGAGTAGCCTATTGACTGCGTGTGTTCTCACGCGCGCACGCGGTCCCGTCACCGGTACCGCACGTCAATCGGAGAAACGGGCTCTACCTGCACGGTCGTGCCCGCGGAACCGTCAACTACTACATACCTGTCCGGAGCAACTCACCACATGTCGTCCCCCACGATCACCTCGCCGCAAGTAGCCGTCAACGATATCGGCTCGGCTGAGGACTTCCTCGCTGCCATCGACTCCACGATCAAGTACTTCAACGATGGCGACATCGTCGAAGGCACCATCGTCAAGGTCGACCGCGACGAGGTTCTGCTGGACATCGGCTACAAGACCGAGGGCGTCATCCCCTCGCGCGAGCTGTCCATCAAGCACGATGTCGATCCGAGCGAAGTCGTCTCGGTCGGCGACGAGGTCGAAGCCCTGGTCCTCACCAAGGAGGACAAGGAAGGCCGCCTCATCCTGTCGAAGAAGCGCGCCCAGTACGAGCGCGCCTGGGGCACCATCGAGGAGCTCAAGGAGCGCGACGAGGCCGTCAAGGGCACCGTCATCGAGGTCGTCAAGGGCGGCCTGATCCTGGACATCGGTCTGCGCGGCTTCCTCCCGGCGTCGCTGGTGGAGATGCGTCGCGTCCGCGACCTGCAGCCGTACATCGGCAAGGAGGTCGAGGCCAAGATCATCGAGCTCGACAAGAACCGCAACAACGTGGTCCTGTCGCGCCGCGCCTGGCTGGAGCAGACCCAGTCCGAGGTCCGCAGCGAGTTCCTCAACAAGCTGGGCAAGGGCCAGGTCCGCAAGGGCGTCGTGTCCTCGATCGTCAACTTCGGCGCCTTCGTCGATCTCGGCGGCGTCGACGGCCTGGTGCACGTCTCCGAGCTGTCCTGGAAGCACATCGACCACCCGTCCGAGGTCGTGGCCGTGGGCGACGAGGTCACCGTCGAGGTCCTGGACGTCGACATGGACCGCGAGCGCGTCTCGCTGTCGCTCAAGGCGACGCAGGAAGATCCGTGGCGTCAGTTCGCCCGCACTCACGCGATCGGTCAGATCGTCCCGGGCAAGGTCACCAAGCTGGTGCCGTTCGGTGCGTTCGTCCGCGTCGAGGAGGGCATCGAGGGCCTGGTGCACATCTCCGAGCTGGCCGAGCGCCACGTCGAGGTGCCGGACCAGGTCGTGGCCGTGGGCGACGATGCGCTGGTCAAGGTCATCGACATCGACCTGGATCGTCGTCGTATCTCGCTGTCGCTGAAGCAGGCCAACGAGGATTACACCGAGGAGTTCGATCCGTCGAAGTACGGCATGGCCGACAGCTACGACGATCAGGGCAACTACATCTTCCCCGAGGGCTTCGACGCCGAGACCAACGAGTGGCTCGAGGGCTACGACGCTCAGCGTGAGGAGTGGGAGGGCCGCTACG
Organism: uncultured Gordonia sp.; assembly: GCA_964513715.1. Taxonomy (GTDB): domain Bacteria; phylum Actinomycetota; class Actinomycetes; order Mycobacteriales; family Mycobacteriaceae; genus Gordonia. The sequence continues at coordinate 7,385 of CAZEOP010000045.1, forward strand.
CCGAGGCGGAGCGCCGTCACAAGATGCACACCGCTCAGATGGAGAAGTTCGCCGCGGCTGCCGCCGAGGCCGACGCGGCCGGCGACTACTCGTCGTCCTCGGCCAGCTCCAGCTCCAGCTCGTCCAGCAGCGGTCCGGCCCCGGCCGGCGGCTCGCTGGCCAGCGACGAGCAGCTCGCCGCCCTGCGCGAGAAGCTGACCGGCAACGCCTGATCGTCGCACTGCGACACGTCAGTTCACCGAACCCCGGACCGCACGGTCCGGGGTTCGGTGCATCCGCGGCGGATGCCAGACTGGACTGCGTGATCCGAGTGGGACTGACCGGCGGCATCGGAGCCGGCAAATCGACCGTGGCCAAGACCTTCGTGCGCCAGGGCGCCTATCACGTCGACGCCGATCTGGTGGCGCGCGAGGTGGTGGCCCCGGGCAGCGCCGGTCTCGCCGCGCTGGTGGACGCCTTCGGCCCGGAGATCCTCGGCGATGACGGTGCGCTCAACCGGCCGGCGCTCGCGGCGCGCGCCTTCGCCGACGAGGAGAGCACCAAGAGACTCAACGGCATCACCCATCCGCTGATCGGGGCGCGCACGCAGGAACTGATCGCCGCGGCTCCCGCGGGTGCGATCCTGTTGCACGACGTTCCACTGCTCGTGGAGGGCAACCTGGCGCCCTTCTACGACGTCGTGGTGGTGGTGCACGTCGACGCCGAGCTGCGACTGGAGCGGCTGGTGAACCTGCGCGGCATGGATGCCGCCGATGCGCGGGCCCGGATCGAGGCGCAGGCCACCGATGCGCAGCGGCGCGCGGTCGCCGACGTCTGGCTGGACAACAGCGGCACCCCCGAGCAGCTGGCCGAGCAGGCCCGGCAGGTCTGGGAACAGCGGCTGATCCCGTTGCGCGACAACGCCGCCGCGCACCGGGCGGCGCCGCTGCCGACGGCCCAGACCGACGCCGATCCGGAATGGGCGGCGATCGGGGCGCGCGTGGTGAACCGGCTGTGGGCACTGCTCGGCGCCGGCGCCACCGCGATCGAGCACGTCGGGCCGACGTCCCGGCCGGACACCCGGGCAGTCCCGGTGATCGACGTCGACGTGACCGTCGCGGACGAGGACGCGAGCGCCGCCGCGGCGGCGATCCTGGACGCGAGTGCCTTCCCGGCGCTGACCGGGTCGACCGATCCCGGCGAGCGGCTGCACGCGGCCGCCGATCCCGGGCGCCCGGCGCGCATCCGGATCCGGGTCGCCTGACACCACTGCGCTGCGCCTCCCGATAGCCCTGCGTGCCCGATACTGCCGCGCGCTCGAGACTGCCGTGTGCGGCCGTTCAGTGCGCCAGCGCGGAGCGACGGTGCAGGGTCGCGGCGATGCCGCCCGCGGCCGCGCGCACGGCGGCGACATGCTGCTCGGGACGGAAGCGGTGGATCGGTCCGGTGGCGCTGATCGCCGCGATCACCGAGTTGTCGTGCACGTCGAGAATCGGCGCGGCCACGCACGCGATACCGGGCGTGGACTCCTCGTACTCGAAGGCGACGCCGCTCTCCCGGATGGCGTCGAGGGAGGTCGCCAGCAGGCCCGGGGCGACGATGGTGCGCGGGGTGAGCCGGGCCAGCGGTGCGGCGAGCACCGCGCGGCGGATCTCCGGGGTGGTGTGCGCCAGCAGCGCCTTACCGATACCGGTGCAGTGCAGCGGCATCCGGCCGCCGGTCCGTGAGGGCGCGCTGGCCTGGCGGTGGCCGCCGATCTTGGCGACGTAGAGCACCTGCGCTTGATTCCCCGGGCGGCCGTCCAGCACCCCCAGGTGGACGGTCTCGTGCGTGCGCTCGTAGAGATCCTGCAGGAAGGGCATGGCGATCTCGAGCAGGCCGCGTTCCACGGAGGCGCGCATGCCGAGCTCGAAGAGCCCGCCGGAGAGCCGGTAGCCGAACTCGGTGCGATCGAGCAGCCGGGCGCCGACCAGTTCGCCGCACAGCCGATGCGCGGTGGCCTTGTGCAGCCCGGTGCGCCGGACCAGTTCGGCCAGGGTCAGCTCGTGGTCGTCCACCTCGAACGAGTGCAGGATGGCCATCACCTTGCCGAGGACCGAGTCGGCGCGGGGGGCGGGCGCGGCCGAGGGTACGGGCACGGCGGGGGACATGCGCTTCTCCTCGGTCACACGGTGATGCTGCGCTCCAGAATAGCCCGGTGTCTCGCTGAGCGAGACGCCGGGCTTTCCGTGTGACGCGCCGCCGTCCACCATCGAAGACATGACTTCCACCACCGAGCGCGATGCCGCCGAGGCCCGGGCCGCCGACCGGCTGCTTACCGCGCTGAACACCCGTGTCGCCTGCGCCCCGATTCGTGAATTCATCGGTGCCACCGACCTGGCGGCGGCCTATCGCGTGCAGGAACGGCTCACCGCCGGCCGCATCGCCGGCGGCGCGACCGTCATCGGGCGGAAGATCGGGCTCACCAGCGCGGCCGTGCAGGAACAGATGGGCGTCGACCAGCCCGACTTCGGCGTGCTCTTCGACGACATGGCCTACGTCGACGGCGACGAGGTGCCGATCGACCGGCTGCTGCAGCCCAAGGCCGAGGCCGAGGTGGCCTTCGTCCTCAAGAAGGACCTCGCAGACGGTCCGCTCGACACCGCGCAGATCGCCGATGCCATCGATTACGGCGTGGCCGCGATCGAGATCTGCGACTCGCGGATCGACGGCTGGAACATCGCCTTCGCCGACACCGTCGCCGACAACGCTTCGTCCGGGGTCTACGTCCTGGGCCGCGATCGTAAGACCCTCGACGAGTTCTCGCCGATCGACGTCGGGATGAGCATGGTGATCAACGGTGAGGAGGTCTCCACCGGCAACGGCGCCGCCTGCCTGGGCGATCCGCTCAACGCGGTCGCTTGGCTCGCCCGCGCCGCGCGCGACTTCGGCGAGCCGCTGCGCGCCGGCCAGGTGATCCTCTCCGGCGCGCTCGGGCCGATGCGCCCGCTGGCCGCCGGCGACGAGGTGACCGTCGACATCAGCGGCCTCGGCAGCGTCAGCGCCCGGTTCAGCACCCGCGAGTAGCCCGCTCCGCGGATCTCGCGCCCCGTCCACGGATCGAGTTCCGCCCGCTATCGAGTCC
>CAZEOP010000045.1:10587-18477 GCA_964513715.1 uncultured Gordonia sp.
TTCTCGCTGATCGAGTCCCGCCCGCGGTTCGAGTCCCGCTCGCTATCGAGTCCTTCTCGCTGATCGAGTCCCGCCCGCGGTTCGAGTCCCGCTCGCTATCGAGTCCTTTTCGCTGATCGAGCGCAGTCGAGATCACCACCCCCCACACCACAGCCAACACAAGGAGAGACGATGAGCAAGAAGACCAAGGTCGCCATCATCGGGTCGGGCAACATCGGCACCGACCTGATGTTCAAGGTGATTCGCAACGCCAAGCATCTGGAAATGGGTGCGATGGTCGGTATCGACCCCGAGTCGGACGGCCTGGCCCGTGCGGCGCGCCTGGGCATCCCGACCACCCACGAGGGTGTCGAGGGCCTGGTGAAGCTGCCGAACTTCGACGAGATCGGGATCGTCTTCGACGCGACCTCGGCCGGCGCCCACAAGCACAACGCCTCGATCCTCGAGCCGCTCGGCAAGCGCCTGATCGACCTGACCCCGGCCGCGATCGGCCCGTACGTCGTGCCGTCGGTGAACCTCGACGATCACCTCGATGCGCCGAACGTGAACATGGTGACCTGCGGCGGCCAGGCGACGATCCCCGTCGTGGCCGCGGTCTCTCGCGTCACCCCGGTGGCCTACGCCGAGATCGTCGCCTCCATCGCCTCCAAGTCGGCCGGCCCGGGCACCCGCGCCAACATCGACGAGTTCACCGAGACCACCTCGGCAGCGATCCAGCAGGTCGGCGGCGCGCGGCGCGGCAAGGCCGTGATCATCCTGAACCCGGCCGAGCCGCCGCTGATGATGCGCGACACCGTGTACACGCTGGTCGAGGCGCCCGACGAGGACACCCAGGAGCAGATCCGGCTCTCGGTGGAGAAGATGGTCGACGACGTCTCGGCCTACGTCCCCGGCTACCGGCTGAAGCAGAAGGTGCAGATCACCGAGATCCCCGAGTCGAGCCCGGTCGAGACGCTGCTGGCCGACGACGACGAGTCGCGGCCGACCCACCAGGTGTCGGTCTTCCTCGAGGTCGAGGGTGCCGCTCACTACCTGCCCGCCTACGCGGGCAATCTGGACATCATGACCTCGGCCGGCCTGCAGGTCGCCGAGCGGATTGCGGCGCGCGCCGCGAATGAGGAGAACTGACATGACGACGCAGAACCCCGGCGGCACCCCGATCTTCGTGCAGGACGTGACCCTGCGCGACGGCATGCACGCCATCCGCCATCAGATCTCCACCGACGACGTCCGGCGCATCGTCGCCGCGCTCGATGCCGCCGGCGTGGATGCCATCGAGGTGGCGCACGGCGACGGTCTGGCCGGCGGCTCGGTGAACTACGGTCCCGGCTCGAACACCGATTGGGAGTGGATCGAGGCCGCGGCCGACGTTCTCACCAACGCCCGGCTCACCACGCTGCTGCTGCCGGGTGTGGGCACCGTGCACGAGCTCAAGCGCGCCTACGACCTGGGCGTCCGCTCGGTCCGGATCGCCACGCACTGCACCGAGGCCGATGTCTCGGCGCAGCACATCGGGGCGGCCAAGGAGATCGGCATGGACGTCTCCGGCTTCCTGATGCTCTCGCACATGAGCGATCCGGAGTCCCTCGCCCAGCAGGCCAAACTGATGGAGTCGTACGGCGCCGACTGCGTGTACATCACCGACTCGGGCGGCCGGCTGACCATGAATGACGTGGTCGCGCGGGTGAAGGCCTACCGCCAGGTGCTCGACGAGAAGACGCAGATCGGCATTCACGCGCACGAGAACCTGTCGCTGTCGGTGGCCAACTCGGTGGTGGCCGTGGAGAACGGCGTGTACCGGGTGGACGCCTCGCTGGCCGGTCACGGTGCCGGTGCCGGCAACTGCCCGATCGAGCCCTTCGTCGCGGTGGCGAATCTGTCGGGCTTCGAGCACCGCTGCGACCTGAACAAGCTGCAGGATGCCGCCGACGACATCGTCCGGCCGCTGCAGGATCGTCCGGTCCGGGTGGATCGGGAGACCCTGACCCTCGGCTACGCGGGTGTGTACTCGTCGTTCCTGCGGCATGCCGAGACGGCGGCCGCCCGCTACGACCTGGACGTGCGCGACATCCTCACCATCTGCGGTGAGCGTCGTCTGGTCGGCGGCCAGGAGGACATGATCGTCGACATCGCCCTCACCCTGGTGGGCGAGCGCGAGGCCGAACAGGAAGCGGCACTGGCCGAGGCCTGATCGTCCGGGACGACGAGAGCAGGGCCGGGCGACCCCGACAGGTCGCCCGGCCCTTCTCGTCGGGAGATGCGCGGTCAGCGCGGACCGGTCACAGGTGACCGGCGAAGAAGGGCACGATGTTCTCCTCCAGGGCCTTGCCGGCGCCGTGCGGCTGGTCGTACAGGTCGTAGTGGGAGACGTCCTTCATCACGACGAGTTCCTTATCGTCCGAGGCGGCCTTCTGGTAGATCTCGTGACCGTCGCGGTAGGCGCCGAAGGCGCCCTGCTTGTCGCCCACGATCACCAGCAGCGGCTGGTCGAGCAGCTGATCGGCCAGGTGGAAGGCATCCCAGCCCAGCGCGGCGGCACCGTGCGCGGCCTCGAAGAGCACGCAGCCGTGGGGCTGCTCGCCGCGGCCGGTGCGGTAGTAGTCGAAGGCCTCGATGACATCGATGTCGCCGACGGCCTGCGCGTCCTCGGCGGTCGGCGGGAGCATTCCGGCGACCGTGCTCTCGGCGCCGCGGGCCTCGGCCGTGCGCAGCGCACCGATGCCGGCCAGCGCGGCGAGCGGACCGCCCGGTGCCACCTCGCGCTGCATCCGGCCGAAGTTGACGCCGGTCACCGAGACGACGGCCTTGAAGCGCTTCTCGGTCTGCGCGACGTTCAGCGTGTACCCGCCGCCGCCGCAGATGCCGAGCACGCCGATGCGGTCGGCGTCGACGTAGGGGAGGGTCACCAGGTAGTCCACGACGCGGCGGAAGTCCTCGGTGCGCTGCGCCGGGACCTCGAGGAAGCGGGGCTCGCCGCCGCTGGCGCCCTGGAAGCTGGCGTCGAAGGCGATCGCCAGGTAGCCGGCCTCGGCCAGCTCGGCGGCGTAGATGTTGCCCGAGGTCTGGTCCTTGCACGAGCCGATCGGATGCGCGGTGACGACGGTCGGGTAGGTCTTCGACTCGTCGAAGCCGTCCGGCAGGTACAGGGTCGCCGCGATCTCCCAGTACATGTCCAGGTTGCGGAAGGTGATGTTCTTGAGTTCGACGGCCATATCGGTCTCTCCTTGATCGGGTCCTGCTGGGTGGTGAGACCAGTCTGCAACCCGGGAAACGTGCTAACCAGGCAGAGATCTTTCCTAGGATGCGATTCCTAGGTCCCGCTAAGCTTGGGCTCATGCCCACCGGCGAGACCGAACCCCACCTCCGCGAACTGGGTGCCTTCTTCAAGGTCCAGCGCGACGCCCTCGACCCCGCGGCCGCTGGGGTCGGGACGGCGGGCGAGCGCCGCCGGGTGCGGGGGCTGCGGCGCGAAGAGGTGGCGCAGCTGGCCAGCATCAGCAGCGACTACTACGCGCGGATCGAGCAGGGCCGGCTGGCCCCGTCGCCGCGGGTGCTCGACGCGCTCGTCGTCGCCCTCGGGCTCGACGAGGACCAGTCGGGCTATGCGCGGGAACTGGTGGAGCACGCTGCCCGTGCCGCGGCCGCCGGGCCGCCCGTCGCTCCCGGGCCCGCCGGAAGCGTCGCCGCGCGCACCCGCACCGCCCGGCCGCGCGTCCGGCCCCAGCTGCAGCGTCTGCTGGACCGGCTCGACGAGGCGCCGGCGCTGGTCTTCGGGCCGCGGCTCGACGTCCTGGCCTGGAACGAGGCGGCGCGCCGCGTCTACCTCGACTTCTCCGCGGTGGCACCGGCCGATCGCAACTATGTGCGCCTGGTCTTCACCCGGCCCGAGTTCCGCGAGCTATTCGCGGACTGGGCGGCCGTCGCCCGTGCGTGCGTGGCGATCCTGCGCCGGGAGGCGGTCGCCAACCCCGCCGATCCGGAGCTGGCCGCCCTGGTGGGCGAGCTGACCATCGCCGACCGCCGGTTCGGTCAGTGGTGGTCGGCGCGCAGTGTGACGCGCCAGGATTTCGGCACCAAGGTGCTGAACCATCCCGTGGTCGGTGAGCTGACCCTGGACTGGGACTTCTATCAGCACACCGGGACCGCAGATCAGCAACTCGTCGTGCACTCGTGCGCCCCCGGCTCACCGACCGAGGAGCGCCTGCGACGGCTGTGCGCACTCGACGACTGAACGTGCGAAGTGGATCGGGAGACGCTCACCTCGCCCTCACCCTGGTGGGCGAGCGCGAGGCCGCGCAGGAAGCCGAACTCGAGAACGCCTGAACCACCGCGAAGACCGGTCCGACCCCAGGGAATGCCGGGGGCCGGACCGGTCTTCGTCGGCTGTCGGACCGATCGGCCGGTCCGGGGGTGACTCAGATTCCGGGCGCTGCGGCCTCGGTCGCGTGGACACCGGCTGCCGGCGCGGGCGGGGCCGACAGCCGCCGGGCGCTGTTGCCCCACGCCAGCCAGATGAGTGAGCCGACGAGCGGGAAGAAGACGATCACGAGCACCCAGATGAGCTTCTCCAGGTCGTTCTCGAAGTTCGCGCCGATCACCGAGACGAGGGCCCAGACCAGCAGGGCCAGCACGGCGAGCGGTATCAGTAGTGCGGGGATCACGATGAGAGGTGCCACGAAGAACTCCTGATTCGGTTGTGGTTCATAGGCTTTCGGTGTCGAGGCTACTTCCAGACGTAGTCGCCGAGAATTTCGGCGCAGAAGCCGATGGCCCGCACCGGATCGGTGTGGATCTGGTGGGTGAACGCCTTCTGCTTATCCGGATCCGAGCAGTTGGGCACCGCGAGGCTGTCGACCCGTTCGGTGATCCGGTAGCGCACTGTCGTGTCCAGGGAACCCTTGCTGCAGTCGACGACGGACAGGTCGATACCGAGCGGCAGCGTCGATTCCTCGTAGCAGGTGCCCTGGAGGTAGTTCGGGATGAGGCAGAGGGCGCGGTCGGTGCCCTCGGCGCCGTAGTCGGTGAAGAAGTACTCGTAGCCGGCGCTCTTGCAAGTGTCGCTGTCGACCCGCTTGTCGCCGATGATGAACGAAACCTGCGAGGTGTCGCTGCACGAGACGCCGCGCGCGTCCGAGGTCATCCCCGAGCCGCTGAGCACCACGCAGTCGCCGATCGCATTGATGTCGACCGGTGAGGTGGAGTCCGGGTACGGGGTGGCCGACGCGGCGGCCTCGCTGTCGGCGCTGCGGTCGGTGGACGAGCGCAGCAGCGCGGTGAGTGCGAATGCGGCGACGATGAGCACCAGCACCGCGCCCAGGGACAGGCCGACGATCAATCCCGTGCGGGACTTCTTCGGGCCGGACGGCAGCGGTGCCCCGTAACCCGGCGGGTAGCCGGGCGCCCCGTAGCCCGCCGCCGGATAGCCGGGATTTCCCTGGCCGGGAGCGCCATAGCCCGGAGTTCCCTGGCCGGGAGCGCCATAGCCTGGAGTTCCCTGGCTGGGCGCGCCGTACCCGGGCGCGGCCGGGGGGTACCCGGCTGCGCCGGCATCCGCGGCGGGATAGCCGCCCGCCGGGTAGCCGGGTGTCGCGTAACCGGGGTTCGTATAACCGGGGGCCGCATAACCGGGGTTCGTATAACCGGGGTTCGGGGCGCCCGGGCCGGGTGTTCCGACCGCCGAGTAGCCGCCCGGCATCGGTGGCTGGTTCACCACGGTCGGTTGGTACGCGGGATCGGGGTGGCCCGGATTGCCCTGATCAGGACGGGTGTCGCCGGCGCCAGGCGTCTCGGGGGGCGGTGTCGTCATGATCGGACCGACTTTCGTGGTGGCGTGGCAGAGTCTGACGGAAAGTCTGACACACCCGCCGATCGTCGGGTACCGGCCGGTGCGGCGGTCGGCAGGTGTTACGCGCGGTCGAGCCAGGTGAGACGGGCCCCGGCCTGCTCGTCGAGCCAGTCCTGCACGGCGCCGGCCCGGGCGGCTCCGGTGAGTGCCCGGACGCTGATCTCGACGGCTTCCACGGCCTCGGCGAGGGTCAGCAGGCCCTGCGCCTGCGCCTCGAAGAGCTCGTCGACATCGATCAGTTCGAGCGGCTGGCCGGGGACGTCCACCAGATCCAGGTACCAGTCGACGGCGTGCCACCGCCCGGCCTCATCGGGACCGCTGAATCGGCCCACGTCGAGGTACAGCCGCTGAGCGCTCCGATACCCGGAGGTGAAGTGGAAGATGTTGGCGCGCAGGCCCAGTCGGGGGAGCAGCCAGCTCTCCAGACGATGGAACTTCGGATGATCCGCCGGCCGTGACATGTACAGCCCGCAGGGCAGTTCGCGGTATTCGTCGACGGGCCGCACGAAGCCCTTGTTGTCGGTGTTCGTCCGCGCGGGTACGTCGAAGATCTCTCGCTTGGGTGCGTGCACGGCGGGCTCAGATCGCCGCGGCGCCGGTCGTTCCGGGTCCGCTCATGGGACCAGCCTATGCCGGGAGCATTCATGCGCGTATGCATTTTTGACAATAATTTTCAATAGCCGGTTCACTGGCGCCATGCGAACCACTTCCAGACTTCTGCTCCTCGCCGTGGCCGGTGCCGCGGCCCTTACTGCCTGCACCGGCGAGGCCGGGCCGTCCGGGACGGCGGCGCCGACCGCCGGAGGATCGGCACCGGTCGAGCAGCGCACGGCGCAACCCCGCCTCGCGGTGACCCACGACGGCGGGATCAGCGTGCTCGCGGCGACGGACCTGAGCACGGTGGCCGAGATCGGCTACGACGGCTTCATCCGGGTGAATCCCGCGGGCGACGGCCGGCACGTCTTCGTCTCCACGGCCGCCGGCTTCGAACTGCTCGATCTGGGGACCTGGCGGGAACCGCACGACGACCACGCGCACCATTACACCGCCGCGCCGGCCCGGACCGGGGCCGGTTATCCCGGCGCGAAGCCCGGACACGTCGTGGTGCACGACGGCCTGACCACCCTGTTCACCGACGGCACCGGGCAGGTGCGCGTGCTGGAGAGCAGCGAACTCGGCGAGCCGGGCGCGCTGCGGCGGGAGCTGACGGTGCCGGCGCATCACGGCGTGGCGGTGGCGCGTGCCGACGGTTCGGTGGTCGTCTCGGAGCCGGTCGGCCGTACCCCTGACGGGCCGAAGGCCGCAGGCGTGCGCATCCTGGCGCCGGACGGCCGGGAACGCGCGGCCGCCTCGAACTGTCCGGGGCTGCACGGCGAAGCGGCGGCGGCCGACGAGGCGCTGACCTTCGGGTGCCGCGACGGCGCCCTGATCGTCCGCGGCGATGAGATCACCAAGGTGACCGCCGCCGAGCCGTATGCGCGGATGGGCAACCACGCGGGCAGCCCGATCTCGCCGATCGTGCTGGCCGACTACAAGACCGACGAGCACGCCGACCTCGAGCGTCCGGACCGGTTCGCGTTGATCGACACCGCCGGCGGGGCCCTGCGGGTCGTCGAACTCGACGGCTACAGCTACAGCTTCAAGTCCCTCGGCCGCGGTCCGGCCGGCGAGGCGATTCTCCTCGGCACCGACGGCGCCCTGCACGTCTTCGACCAGCACACCGGCGCCGAGCGGGCCGGGTACCCGGTGATCGGTGCGTGGACGGAGCCGGACGACTGGCAGGCGCCGTCGCCCGATCTGTTCATCACCGGCTCCACGGCCTATGTGAGCGACCCGGCCACCCGCACGTTGATCGCGGTGAGCCTGCACGACGGACGGCGGCTGGCCGAGACCACCTTGCCGGGCGCACCGCTGGAGCTGACCGGCGTCACCGGCTGATCGCCGGCCGCGGGGCTCGGGTTCGGGCTCAGACCGTCACGGCGCCGGACGCATCCACCGTGAACGCCGGGTTGTAGACGAAGTCCCAGCGGAAGCCGTCGGGGTCG
>CAZEOP010000046.1:0-18330 GCA_964513715.1 uncultured Gordonia sp.
GATCAGGGCGCCAAGTACGACGGCGACGGCAACCTGGTGGACTGGTGGACCGACGACGACCGCACCGAGTTCGGCAAGCGCACCGCCGCGCTGGCCGCCCAGTATTCGCAGTTCACCCCGCACGGCCTGGGCCCGGAGCACACGGTGAACGGCGAGTTCACCCTCGGCGAGAACATCGGCGACCTCGGCGGCCTCTCGATCGCCCTGGTCGCCTACCGCATCGCCCAAGAGACCCCGCCCCCACCGCCGGCTGAGCCCTTCGACGGAGCTCAGGAACCACCGGGCGACGAAGGCCCTTCGACAGGCTCAGGAACCGCCGGTGTCGAAGCCACCCCTTCGTCCCCGCCGGTCACCTCAAGCCCGCGGGAGGTCTCGACTGCGCTCGACCAGCGGGATGGCGACCAGCGGGATGGCGACGCCTCAAGCCCGCCGGCTGAGCCGGTGAGGAGCGAAGCGACGAACCGTGTCGAAGCCACCCCGCCGGTGATCGACGGCCTGACCGGTGAGCAGCGGGTCTTCGTCAGCTGGGCGCAGATCTGGCGCACCAAGACGCGCGACGAGGAGGCCATCCGGCGGCTCGCGATCGACCCGCATTCGCCGCCCGAGTTCCGCTGCAACGGTGTGGTGCGCAACGTGGACGCCTTCTACGAGGCCTTCGACGTCGACGAGGACGCCGCGCTCTATCTGGCCCCCGCCGACCGAGTCCGTATCTGGTGACTCGCTCCGCGCAGCACCCGGTGGCGCGCTCGGCGCGGTGGTTGTTGCCGGCCCTGGCCCTGCTGGTGTGGCTGGGCGTCGGCGCGGCCACCGGGCCGCTCGCCGGGAAGCTGAGCCAGGTCACCACCACCGAGGCGAGTGCCTTCCTGCCCGCCTCGGCGGAGTCGACGCGGGTGGCCGCCGAGTTGCCGGCCTTCACCGACACCGGCTACTTCCCGGCCATCGTCGTCGCCGCCCGCGAAGGTGCGGGTGCGCAGCCGCTGACGGCCGCCGATCGCGAGTGGCTGACCGCGGCCACCGCACCGCTGGCCGGCAGTGCCGGCTTCGGCCCGGCGTTCTCGCCGGTGCTGCCGTCGTCCGACGGCGTGGCCACGCAGCAGTTCGTGCCGGTCGCCACCGACGGCAAACCCAAGGTCCCGGTCACCGAATTGCGCGCGGCCCTGGCCGATCCGCCCGGCGGGCTGACCGTCGCGGTCACCGGCCCGGCGGCACAGGCCGCAGATCTGTCGGGTGCCTTCGCCGGGATCGACGGCCTGCTGTTGCTGGTGGCCGGTTCGCTGGTGCTGGTGATCCTGATCGTCGTCTACCGCTCGCCGCTGCTGCCACTGACGGTGTTGCTCTCGGCGATCCTCGCCCTGGCACTCGCCTCCGGACTGGTCTACTGGCTCACCCGCGCGGGCGTGCTGGAACTCAACGGCCAGAGCCAGGGCATCCTGTTCATCCTGGTCTTCGGCGCGGCCACCGACTACGCCCTGCTACTGGTGTCCCGCTACCGGGAGACGCTCGCCGAGACCGCCGATGCGCGGGCCGCGCTGCTGACCGCGTGGCGGGCGACGCTGCCGCCGATCGCCGCCTCGGCCGGCACCGTGATCCTCGGCGTGCTGTGTCTGCTGCTGAGCGATCTGAACTCCAACCGCAGCCTCGGGCCGATCGCGGCGATCGGGATCGCGGCGTCGTTCCTGGCGTCGATCACCTTCCTGCCGGCCGCGCTGGCACTGCTGGGCCGATCCGCCTTCTGGCCGCGCCGGCCGCATCCGGCCGACGGCGAGAATCCGGCGGCCGGGGGAAGCCACCGGCTCTGGCAGCGGTTGGCCGACTTCGTCGCCCGGGCGCCGCGCCGGGTGTGGGTGGTGACGCTGCTGGTGCTGCTGGCCGGCGCGGCATTCGCCCCGACGTTCCGCGCCGACGGGGTGGCGACGAACGACTTCTTCCTCGGCAGCGTCGAATCGGTCGACGGCGCCGCGCTGCACGCGCGGCACTTCGACGCCGGGGCGGGTTCACCGACCTGGATCGTCGTCGACCAGCAAGACGCCGACGCCGTGGTCCGCGCCGCGACGGCCGAACCGGGGGTGGCCGGCGCCGCCGTGCTGGAACGCGACGGCGGGCCGGTGGTGCACGACGGCCGGTCCGCGGTGCAGGTGACGCTGAGCGACGATCCGGACTCGCTGACCGCACAGGACACCGTCGCCCGGCTCCGCGAGCGCCTGGCCGGCACGCCGAGCGCGCGGATCGGCGGTTCCACCGCCGTCGACCTGGACACCCGGACGGCGGCCGAGCACGACCGCAACATGGTGATCCCGGCGGTGCTGATCGTGGTCCTGGCCGTGCTGGTGCTGCTGCTGCGGTCGCTGGCGGCACCGGCACTGCTGCTGGCCACCACGGTGCTGTCGTTCGCGACCACGCTCGGGCTGGCGGCACTGCTGTTCAACGGGCCGTTCGGGTTCCCCGGCGCCGATCCGACGGTGCCGCTGTTCGCGTTCGTCTTCCTGGTGGCGCTCGGGATCGACTACAACATCTTCCTGATGACGCGGGCGCGGGAGGAGGCGCTGACCCACGGCACCCGCCGCGGCATGGTCATCGCGCTGACCACGACCGGCGGCGTGATCAGCGCGGCCGGCATCGTGCTGGCGGCGACCTTCTCGGCGCTCGCCGTGATCCCGCTGCTGTTCCTGGCGCAGGTGGCCTTCCTGGTCGCGGCCGGCGTGCTGATCGACACCCTGATCGTGCGTTCGCTGCTGGTTCCCGCGGTGACCCTGGACGCGGGTCGGGCGATCTGGTGGCCGAATCGGGTTCCCCGGGGAGAATGAGACGATGTCGCGACGCTCCCGCCCCGAGTCCGATGCCTCCGCCTCGTTCCAGCCGCAGGGCCCAGTCGCCGCGGCGGCCCTGGGCAATGTCAGCGCCGGCTGGCTGAGCCGGGCGCTGCTGCGCCCGCTGCTCGCGGCCTGCCTGCTGCTGGTCGGCTACTTCCTGCTGCCGTTCAATCAGGAATCGGACTGGAACGTGCTGGCCTCGGCGGTGGGGGCGCTGTTGTTGCTGGCGTTCTGCCTGTGGGAGATCCGCAACTTCCTGCACGCGACCTATCCGCTGGCCGCGGCGCTGGAGATGCTGGCCGCGCTGGTGACGCTGTATCTCATCAGCTTCTCGACGGTCTACTTCTTCTTCTCGGACTATCACCCGGGTAGCTTCAACGAGCACCTGACCCGGATGGATGCGCTCTACTTCTGTCTCACCGTGTTCACGACGACCGGTTTCGGCGACATCGACGCGCTCTCGCAGGGCGCACGCATCGCGGTGTCGGTGCAGATGGCCTGCAACCTGCTACTGCTGGGACTCGGTTTCCGCTTCTTCTCGATGGCGGTCACCGCGCGGGTGCGCGCCCAGCAGTCCGACGGATAACCGCCGCGCCGCGATGTCGCGGGGCGGCGGCTATCGGCTGCGCAGCCGGGTCAGCGGGCCAGGAACGCGGCGACGGCGGACTCAAAGGCCGCCTTGGCCTCGATCATCACCCAGTGCCCGCAGTTGGGGAAGATGTGCAGTTCGGCCTGCGGGATCAGCCGCATCGGCACCATCGCCATGTCCGGCGGGCTCACCCGATCGTCCCGGCCCCAGGTCAGCAGGGTGGGGCAGGCGACCTTGTGCATCATCGCCCAGTAGGGCGCGATGTCGGCCGAGGCCATGAACTTCTGCTGCATCTCGAAGGCGGCCGAGCTGTACATCATGGCCGCGGTCTTGGCCGCGTCCGGATCGATCGCCGCCTCCCAACGCTCGTCGAGCAGTTCCTGGGTCACCAGCGAGCGGTCGTAGACCATCGAGTTGAGCCAGCGGACCAGCTTGTCGCGGTCGGGGGCGTCGGTGAACTCCTGCAGCAGCCGCAGGCCCTCGCTCGGGCTGGGGCTGAAGACATTCGGGCCCACGCCGCCGATGGTGACCAGCTTGCTAATGCGGTCGGGGTGCTTGATGGCCAGGTTGATGCCGACCACGCCGCCCATCGAATTGCCGATCACCGCGGCCGACTCGATGCCCAGCGCGTCCATGAACCGGATCACCGAGGCGCCGGCGGTGAGGACCGGGTGGCCGTCGACCGGATCGGAGACGCCGAAGCCGGGGAACTCAACGATGTAGACGTGGTGCGTCTGCGCGAAGAAACCGATGTTCCCGCGGTAGTTGCGCCAGCCGTTGACGCCGGGTCCGCTGCCGTGCAGCAGCAGCAGCACCTCGCTGTTCGATTCACCCGCCTCGTGGTAGCGGATCACGCCCTGATCGGTCTGCAGTTCACGCCGCGTCGCTTCGTAGCTCACATCCATGACCACATACTAGAACGTGTTCTAACTCTGCGGAAGCCGGCCGCCTCCCGTACTCGTACGCTGGAGCAGGCATGTTTTCACCGAGCACCCAACACTTCGGCACCCTCTTGCTACTGACATCGCCACGAAGATCACCGACGGCCAGGCCCGGCGAATAGAGTTATGGCGCCAGTCAACGCATTAAGACCCGCTAACAAAATCTGAACTCACCACGAACGATCGCAGGAGCCAACCAGTCAAAGAACTCATCGAAATCGACTGGCCGGTAGCACCATTCAAAGCCTGGGGGTTCGTCGCACGACACCTCGGGGCCTTCGCTTCCGAGTCCGAAATAGATGTTCGGAAACTCCATTCCACTAGCTCCCGCCCGCAAGCTGTGCTGCTGCCAGTATCGCACGACGACATCCCGGCAGGCGGAAAACATTTCGAAGCTACCAGTGAATTCCTCGACTTCCGAGATGACAAAATCCCAAGCCAACGCACGACTCCGGGCAAGAGAGTCACCTGGAAGCTGCCGGAAAGGCGGCTCTTCCGAACGGATCGATTTCATATTTTCCATGAACCACTCGGACAGCTCTTTTCCGTCCAGGGGATTCTCGAAAAGGGTGACCTCTATCCCCTCATCGTCAATCAGATACAGCCGATAGAAGGGGTCGAAGGCACCCGTGTCGGGATCCGACGGCCCGGTTCGCGTCAACCGCAGTCTGTACAACCGCCGCCACCTCCAGACCAACTCGAAGAACGTGACATACGCGCATCTGCCCCATATTCGTGGTTGACAACCTACTATGCACCGCCGGGTCGCCGGCCCGAAGACCACCAAACCCAGACCACACACCACGGTGAGCAACCCATCCGACCGGCCGTACCGTACCGTCCGACGGCGGACAAATCCGCCGAAGCCGCGATGCGGGAGCAAAGCGCGCGATCGCACCCGGATCTTGCGGCTGAGCAAGGGCACAGGTGGCGCTGCCACACTGGAATGAATGCAACGCAGAATTCGGCGACCGGGCTTCGGCGCCGCGGTCGCCGGGGCGGCCGTCGTCGCCCTGATCGCGGCGTGCGGTCCCCCGCCGCCACCGGCGCCGCCCGTCACGATCACCGTGCCCGCCGCTCAGCAGAAGGCGCCGCTCAATCCGTCCGCGCCCATCGAGGTGGACGCCGCCGGCGGCGAACTAACCGCGGTCGCGGTGACGAACCGGTCCTCCGGCGCGCAAGTCCCGGGCGGGCTCACCGCCGACGGCCGGCGGTGGACCACCTCCGCCGACCTGGGATACGGCGCCACCTACGACATCAGCGTCTTCGGCGTCAGCGCCGACGGCTCACCGCGCCACCAGCTCTTCGCCGTCAACACCCTCTCGCCGGATCAGACGGCCTATGCCAACGTGATTCCCGCACCCGAGGTGGTCGCGGACACCGGAATCGGCGTCGGACAACCGATCTCGGTCCAGTTCACCGCACCCGTCACCGATAGGGCGGCGGCGCTCAGGCATCTCCGGGTCACCACCGTGCCCGCCCAGCCGGGCGCCTGGTACTGGATCGACAACCAGAACGTGCACTATCGCGGGCCGTCGTACTGGAAGCCCGGCACCCACATCCACCTGTCCGCCGACGTCTACGGCGTCGATCTGGGCGGCGGCACCTACGGCGCCGAGGACAACGACGTCGACTACACCGTGCACGACTCCTGGGTCGCCAAGGCCGACGGCGCAACCGAACAGCTGACGATCTTCCACAACGGCTCGCAGGTCAATCAGCTCCCGATGAGTCTGGGCAGCCCGGACACGCCGTCGCACAACGGGATTCACGTCATCAGCGAGAAGTCGCCGACGGTCGTCATGGACTCGTGCACCTACGGGGTGTGCGCCGGGCAGCCCGGCTACTACCGCGAGACGGTGCAGTGGGACGAACGCATCTCCAGCGACGGCGAGTTTGTGCACGCCGCGCCGTGGTCGGTGGGCCAGCAGGGGGCGGCCAACGTCTCCCACGGCTGCATCAACCTGAGCACCGACGATGCCCGCTGGTTCTACAACCACTTCGGCCTCGGCGACGTCGTCGAGATCACCGATTCCGGTGGCCCCGACCTCCCGGTCTGGGACACCTACGGCGACTGGACCGTGCCCTGGGACACCTGGAAAGCCGGCAACCTGAGCTGACCGCGACTCGTTGCGGGTCGGGCTCTTCACTTCGTACCCGGCTCAGTCGGCGCATCTGGGTGCTCCAACTGTGGCGTAGGAACGGCGGATTGCGCGGCAGGCTCGGCGAACCACCAGGTTGCGGCGTTCGGGCCGGATTCCTACGTCACAGTTGGAGCGGGTCAGCCGTAGAAGTCGGGGGTGGGGAGCCGGTCGACGGGGACCGGGCCGGGACGGTCCAGTGCCGCCACGCCCGCCTCGCAGCAGACCGCGGCCAGGTAGCCGTCCCAGGCGGACGGGCCGGTGGCCGCACCTGTGCGCACCGAGTCGATCCAGGCCTGCACCTCGCTGCGGTAGGCCTCGGCGAACCGGGTCAGGTAGTCGGCGTGCTCGGACCGGGTCGCCGCGCCGCGGTGCCAGAGCATCAGCCCGGCCGGCTCGCCGATGCGGGCGATCCCCTCGGCCAGCACGGCCTCGGTGGTCACCTGGTACCCGAACCGCGCGGAGACGTTCATCTCCACATCGGCCAGCACGCCGTCGTCCAGTTCCATGAGCACCAGGATCGGCTCGCGCAGCCCGTCCGGCGAGCCCGGATTGGGCCGGCCGCGACGCACCTCGATCGAGCGCACCGCCGCCCCGGCCAGCCAGGGCAGCACGTCGAACTCGTGCACCACCGAATCGGTGATCAGCATCGACTCCCGATACCCGGCCGCCACCGACGGATTGCGATGCGCGGCGTGGAGCATCAGCAGTTCACCGGCCCGCCGCTGTGCGATCAGCTCGCGCAACGCCGCGTACTCGGCGTCGAAGCGCCGCATGAAGCCGACCTGGATCAGCTGCCGCCCACCGCGCAGCTCGGCGTCGACCACTCGGCGCGCGGCCGCCGCATCCGGGCACAGCGGCTTCTCGCACAAGGTCGGCAGCCCGGCGGCCAGGCAGGTCAGCAGCACCTCCTCGTGCGCCGGCCCCGGACTGGCGATCAGCACCGCGTCCACGGCGCCCCCGGCCAGTGCCGCAGCCAGGTCGGGGTATCCGCGCGCGCCCGGCGCCGCGGTCAGCGCGGCAGTGCGGCGGCGCGGGTCGGGTTCGGCCACCGCGACCACCCGCGCCCCGGCGATCTCGCGGGTCAGCCGGCGCACATGGTCCAGGCCCATCGCGCCCGCGCCCACCACCGCGACGCGCACGCCCATCGGATCCACCCCCGTCATGCCCGCACCCGCCTCACCGGATCCTGGTCATCGGGTGGCAGCCGAAGATGTGCTCGCGCGTCCGGACCGCGATGGGCGACGGCCGCCCCGGCTCGCAACCAGGCATGTCCTGTTCGACGATGGCGAACATCTCCGGATCGATGGCCACCGCGGCCTCGATCACCGGCGCGAAGTCGGGGATGCCGCCGGGCGGCTCCACCATCACCTGTGCCGCGCACCGAGCGAACGGGATGTCCTCGGCGTGGATCTGCGGCAGCCGCTGCGGGTCCACCTGCTTCAGGTGCAGGTAGCCGATGCGCTCGGGATGCCGGGCCAGCAGATCCACGGCGTCGCCGCCGTAATAGGCGTAGTGACCGGTGTCCAGGCACAGGCTCAGGTACCGCGGATCGGTCTGCACCAGCAGCCGCTCCACCTCCGCGGCGGTGCCGACGTGGGTGTCGGCGTGCGAGTGGAACCGCTGCGCGATGCCGAACTCCTCGGCCAGCACCCGGCCGAGCCGGTCGTGACCGGCAGCCAGGGCGCGCCACTGCTCGTCGTCCAGCGTGCGCGGCTCCGTCGCCCGACCGGTCACGTCGCTGCGCCACAGGTCCGGGATCACCACCAGGTTCCGCCCGCCCAGCGCACTGACCAGCGCGGCCACCCGGCGCACCGGCTCCCAGGCCTGGTCCCAGGCACTCACGCCGCGATGGAAACCGGTGAAGACGGTGCCCCCGGAGATCTCCAGATCCCGTTGCGCCAGTTCGTCTTTCAGCCGGATCGGGTCGGTGGGCAGATAGCCGTACGGGCCCAGCTCGATGAAGTGGTAACCGGCCTCGGCGACCTCGTCCAGGAAGCGCGGCCAGCCGATCTGCCGGGGATCGTCGGCCCACCACACGCCCCAGGAGTCCGGCGCTGTGCCGATCCGCAGACCACAGGTGTGCGGATCCGGCTCATTGCGACTGGCCTCCACGGCCGCCAGTCTAGGTAAGGACCGGTACTGCGGGAAGGTGGTTTCGACACGACGCTCACTGCGTTCGCGTCGGCTCAACCGGCGGTCCGGGGCGTGCAGCACATCCGAGCCCCGACAGAATCACCACTCGACCGGCGGGCTCGGCCGCACAGCACGTCCGAGCCCCAGCGGAATCGCCGCTCGACCGGTGGGGCGGGGCGGGGCGCTCAGCCGGAGGCGGGGCGTTGGGGGCGGCGGGCCGACTCGTAGGCGGTGCGGGCCGCCCGGACCGACGCGGAATCGGCGACCTGCGCCACCGGCACATCCCACCAGCCGCCGCCGTCCGGGGCGGCGACGTGCGGATCGCTGCGCACCCGGATCACCGTCGGCCCGGCCCAGGCCCCGGCCGCACCCCGGTCGGCTCCCGCAGCCTCGGCTCTCGCCTCGGCGAGCACCTCCCGCAGCCGGTCGATCACGTCCGGGCCGGGCGGCACGTCGATCCCCCGGCAGCCGTAGCTGCGGGCATTGGCCGGGAAGTCGACGTCGCCGGCGTAGCGGGTGCCGAAGCGCGCGGACCCGACGGATTCGGAAAGTCGACCGATCGAGGCGTAGCCGGAATTGTCGACCACCAGCACCACCAGCGGCCACCCCTCGGCCGCCGCGGTGGCCAGCTCGCTGTGCAGCATCTGATAGCCGCCGTCGCCGACCAGCACCACCACCACCCGATCGTCACCGGCGGCGCGCAGTCCGCGTTTGGCACCGAGGCCCCCGGCGATCTCGTAGCCCATGCACGAGAACGCGTACTCGACGTGATAGCCGAGCGGGTCGACGGGCCGCCACAGCTTCTGCAGGTCACCCGGCAGCGATCCGGCGGCGGCGACGATCACGTCGCGCGGCTCGAGCGCGCCCCGCACCGCGCCGAGGATCTCCGGCTGGCCGGGCGTTTCACGGCCGGTCGGGGCGAGGGCCGTCGACACCGTCGCGTCCCAAGCCTCCTTGGCGGCCGCGGCCTGCGCGGCGTACTCGGCCGCCACCCGATGTCCGCGCAAGCGCTCGGTCAGGGCGGTCAGCGCGCCCCGCGCATCGGCCACCACCGGCAACCGGGTGCCCAGTTTGTAGGCATCCACCGGCGCCACGTTGACGTTGACGAAGGCCGCGTCCGGGTCCGCGAAGGCGGTGCCGCTGGCCGTGGTGAAGTCGCTGTAGCGCGTGCCGATGCCGATCACCAGGTCGGCGCGGGCGGCGATCGCATTGGCCGCCGCCGAGCCGGTGGCGCCGAGGCCGCCGAGCGCCAGCGGATGGTCCCAGGCCAGCGTGCCGCCGCCGGCCTGCGTGGTGGCCACCGGGATCCCGGTCGCCTCGGCCAGCCCACGCAGCGCCGCCTCCGCCCCCGAGTAGAAGACTCCGCCGCCGGCGACGATCAGCGGCCGTCGCGCCGCCCGGATCGCCGCGGCCGCCCGGGCCAGCGCGCCGGGCTCGGGCACCGGCCGTCGCAGGTGCCAATCCCGCTGGGCCAGAAAGGATTCCGGAACGTCGAAGGCCTCGGTCTGGACGTCCTCGGGCAGCACGATGGTCACCGCACCGGTCTCGGCCGGGTCGCTGAGCACCCGCATCGCCGCCAGCGCCACCGGAATCAGCTGTTCGGGCCGGTCGACCCGCGCGAAGAACCGCGACAGCGGCGCGAAGGCATCGGCCACCTGGAGACCCGGGGCGTGCGGGTGCTCCAGCTGCTGCAGCACCGGATCGGCCGGCCGGGTGGCGAAGGTGTCCGAGACCAGCAGCAGTACCGGCAGCCGGTTGGCGGTCGCCAGGGCGGCGCCGGTCAGCAGGTTCGCGGCCCCCGGCCCCACCGAAGCGGTGGCCGCCAGGGTGCTGCGCCGCCGCCGCACGCGCGCATAGCCGACCGCCTGGTGCACCATCGCCTGTTCGTTGCGGGCCTGGTGGAAGGGCAGCAGCGCCGGGTCGGCGGCCGCGGACTGCTCCAGCGCCTGCCCCAGGCCCGGCAGGTTGCCGTGCCCGAAGATGCCGAAGACCCCGGCGACCGTCCGCACCCGGGTGCCCCCGGCCTCGTCGTCGCCACTCGCGCCGCCACCGTCGTCGACCGTGTACTGCCGGCCGAGGAATTCGACCAGCGCCTGGGCGACGGTGAGCCGCCGGGTCCCCGCGCGCACACCCGTCATCGTCGATCTCCTTCCGGCAGGTACGGCAACCGCGGATCGGGTTGCGCGGCCGGCCAGGTGTCGCGGACCCAGGTCTGCGCCGGATCGTCGCTGATCAGCCACTGCCGCTCGGGTCCGGCCATCACGTTCAGGTAGTAGAGGTCGTACTCGGGGGCGGCCGTGGCCGGCCCGTGATAGCCGTACGGCACCAGGGCGATGTCGCCGGTCCGCACCAGCGTCGCAGTGTCGATCGCACCGGCCGCCGACGAGTAGGTGACGAAGCTGCCGAAGGCGTCGGCCTGCGGCGGCGCGACGGTCAGTGCGCGGGCCGGCGCCGCCTCGAAGTAGTAGATCTCCTCCAGCTGCGTCTCGTGACCGGGCACGGCGGTGTCGTGCTTGTGCGCCGGGTGCGACGACCAGTTGCCCGCCGGGGTGATCACCTCGCAGACCATCAGCGCGGCGGCGTCGAGGGCCGCGGGCATGCCCAGATCGTGCACCTGCCGGCTGTCCCGGCCGGCGCCGCGCAGTTCGACGGCCACCTCGGCGGCCGGGCGGTACACCGTGGGCCGCCGCTCCGCGGTCAGCGCCTCGGCGACGGCCACCCGGCCCGGCCCGGCGAGCGCGGTCACCTCGGCGGCGGTCCCGGCCCCGAGGTACAGCACGTCGGTGGGGCCGGCGAAGACGCCGGGCCGGCCGCGCAACGTCGTCGCCCGCGGCTCGGCCCCGGTATCACTCCGGTGTGCCACCCGGAACGAGCCCGCCAGCGGCACCACCAGGCGTTCGACGTCGCCGGCCGGCAGCGACGCCGCGGCGCCCTCGGCCAGCTCGGCGATCCGCAGGCCGGTGTGCCGCCAGCCGTCGAGGCTCGCGTCCACCACCGACTCCCACTCGCCGCGGGCGAGCGCGCCGCGACGCCGGAACCATTCGTTCGTGCGGATCATCGCTGTCCCTCCTCGTCGCCGGACCAGCGGCCCTCCAGCAGCGCGGTCACCTCGGCCGTGGTCGGCATCGCGGTGGAGCACTCGTTGCGCGAGGCGACGATGGCCCCGGCCGCGTTCGCGAAGGCCAGCACCCGATCCAGCTCCCAGCCCGCCAGCAGTCCGTGGCACAGGGCGCCGCCGAAACCGTCACCGGCGCCCAGACCGTTGACCACCCGGATCCGCCGCGGCGGCACCACCACCCGCTCGCTCGCCGTCTTGGCCAGCACCCCGCGCGGCCCCATTTTCACCACCGCCAGGTCCAGACCGCGGGCCAGCAGTGCATCGGCGGCACGGTCCGGTTCGCTCTCGCCCACCGCCACCGCACATTCGGTGAGGTTTCCGACGGCGACGGTGACCTGCGCCAGCGCCGCCTCGGCCGCCCGTCCGGCGTCGGCGGGCGAGGACCAGAACGCGGCCCGATAGTCCAGGTCGAGCACGGTGCGCGGGGCCCGTCCGCGGGCCGACCAGGCGGCGTGCTGCGCCGAGCGGCTGGGTTCGCGCGACAGCCCGGTCAGCGTGGTCCAGAAGATCCGGGCGGCCGCGATCTCGGCGAGGGGCAGCCCCTGCGCGTCGAGGGTCAGATCGGGGGCGATCGGCTCGCGATAGAAGTAGAGCGGGAAGTCGTCGGGCGGGAAGATCTCGCAGAAGGTGATCGGGGTGGCCAGGCCGGGGGCGACCCCGACGTGGCTCGCGTCCACGCCGAGCCGGCCCAGCTCGGCGCGCAGGTAGCGGCCGAACGGGTCGTCGCCCGTCGCCGAGATCAGCCCGGAGCTCAGTCCGTGGCGGGCCGCGGCTACCGCGACATTGGCGGCCGTCCCACCCAGCGACTTGCCGAACGAGCTCACCTCGTCCAGACCGACACCGATCTGCTGCGGATACAGATCCACGCCCAGGCGGCCCAGCGCGAGTAGATCGAACATCAGCGCAAGTCCCCCGCAGCGAACGACTCCTCCGGCGGCACACCCGTGTCGGTCAGCACCGTACTGGTCGTCACCACCGCGCCCTCCCGGAGATCGAAGCGTCACCGCCACCCTAGGGTGCCGATGACCTCCGGGCGCGGCTATCGCCCCCGTCAGCCGGTGATAGCCCCCGTCAGCCGGCCTGCGCCTCGCGGATCGCCGGACCGAAGATCGCGGTGAGGTTGGCCGCCACCTGGTCGGCCGGCACCTCCGGCGGCATGGCCACATAGCTCAGCGCCATCCGGGCCAGCGCCCCGGCGATCCGGTCGGCCCGGTCGTCGGGGAGCTCGATCCACGAGTCGGTGACGATGTCGGCGATCTGCGACTTCGCGGCGGCGATCAGCGGCGCAGCATCCGTGGTGACCAGCCGATGCAGGTCGGCGTTGCCTTCGCCGCCCAGCAGCGAGGCGATCATCGGGTCGGCCGCGGCGCCGCCCAGGAAGCGCACGAAGCCGTCGGTCAGGGCACCGTCCAGGTCGCCGGGCCGCTCGGCCACCGCGTCCCGGATCTGCCCGGTGAACTCGTCCACCAGGCGCAACGCGTACGCCTGGGCCAGCCCATTGCGTGAGGAGAACTCGTTGTAGACGGTCTGCCGGCTGACCCCCGCGTGCCGGGCGACGTCGGTCATCGTCACCTTGGACCAGTCCCGATGGGTCAGCAGGTCGCGCAGGCCGTCGAGCAGCGAGGTACGCAGCAGCCGCTTGCTGGCCTGCGCGTAGCTGGTCGGTGCGGTCACCCGCTCCAGGGTAGTCATCGCGCCCTCGGCCCGGTCTCGGCGTTCACACCGGCGCCGTCTGCCGCGGGTCGAGCGAAGTCGCGACCTCGGCGGGCCCCACGGACTCGGCGATTCGGGCGCGCAGCTCGCGCGCGGCCGCCGCCCGCCCCACGGTGACCGCGCCGATCGGGCCGCGCGGCCCGGACACCGTCAGCGTCGCCTCGGGCTTTCCGTCGACCGTCAGCTCTCCGTCGACGACCACCTCGCCGTCGGCCGTCGGCCAGCCGGCGAATTGTAGGTTGACCCCGTACTGGACGGTCCAGGCGCGCGGGACCTCGGCGTACACCGGGGCCGGGGCTCCGGCCAGATCGGCGAGCACACTGCGCGCCACGGCTGCACCCTGATCCAGTGCACCGAACCAGTGCTCGCCGCGCGCGGGCTCGCCGGTGCGCGGATCGGGCACCGCGGCGCAGTCGCCGGCGGCGTAGACACCGGCGACGTCGGTGCGCAATGCGCCGTCGACCACGATTCCCGCCGGGCCGGTCGCCAACCCCGCGGTGCGAGCGAGCGCGGTGTCGGGAGCGACGCCGAGCGCCGCCACGACCGTCCCGCGAAGCACCGCTCCATCGTCGGTCCGCACCTGCTGCGCATCGGCGGCGATCACCCGGGATCCGAGCCGAAGCTGGACCCCGTGGGCCCGGTGCAGCTCGGCGACGAAGTCCGAGATCGGCTGCGGTGCAACACGATCGAGCACCCGATCGGCGGCTTCGACGACGGTCACCGCGCGGCCGGCCGCGGCGGCCGAGGCCGCCAGCTCCAGCCCGATCAGTCCGCCGCCGATCAGCACCAGCGGGCCGGAGTCGGCCTCGATCGCCGCGCGGATGCGCTCGGCATCGGCCAGGGTCCGCAGGACGGGCACCTCGTCGCCCAGCCAGTCCGGCCGGATCGGGACCGCACCGGTGGCCAGGATCAGCGCGGTGTAACCGAGCTCCGAGCCGTCGACGAGGCGCACCGTCGACGCTGCCGGGTCGATGCCCAGAACCGTTGCGCCACTGCGGATCTCGACCTCATCGGCGGTCCAGGCCTCGGGCTTGCGCAAGGCGATGCGTTCGGGTCGCAGGTCGGCGGCCAGCAGATCCTTGCTCAGTGCCGTCCGGCGGAACGGGAGGCCCGGCTCGGCGCCGAGGATCGTCACCGGACCGGAGTAGCCCTCGGCGCGGAGCGTCTGCGCGGCCGTCGCACCGGCCACCCCACCGCCCACGATCACGACGCCTGCCGGGGCGCTCATGAGCGGGCGACCTCGACCATCTCGAAGTCGGCCTTCGCCGCGCCGCAGTCCGGGCAGCTCCAGTCGTCGGGGATGTCGTCCCAGCGGGTGCCGGGCTCGATGCCGTCCTCCGGCCAGCCTTCGGCCTCGTCGTACTCGAAGCCGCACTGCAGGCAGCGGAAGAGCTTGTAGTCGTTCACCGCGGTCATCTCATTCTCCGATCACGAGGAAGTCGGTCTTGTCCCGGACACCGCAGTCCGGGCAGTTCCAGTCGTCGGGCACGTCGGCCCAGGCCGTGCCGGGCACCAGGCCCTCACGCGGGGCACCGGCGGCCTCGCTGTAGGCGTAGCCGCAGTTCGGGCAGGCGTGCAGCACACCGCTCCCCGCTGCACCGGCGACGGCCGCGCCCTTCTCCAGCAGCGCCACCGCGCCCTCGTCCTTGGCCTTGGTCGTCTGCAGACCGGCCGCCGAGGTCCCGCTGACCGCCGCGCACTGATCGGCGTACTTGGCCAGCAGCCGCTCCTCGCGGCCGGGCTGCAGGTTGGCCCGCGACAGATCGCCGCCGTAGTGGGCGATGACGCGCTTGTCCATGATCTTGCGCCAGATCGGCGGGAAGTAGGCGACGGAGATCATGCTCGCGTAGCCGCTCGGCAGGTTCGGCGCCTCGTCGAAGCTGCGCAGCACCTGGTAGCGCCGGGTCGGATTGGCGTGATGGTCACTGTGCCGCTGCAGGTGGTACAGGAAGATGTTGGTCGCGATGTGGTCGGAGTTCCAGCTGTGCTGGGGGGTGCACCGCTCATAGCGGCCGCGAGCGTTCTGCTGCCGCAGCAGCCCGTAGTGCTCCAGGTAGTTGACCGTCTCGAGCAGCGAGAAGCCGTAGATCGCCTGGATCACCAGGTACGGCAGGATCTGCCAGCCGAAGACCGCCATCAGCGCGCCCCACAGGACCAGGGTCATGACCCAGGCGTTGAGGACGTCGTTGCTGTAGTGGAAGACCGGGCGGTCCAACCGCTTCATCCGGCTCGCCTCCAGCTCCCACGCCGAACGCAGGCTGCCGAACACCGAGCGCGGGAGGAAGGCCCAGAAGGTCTCGCCGAAGCGCGAGCTGGCCGGATCCTCCGGCGTCGCGACCCGGACGTGATGACCGCGGTTGTGCTCGATGTAGAAGTGGCCGTAACCGGTCTGGGCGAGCGTCACCTTCGAGAGCCAGCGCTCCAGCGAGACCTTCTTGTGGCCGAGCTCGTGCGCGGTGTTGATACCGACACCGCCCATTGCACCGATCGACAGCGCCACGCCGATCTTCGAGATCACACCGAGCGAGCCGCTGTCGATGCCCAGCCAGCTCAGGTCGCCGAAGCGCCCGCCGGGGCCCGCGGTCCACAGGTAGGCGGCGAAGACGAGGCTGGCGAGCTGGAACGGGATGTACGCGTAGGTGCAGTACCGGTAGTACTTGTCGTTCTCCAGCTGTTCGATCAGCTCATCGGGCGGGTTCTGCCCGTCGGGACCGAAGAAGCGGTCGAGGATCGGCAACAGGATGTAGATCAGGATCGGTCCGATCCACCACCAGACCGGGGTGGCCGACTGCATCCAGCCCCAGTCCAGGGTGTGTCCGACCCAGTTGAGGCCGGCGATCAGCGCCGTCGCCACGAACAGGGCAGTGGGCGGGATCAGTCCAAGCAGCCACAGGTAGCGCTTCTTGTCGCGCCACGCCAGCTCCGGGACCTCCGGGTGGTCGAGTGTCGGTTGTGCCATGGGTTCTCTCCTTCGCGTCCGAGCGAGTGAACTAGACACTAAAGCATTGTTTGTAGCTTGTCTATACATTCCCTCTATTTTGTAAACGGAGAGGCTCCGGGGCGCGCCTGCCGCTCCCCCGAAGCGGCCGGTCCTACCATCGGAAACGTGCACTACTCGCGCTTCGTGGCACTGGGCGACAGCCAGACCGAGGGCCTGGGCGACCCGGACCTGCGCTACGAGTACCGCGGCTGGGCCGATCGGCTGGCCGAACAACTGGCCCGGCACAATCCGGAGCTGCGCTATGCGAACCTCGCGGTGCGCGGCAAGAACACCCGGCAGACCCGCGACGAGCAGCTCCCCCGGGCCCTGGCGCTGGCACCCGACCTCATCGCGGCGCCGCTGGGCATGAACGACGTCATCGGCAGCACCCCGATGGACGACGTCGCCGACGAGCTCGACGCCGTCTACCGGGTGCTCGCGGGCACCGGGGCGACGGTGGTGATCGCGACGTTCCCCGACGTGACCCGCACCATCCCGATCGGGCGCGGACTGGAGATCCGGCTGCTGGCCCTCAACGAGCTGATGGGTTACTTCGCCCGGCGCTACGGCTTCGTCCTGGTGGACCTGTACTCGGCACCGGTGCTGACCGACCTGCGGTCGTGGACACCCGACCGCCTGCACGCCTCACCGCTCGGCCACTCCTGCTTCGCCGCCGGTGCGGCGCAGGCGCTGGGGCTGCCGGGCAGCTCGGAGGCCTGGCGCACCTGCCTCGGAGCGGCCCACCGGCGGCACCCGATCGCGCGCCGCGCCGGCGATGCCAGGTGGGCGGTGCAGTACTTCGCCCCGTGGATGCTCCGCCGACTGCGGGGGCGCTCATTGGGCGACGGCCGGCAACCCAAACGGCCCGACCTGACCCCGGTGATCGACGATCTGGATCAGGCCGGGGCCGTCGGCGAGAAGGCCGTCGGTGCTCAGCGGAACACCAGACCGCCGTCGATCAATCCGGCCTGACCGGTCATGTAGTCCGCGTCGGGGCCGGCCAGGTAGCTGACGTAACCGGCGACGTCGTCCGGGTCAGCGCCCGAGGGTCAGTGCTCCGCGTCGTCGGCTCGTCTGACGCCGACCAAGCCGAAGACCGGATCGGTCATTCGCTCCACCGCCGCGACCGTCGCGGCCTGGCGCGCCGCGAACTCGGAGACCACGACGGCCAGCTCCGCCTGCGCCTCGGCAAACTTCGCGATGGTCTCGGCCAACTTGCGCTGGGTGACGATGAAATCCTGCATGGGCTGGGCGACGGCGCCGGCCAAGCCCGTCGCGCTGCCCGCCATCCCGGTGACCGCACCGCTGAGCTCGGCCACCTGCTGCAGCAACACGTCGGGCGCGGCCACCCCGGCACTCGCCATCGCACGGACCTTCTGCAGGGTGTCGGTCGCGACCCGGACCGCCTGCTCCTGCGATTTGGCGAACAGCCACAACGGATTCAACAGGTTGGCGGCATCGTGCGGATCCTGCGGATTCTCGTCGGCGGTCATGGCCGAAGCCTAGTCCGGTGCGGCGGCACACCGAGCGATTTGCGCGGCGCACAGACGACCGTGGCCCCGGCCGGAAAAATCCGGTCGGGGCCACGGTGACGCCGCCGCGAGCGACTGGCGTCCTGCTCGGAGCCTTACGCGGGGCGCAGGTTCTCGTTGGTCAGCTTCGTCACGCCGGACTCGGCCTTGGCGACCAGCGAGGCCGGCGGGCGGAAGTGCTCACCGTACTTGTCGGCCAGGTCGTTGGCGCGGGCGACGAAGCCCTTGATGCCGCCCTCGTACTGGTTGATGTACTGCACCACGCCGCCGGTCCAGGCCGGGAAGCCGATGCCGAAGATCGAACCGATGTTGGCATCCTCGACGGAGGTGAGCACACCCTCGTCGAAGCACTTCACGGTCTCCAGCGCCT
>CAZEOP010000047.1:0-11581 GCA_964513715.1 uncultured Gordonia sp.
GTCTGACCCTCGAACTGCGGATCGGCCACCTTCACCGAGATCACCGCGGCCAGACCCTCGCGGATGTCGTCGCCGGTGAGCTTGCCGTCCTTCTCCTTGATCAGCTTCTTGTCGAGCGCGTACTTGTTGACCGTGCTGGTCAGCGCGGCGCGGAAGCCCTCTTCGTGGGTGCCGCCCTCGATCGTGTTGATCGTGTTGGCAAAGGTGTGGACCGACTCGGAGTAGCCCGCATTCCACTGCATGGCGATCTCCACCTCGTGGCCCTCGCCCTTGGCGCCGAAGCCGACGACCGTCTGGTGGACGGGAGTCTTGGTCCGGTTGAGGTGCTTGATGAAATCGACCAGACCGTCCGGGTAGTGATAGGTGCGGGTGCGCACCCGGCTCAACCGGACAGCCTTCTCTTCGTCCGACTTGATGGCCTCGGCGCGCTCCTCGCCGTCGCCGTCCAGATCGGCATCGGAGGCGACGGCCTCTTCGTCGAGCCGGTTGTCGGTCAGGGTGATGGTCAGGCCCTTGTTCAGGAAGGCCATCTCCTGCAGGCGGCGCGCGACCGTCTCGGCGTTGAAGACCACGGTCTCGAAGATCGCCGGGTCAGGCCAGAAACGCACCGTGGTGCCGGTCTTGTCGCTGGCACCGCTCTCGACCAGGGGGCCGGGCTCGGCGTAGGTGTAGGTCTGCTCGAAGATGCCGCCGTTGCGCTGAATCTCCAGCTGCACCTTGGTCGAGAGGGCGTTCACCACGGAGATGCCCACACCGTGCAGACCACCGGAGACCGCGTACGAATCGGAGTCGAACTTACCGCCGGCGTGCAGCTGGGTCATGATGACCTCGACCGCGGGGACACCGGTGGCGTGCATGCCGACCGGCATGCCGCGGCCGTCGTCGACCACCTCGATGCCGCCGTCGGCCAACAGGGTCACATCGACCCGGGTCGCGTGGCCGGCCATCGCCTCGTCGACCGAGTTGTCGACCACCTCCCAGATGAGATGGTGCAGACCGCGCTCGCCCGTGGAACCGATGTACATGCCCGGGCGCTTCCGGACGGCTTCCAGACCCTCCAGAATGCTGATGGAGTCGGCGCCGTATTCCCCGGGCTTCGCCTTGGGCTTCTTCGAATCAGACTTATTGGTGTCGGCCACGGGACGCGTCCGCTCCTTCTCATCGAGAACAGTTACCGTTCAGTGTACTGGGCAGGCGACCAGAAGAGTGGATCGCCATGCCCTGAACGCGCCGTAGATCAGCGAATCGCGCCCTACATGTCTCCGATTGTGTCCCGGACCGGTTGGAGCGATTCTCGACGCTCTCAGGGATACGGACGATTCGGTGAGCGAGACCGTCGCCGGGTGCCGAAACTCCCGGCTGGTTCCGAATCGCTCCGTCAACCGTAGGTATCGCGGGGACCGCGTCCCGAGACGTGCAGCGGCCCCTTCCGCCAGGAGGGTGCGGTGGGTCCGGTGATGCGCAGCCCGGTGACCACACCGTCGCCGACTGCCGCGGCGATCTTCGCGAGAATCTGGGCCTGGAGGTACCGCAATTGGGTGGCCCACGCCGTGGACTCGGCTTTCACATACAGGATCTTGTCGGTCAGCGCGGTCGGCTGGGCGTGCACGGCGATGTCCTCGCCGACGATGCGATCCCAGGAACCGAAGACCGTGCCCTCGTCGATGTGTGACGACCAGCCCCGCGATCGCGCGACAGCACCGGTCAGCCGGCCCAACGGCTGAGGGTCACGACTGTCCGGACCCGCCCCCGACCAGCGACGACGTTTGCGATCACGGGACAGACCGGTACCCGCGCGCACGGGTGCGGTGCGGCCGCGGCCGACGGTCTTCCCGGCCGCCTGGGCTTCTGCGCGTGCCTGTTCCAGGGCCTGGCGGGCCAGTTCGTAGCCGGCCGAATGGGCGGTCGCGTCCGCGGCATCGTCGTTCATCTGCCTATCCCTCCCCGCTGATCGTCGACGACTCGTCGCCGATGATCTGTGATCGTCGCTGACCATTCTCCTGCGTGACTCCGACAAGAATGCGCCGTCCGGCCAGCGCCGCCGGAATGTCCTCGCCGACCGCGGCGGTGATCAGCAGCTGCTCGGCTCCCGCGGTGTAGCCGACCAGCTTCTCGCGGCGCGCGGCATCCAGTTCCGCGAAGACGTCGTCGAGCATGATCACCGGTTCCACGCCGTCGGCGCGCAACAGATCCACGCAGGCCAGCCGCAAAGCCAACGCGAACGACCACGATTCCCCGTGACTGGCGAAACCCTTCGCCGGCTCGTCGCCGAGACTCAGCAGCAGATCGTCGCGGTGCGGGCCCACCAGGCACAGACCCCGGTCGATCTCCTTCCGGCGCACCTCCCGCAGCCGTTCGGCAAGCAGCTCACGCACCTGCGGCACCGACGATGCACCGCCGGCAAGCCCGTCGACCTCCGGCCCCGCGGCCGACCGGTAACTGATCGACGCCGGGCGCGAATGCGGAGCGATCGACGAATACGCCTGTGCCACAAGCGGATTCAGTTCTCGTACGACGGCCAGCCGTTCCGCGGTCACCTCCGCGCCGAACTGGGCGAGCTGTTCGTCCCAGACGTCCAGGGTGCTCATCACCGAATCTGCCTCGGCCGACGAGCGTCGCATCGCCGCGGTCGCCGTCTTGAGCAGTGCGGAACGCTGACGCAGCACGCGGTCGTAATCGGCGCGAGAGCCGGCCGCGATGGGCCGCAGCTGTACGACGATCTCGTCGAGGAACCGGCGACGCTCCCCCGGCTCGCCCCGGATGAGGGCCAGATCCTCGGGCGCGAACAGCACCGCGCGCAGAATCCCCAGAATCTCGCGGGTCCGGCGGACCGGAGCGGTGTTGACGGTGGCCTTGTTCGCACCCTGCGCGGCGATCTTCAGCTCAACGGTCAGCTCGCGGCCGTCGTTCTCCACCGTTGCGCGGACCCGGGCCGACGTGGCGCCGCTGCGCACCAGCGGTGCATCCGAGGACACCCGATGCGAGCGCAGCGTCGCCAGATAGTAGAGGGATTCTAGGAGATTGGTCTTCCCGAATCCGTTGCGACCGACGAAGATCGTCGGTCCGGCGGCCAGGCTCAGTTCGGCGTGCTCCCACGACCGATAATCGGCGAGCCCCAGCTCCCGGACGAACACGGGCCTCCTAGCTGCTTTCGGACCGGCAGATCGCGAACCCGTCGATCTCGGACCCGTTGATCTCGGACCAGCCGACCTGGGATCGGCGGATCACTCCGCCGGGGTGGCGGTTTCGCCGACGCTGCGTCCCTGCTGGTCGACCATCGCGTGTCCGCCGAACTGGTTGCGCAGCGCCGACACCGCCTGCAGCGCCGGCGACGTCTCCTGCCGCGAGGCGAAACGCGCGAACAGCGCCGCGGAGATGACGCTCAGCGGTACCGAATGACGGATGCCCTCCTCCACCGTCCACCGGCCCTCACCCGAATCGGTGGTGTAATCGGAGATCTGCGACAGTCCCGGATCCTCCTCGAGCGCCCGGACCAGCAGGTCCAGCAACCAAGACCGCACGACGGTGCCCTGAGTCCAGGCCTTGAGCGTGCCCGTGACGTCCTCGATCAAAGGCTCGGCCGAGAGCAGCTCGTAGCCCTCCGCGTAGGCCTGCATCAGGCCGTACTCGATGCCGTTGTGCACCATCTTCGCGTAGTGACCGGCACCGACCGGACCGACGTGCACGAAGCCGTTCTCGCGGGGCCCGGGCGGACGCAGGGCGTCGAAGATCGGCATCGCCGTGGCAACGTTCTCCGCGCTGCCGCCCACCATCAGGGCGTAGCCGTTCTCCAGTCCCCAGACGCCGCCGGAGACACCGCAGTCCAGGTAGCCGATGCCCTTGGCCGCCAGCAGGTCGGCGTTCGGCTGGTCCTCCGTGTACTTGGAGTTGCCGCCGTCGATCACCACGTCGCCCGGCGACAGCAGCTCGGACAGCGCGGCCAGCGACTGCTGGGTGATCTCACCGTGCGGCACCATCAGCCACACCACGCGCGGGCCGTCGAGCCGCTCCACCAGCTCGGCGAGACTCGCGACATCGCTCACCTCGGGCCGGGGGTCGTAGCCGATCACCTCGTGACCTGCGGCTTTGACGCGGGTGCGCATGTTGGCACCCATCTTGCCCAGACCGACCAGTCCCAGTTGCATTGTCCGATGTCCTCTCGGGGGTGGCGATGGAGGTGAGATGCGGATCAGCCCGGAAGGCGGACCGGCATCAACAGGTAACTGAACTCGCTGGCCGGCGCCAGGTAGGCGCCCGACTCGTCGGCGACGGGTTCTTCGTCGCTGCCCGGGCGCAGCACCGCGGGGCGGATCGCGGCCCGGCGCTCACCGGAACCGTCCGGCTCCGGATTGGTGAAGCCGAACTGCACGGTCGATGCGCCGATCGCGGCGAGACCGTCGAGCAGATAGGTCGGATTGAAGGCGATCAGGATCGGCTCGCCGTGGAACTGGACCTCCAGCGACTCCTCGGCCTTACCCGCCTCGTCGCCGCCGGCGGTCAGCAGCACCGAGCCCTCGGAGAAATCCATCCGGATCTGCGCACCGCGTTCGGCCACCAGCGAGACACGCTTGATGGCCTCGTTCAGCGCCGCACTGTCGACCGAGGCCACCGAGGTGTGGCTGGCCGGGAAGAGCTGACGGAACTTCGGGAACTCGGCGTCGAGCAGCCGGGTGGTGGTCTTCTTGGCGTTGCTCTGAATGCCGAGGATCCCGTCGGCGCCGATCGCCTGACCGGAGCCGAACGCCAGCTCCACCGCGCCCGCGTGATCGGCGCCGGCCGACTTGGCGGCATCGGAGAGGGTCTTGGCCGGGACCAGGGCGGCGCCGGTCGCCGCGGCATCGCGGGGCTGCCACTGCAGCTCACGCACGGCCAGGCGGAACCGGTCGGTGGCGGCCAGCACCACGCGATCGCCGTCGATCTCCACGCGCACGCCGGTCAGCATCGGCAGGGTGTCGTCGCGGCCGGCCGCCACCGCGACCTGGGCGACGGCCTCGGCGAACAGATCACCCGGCACGGTGCCGGTGGTCTGCGGCACCTCGGGGAGTTCGGGATAGTCCTCGACGGGCATGGTGGGCAGCGAGAACTTGGACGAGCCGCAGGAGATCGCGACGCGGGTGCCGTCGAGGCTCACGTCGACGGGCTTGTTCGGCAGTGCCCGGGTGATGTCGGCCAGCAGCTTGCCGGAGACCAGGACGGTGCCGGATTCGGCCACC
This sequence comes from uncultured Gordonia sp., assembly GCA_964513715.1. Classification (GTDB taxonomy): domain Bacteria; phylum Actinomycetota; class Actinomycetes; order Mycobacteriales; family Mycobacteriaceae; genus Gordonia. Next base: position 5,214 of record CAZEOP010000047.1, read on the forward strand.
TCGGCGGAGATCGTCTCGATGGCCGAGACCTCGTAGTCGAAGCCGGCGACCTGCAAACCGCGATCGTTCGCCGTCAGCACCACGCAGCCCAGGACCGGCACCGGCGGACGAGACGGCAGGCTGCGGGCGACCCAGGCAACGGCATCGGCGAACTCGTCGCGCACGACACGAAACTTCATCTGCGGTGATTGCCCTTCTCGACGTTGACGGTCGGTGCATCACGGCACCGGACGGCCGACGATCCACCGATCGCCGAATCCCACTGTAGAGCGCCGGGCCGACAGCGTGTGATCTGGTCGGTCCGATTGACCTGAACCGGCCGGCCCGGCCGGGGGCGGTGGGGCGCCGGAGACGGCGTCATCCCCACACCTGCTTTTAAAAGAGAATCTCTTAGAGAGAAAACCTTAGTAGTAATAAGGGCTGTGGAATCTGGGGATATCGCACATTTGTCCAGGTCAATACCCTCGATGCTCTGTGGATCGGGGGTGGACAACTGCGGCGGACAGCTTCCTGCGGTTGTGGATGATCAGATCTGCCCGCAGTCATCCCGAGCTGATCCACAGCGTGATCCACGGTTGTCCCCCGGTTGTTCACAACCTCGGGTGCGAGAGCGACCTGCGGTTATGGTGCGGTCCTCGCGGCGCAGTCATACCCGGAGCGACCTGCACAGGGTGGTTGTCGAAGCCGCGAGGGCCGCCGGAAAAGTCTGCGGGAGAACTTGAGAGTCAGCCGCGGGCGCGCTTCTTGATGAGCGTCGTCAACTGATCGACGTCGTTGTAGACCGAGGGGTTGGTGCCCATCTCCTTGCGGATGCGCCGCTCGGCGTGCATCACGGTGGAGTGATCCCGGTTGAAGGCCTTGCCGATGGCCGGCAGCGACAGATCCGTCAGTTCCCGGCACAGGTACATCGCGACCTGCCGGTGCAGGGCCAGCGGCTGGCGCTTGCTGGAGCTGAGCAACTCGTCGACGGCGATGCCGTAGTAGTCGGCGGCGATCGCGATGATGCCGGGCGCCCCGATGTCGGTGGCCCCGGAGTCCGGAACCAGCTGCTTCAGTACTTCTTCGGCCAGCCGCAAGTTGAGCTCGGCGTTCTGCAGGGAGGCGAAGGCGGTGACGCGGATCAGCGCGCCCTCGAGTTCACGGATGTTGCGCTCCACCCGCGAGGCGATCAACTCGAAGACGTCGTCGGGCACATTGAGGTGTTCCATCTGCGCGCGCTTGCGCAGAATCGCGATCCGAGTCTCCAGATCCGGCGGCTGGACATCGGTGATCAGACCCCACTCGAAGCGGGTGCGCAGCCGGTCCTCGAGCGTGGCGAGCTTGCTCGGTTTGCGGTCCGAGGAGATGACGATCTGCTTGTTGCTGTTGTGCAGGGTGTTGAACGTATGGAAGAACTCCTCCTGGATGCCCTCGCGGCCCTCCAGGAACTGGATGTCGTCCACCAGCAGCATGTCGATGTCGCGGTAGCGGCTCTTGAAAGCCATCTGCCGGTCGTCGCGCAGCGAGTTGATGAAGTCGTTGGTGAATTCCTCGGTGGAGACGTACTTCACGCGCTTGCCCGGATACAGCCGCTGCGCGTAATGGCCGACGGCGTGCAGCAGATGCGTCTTGCCGAGGCCCGACTCGCCCCAGATGAACAGCGGATTGTAGGCGCGGGCGGGCGCCTCCGCGACGGCCACGCACGCGGCGTGCGCAAAGCGATTGGACGCGCCGATGACGAAGGTGTCGAAGGTGTACTTCGGATGCAGCGTCACCGAACTGTCCGCGGGTGCCGAGGTGTTGCGGTCGTCGAAGTACGACGCCCAGTCCCGGGTGCCGGCCGGCTGCGCCTCGGCCGCGGGTCGCTCGAAGGCCGGTGCCTCGGTGCGGGTCGGGGCCGGCGGATCCTCCAGCGCCCTGGTCTCGGCCACGGGGATCGGCTCGGGTGCGGGCTCGGTGCTCTGTTCGGCGATTCGGACGGCCACCTCGACCGGCTGGCCCAGGTGCCGGCTGAGCGCGGTGCCGATGGTGTCGCGCAGATTCCGCTCGATCTGCTCCTGGACCAGGGCCGTCGGTGCGGTGAGCAGGGCGAAGCCGGCGGTGATGGTCAGCGGCTGGACCAGTGACAACCAGGCCTTCTGCTGGGCGGAGAGGCCGGGACCGTCCTGGGGAGTGTCACTACGCAGTTCGGCGACGACACGATTCCAGACCTCGCTGAACGAACCATGATCGTCCGACACCATGTCACCCCTTGTCATCCTCGCCGAGCCGGAGAATTTCCACACCGCTCGATCTGCCAGAGTGCCATGAACCGTCCTGGTAACGCGACTTGTCAACAAAGTTGTGCACAGTTGTGGATCGAGTAGCGGATAGTTTCCCACAGGCTGGTCACCGGTGTCGATGACGGGCGGCGAGCGCGCAAGGATAACTGACGAGCTACTCAAGGACAGCGTGGACACACAGCGCAGGTTTGATTTGGGTGTCGAGCCTCCAGTAGTCTCGAACGGTCGCCCGCCCACGGGCAGACCGTGTCCGGCTGCGCCGGATTCAGGTCTACCGACGCCGGCACCGCTCGACGGTCGCCGGCCACCGTGCGGGCCCACCGACCACCGTTGTTTTCGAGCGAGGAGTTCCCATGGCTAAGGGGAAGCGCACTTTCCAGCCCAACAACCGTCGTCGTGCCCGCGTGCACGGCTTCCGTCTGCGCATGCGGACCCGCGCCGGCCGCGCCATCGTCACCGGCCGTCGCCGCAAGGGCCGCGCCAAGCTGACCGCCTGAGACCCGGCGAGTCCGCCTCGGCCCATTCGGGTGTCTGCTGACTCAACGCGCCTCTCGCGCAGTTCCGATTTCACCCGCACGCTCGACCAGGGCGTGCGGGTTTCGGCGCGTGATGTGCTGATCAATGTGGCGCCGCTGCCGGCGCGCTGGCCCGACGAATCGGGTGTGCGGAGCGACGTCGCCGCGTTCGGTGGTCCCCGGCTCGGGCTGATCGTCTCCAAGAAGGTCGGCAATGCCGTGACTCGGCACGCGGTGGCCCGTCGTCTCCGGCACGCCTTTGCCCAGAGTCGCTCCGCGCTCCCCTCCCCCGATGCCTATGTGGTGGTGCGAGCTCGGCCCGGTGCCGCTGGCTGCTCGTCCACCGAACTCGCCCGGCAACTGCGCAGTGGTTTCGCGCACCGCAAAGTCACGACCGCCTTCGATAGGGCCGGACTCGGTGAATCGACGTGACCGTTCTCGCGAGCCTGTCGACGCTGCCCCGTCGAACACTGATCTTCCTGATCGAGCTCTACCGCACCTGGATCTCCCCGATGCGCCTGCCCACCTGCCGATTCGAGCCGACCTGCAGTAGCTACGCCGTCGAGGCACTGGAGGTCCACGGCTTCTGGTACGGCTCGGCGCTGTCGATCTGGCGCCTGCTCAAGTGCGGCCCCTGGCACAAGCCCGGATACGACCCGGTCCCCGAGCCGCGCGGCCGCGCACGCCGGCCGATCGCCGACGGGGACCGATCCCAGACTTCCCACACCACCTGCGGTTCGTCGGACGACGACGAACCGGCAATGTCAGATAGGGGTCATTGAGCCGTGCTCAACATCATCTATTACCCGGTCAGCTGGATCATGTGGGTCTGGCACTGGGTCTTCGACCACATCACCCCGAATACCCCCGGTGGCAACGGCGTCGCCTGGGCGCTGTCGGTGGTCTTCCTGGTCTTCACCCTGCGCGCCATCCTGTACAAGCCCTTCGTCAAGCAGATTCGCACGACGAAGAAGATGCAGGAAATCAATCCGCAGATGCAGGCGATCCGTAAGAAGTACGCCAAGGATCGCGTGAAGATGACCGAGGAGATGCAGAAGCTCCAGAAGGAGCACGGCTTCAACCCGCTCCTGGGCTGCCTGCCGATGCTGCTGCAGATCCCGGTCTTCATCGGCCTGTTCCATGTGCTCCGCTCGTTCAACCGGATGGGCCACGGCATGGGCAAGATCGGCATGGATGCCGACCAGACCCGTGCCGTCGGCAACTACGCGTTCAGCCCGGAGCAGGTGCAGAACTTCCTCGATGCGCGCCTGTTCGGGGTGCCGCTGTCCTCGTACATCACCGAGCCCTACAACGAGTTCGCCGCGTACGTCGGCAAGGGTGAGGCGATCGACTTCACCCGCTGGCAGATTGCCGCGGTGGTGGTGCCGCTGATGATCGTCGCGTCAGTGGCCACCCACATGAACTCGCGGGCATCCGTGGCCCGGCAGAGTCCCGAGGCCATGGACAATCCGCAGACCCGGATCATGAACAAGCTGTCGCTGTGGATCTTCCCCCTCGGCATCCTCGTCACCGGCCCGTTCTTCCCGGTCGCGATCCTGCTCTACTGGGTCAGCAACAACCTCTGGACCTACGGCCAGCAGCACCTGGTCTTCGGCAAGATCGCCAAGGAAGAGGATCACGCCAACGCCATCCGCGAGGAGAAGCGCAAGGCCGCCGCACCCCGGCCGGGTGAACGGCCGCTGCCGGGCAACTTCGAGCCGGGTAAGGCCATGGGCAAAGGCTTCACCGCGCTGCGCGAAGGCCGCACCGCCGATGCCGTCGCCGAGTTCACCAAGGTGACCCGATACGGTCAGCGCAACGCCGAGTGGACCTATAAGGGACGCAACGGCCTGGTGCAGGCCGCCGACGAACTGGTCCGGGTGTCCGACGATGTGGAACTGCGCTCGTCGCTGGCGCTGCAGTGGACCGACGCCGCGCGCACCGATGCGGCCGCCGAGGATGCGAGTCTGGAGGCCGTGGACGCCTACCTGACGCTGCGCCGCGAACAGCTGCTGTCGTGGCTGCGCGACGGGCACGATGCCCGGCTGAACACCGTCATGCGTGACGACGGCGGTCCGTTGGCTGCGTACCAGGAGGCCTGGGAGAAGGAGAACCCGGACTCCCCGGTGCCGGCGCTCGCGCAGGACCGTCGCGGTGAGTGGGCCCGTTTGGTGTCGACGGCCATGTTCCGTGCCGGCAACTACGACGATGCGCGGACCTATGCCCGCCAGGCCGCGGGCATCTTCTCCACGATCATCGAACAGGCCGAGGCGGCGGACGTGGACCCGACCGTCGTCGACGTCCCGGGCTACAAGGCCGAACTGGCACAGGTGAAGCTGATCGCCGCGGCTCCCTCGGGCAAACGCGGCAAGGGTGCTTCGGCCAAGGAGAAGTCGGACCGGGAGCTGGACGGCCGCGAGGGTGTGGCGCTCGTGACCGAGACGGGCTCGGCGGAAGCCGCGTCGGCCGCAACCGCCTGGCACGAGGCCGCGGTGACCGCGCACGGCAAGGCCTTCGGTTCGCCGACGGCCGTCCAGGGTGCAGCCCAGGCGTTGACCGAGACGGTGCTGATCGCCGACGGTTCGGAGCCGCGTTCGCGCACTCAGGCTCGACGCCGGGTGCCGGCCGCCGCTGCGGGCTCGGCTCAGTCCTCGGCAAAGGACGGCGGCGAACAGGCCGCGAATACTTCCGGAAACAAGGGCGGTGCGGGCAAGGGCCAGCAGCGCAAGGGCGGGAAGGGCGGCAAGAAGAACCGCCCGGGTGGCCGGCGCTGATTGCCCGGCACACCACCGCTCCCCCAGACATTGAAGAAGAAGTGAGGTAAGGACATGACAGAAGAAGCGATCCGCGACACCGAGGTTCTCGACGAGGCCGTCCAGCCGGCCGACGTGGACGAGACGGCCGACACGGTCGCCGAGAGCGACGAGGACCGTCTGGTGGAGGAAGGCGAGATCGCCGGCGACTACCTGGAGCAGTTGCTCGACGTGCTCGACTTCGACGGCGACATCGATCTGGACGTCGACGGTGATCGGGCCATCGTGAGCATCGACGGCGGCGAAGATCTGGATCAGCTCGTCGGCCGCAAGGGCGAGGTGCTCGATGCCCTGCAGGAGCTGACTCGACTGGCGGTGCAGCAGGCGACCGGTGATCGCAGCCGACTGATGCTCGACATCGCCCGGTGGCGCGCCGATCGTCGGGAGCGCCTGGCGGCCCTCGGCACCGAGGTGGCCGAGCGTGTCCGCGACAGCGGCGAGCGCGAGGAGCTCGATCCGATGACGCCGTTCGAGCGGAAGATCGTGCACGACGCGGTCGCTGCCGTCGACGGGGTCTACAGCGAGAGTGAGGGTGCGGAGCCCAAGCGCCGCGTGGTGGTCCTGAAGGGCTGATTCACAGCCCCCGACGTCAGAGAGTCCCGGCTTCGGCCGGGACTTTCTGCGTTTTCGGGTGGGTGTGGGCAGGGGTAATGACATAGATGTAGTTCCGTCACAGTGACGTCTGTTCGCGCCCTTGCCAGCCGACACGTCCCGCACATGTTTCACGGGGAACAAGAGATCCGCCCGCGGCGCGATCGGCGCTATCGGTGACAGCGGCT
>CAZEOP010000047.1:11681-18133 GCA_964513715.1 uncultured Gordonia sp.
ACGGGGAACAAGAGATCCGCCCGCGGCGCGATCGGCGCTATCGGTGACAGCGGCTCCCGCCCGCCATCACTCGCCCTACTCACCAATCGTTCGCTGGCTCAGTCGCGCCCCGCTTAGCCGAGCCGTGCCCCGTTTCCCCGAGCCGCGCCCCGTTTCCCCCGAGCCGCGCTCCACTTCGCCGATCGAGCGCAGTCGAGATCCCCCCATCGTCAGGGTCGAGATTCAGCCGAAGCGTCGTCACGCGATGTTTCACATGGAACCGGCTGCGTTGCGTCACCGAAGGAGATGTCCGGAGCTGATGTTTCACATGGAACGCGCGCGGTCCCCTCCCCCGCCGGCGGATGGAACTGGGAGCCCAGGGTTGGGAGGGAGATCTCGGCCGCGCTCGATCTACGGCCGGGGCTCGATCGTGCATTGACGATCGGATGAGGGCTGCAATGGACCGGAGGTGTTCAACGTGAAACAGTGGAGAGGTTGCGAATCCGATTGCGGGCCGATGACGGCGAGCGCGGTGGGATCGGTGCGAGTACATGGATGAGGAAAGCGTCATGGGTGAGCCAGAGGCAGTGGATCAGGGCAGAGTCGTGGATGAAGGCAGCGCGGTGGATGAGGGCCGCGGCGCGGCCGAGGTGACCCAGGGGGCGGAGGCCCGGCCCGAGGTGGCCGCGGAGGTCTTCGGATCGCGATTGGCGCTCGCCGACGAGTACGTCCAGATCCTCACCGAGGAGGGTGTGCTGCGCGGCCTGATCGGTCCGAGTGAACCGGGGCGGCTGTGGACCCGCCACATACTCAACAGCGCAGTGGTGGGAGAGGCCATCGGATCGGATCTCCGGGTGATCGACATCGGCAGTGGCGCGGGCTTCCCGGGTATCCCGCTGGCGATCGCCAGGCCGGACCTCACGGTTGTCTTGGTGGACCCGCTGCTGCGTCGCACCGTTTTTCTGGAAGAGGTGGTGCAACGACTATCCTTGGACAACGTCACGGTGATCCGGGGGCGGGCCGAGGAGAAGAGCGTCATCGAGCAGTCGGGCGGAGCCGACGTGGTCACGTCGAGGGCCGTCGCACCGCTGGATCGGCTGGCTCGCTGGTCCGCTCCCCTGATTCGGCCCGGCGGCTCCCTGGTGGCCCTCAAGGGGCGCACCGCGATTCAGGAAATCGCCGAGCACGGCGCGGCCGTCGAGCGCCTGGGCATCACCGACCTGCGAGTCCGCGAGGTCGGCGCGATGCTGCTCGAGCCGTCGACCGTGATCATCGGCAGCCGGATCGAGACGGCGGAAGACCGGCGGGCGGCCAAGCGGGCCGAGCGCCGTCAGAAGAGGAAGAGTTGAGCAGTGGTGTCGTTCGGGCGCAGGACGCAGAATGAAGACAAGACGCGACAGAGCGGTGCGGTGCCTCGGCATGCCGCGAGCCGCGACGAGCAGACCGGGCAGGATGCGGTGAACCCAGTTCCACGTGAAACAGCGGACGACAGCTACGCAGATACCCCGATCGCCGCGGCCGCGGCGCGGGCCAGTCAGATCTTGACGCCCGGCGGTACCGGCACCCTCCCCCGGCCGCCGGCGCCGCGCATCATGACTGTCGCCAATCAGAAGGGCGGGGTCGGCAAGACCACGTCGGCGGTGAACCTCGCGGCGGGTCTCGCGTTGCACGGTCTGGGCGTCCTCGTGATCGACCTGGACCCGCAGGGCAATGCGAGCACGGCGCTGGGTATCGATCATCGGCAGCCGGGCATGAACTCGGTCTACGAGATGCTGCTGGACGATGTGCCGCTGCGCGACGCGATTCAGCGCTCCCCCGCGAACGACAATCTCTACTGCGTTCCCTCGACTCTCGATCTGGCGGGCGCGGAGATCGAGCTCGTCTCGGTGGTCGCTCGGGAGAGCCGGCTGCGCAATGCACTGGACCCGGAGGTGCTTCGCGAGTTCGGTATCGACTATGTCCTCATCGACTGCCCGCCCTCTCTCGGCCTGTTGACCGTGAACGCGATGGTGGCTGCTCGGGAGGTGCTGATCCCGATTCAGTGCGAGTACTACGCCCTCGAGGGCGTGGGGCAGCTGCTGCGGAACATCGAATTGGTACAGGCACATCTCAACCGCGAACTGCACGTCTCGACGATCCTGCTCACCATGTACGACGCTCGGACCAAGCTGGCCGATCAGGTGGCCGACGAGGTTCGCTCGCACTTCGGCGACAAGGTTCTGCAGACGATCATTCCGCGCAGTGTGAAGGTCTCCGAGGCGCCCGGCTACGGCATGACGATCATCGCCTACGATCCGGGTTCGCGCGGTGCGATGAGCTATCTCGACGCGGCCCGGGAACTGGCGATGCAGGTGGTGAAGGAGCAGGCATGAGTGCACGCGACAATCAGAAGCGGGGGGGCCTCGGGCGGGGTTTGGCGGCCCTCATTCCGACCGGTCCCACGGACGGCGAGAACGCTGCCGCGCCGGGCAGCGGCATCAACGCGACCCGGATGGGCTCGGCCGCGGCCGATGTGGTGATCGGCGGCGGCTCCGGCCCGGCCCCGGGGGTGCCGGCTGCCGAGACGACGGCTGCCGAGGAGATGGGTGCGATTTACCGGGAGATCCCGCCCGCCCAGATCGAGCCGAACCCGCAGCAGCCGCGCAGCGTCTTCGACGAGGAAGCCCTCGCCGAGCTGGAGCACTCCATCCGCGAATTCGGCCTCATGCAGCCGATCGTGGTCCGTGAGTTGCCCCGCCCCAAGGCCGACGGCATTCGTTATCAGCTCATCATGGGCGAGCGTCGCTGGCGCGCCAGCACTCGTGTCGGCGTCGACGCGATCCCGGCGATCATCCGGCAGACGAGTGATGGCGATCTGCTCCGTGACGCTCTGCTGGAGAACATTCACCGGGCACAGTTGAACCCGCTCGAAGAGGCGGCGGCGTATCAGCAGCTGCTCGAAGAGTTCGACGTGACACACGAGGAACTGGCCACCCGGCTGGGTCGCTCGCGCCCGGTCATCACGAACATGATCCGCTTGCTGAAGCTGCCGATCCCGGTCCAGCGACGAGTCGCCGCGGGCGTGCTGTCGGCCGGCCACGCGCGTGCCCTGCTCGGCCTGGATGCGGGTAGCGAGGCCCAGGAAGCCCTCGCGGCGCGGATCGTGGCCGAGGGAATGTCGGTGCGCGCCACCGAAGAGGCGGTGACGCTCGCCAACCACGAGGGCGTTCCGGATACCCCGGCCAAGGCCAAACGGCGGCCGATGGTGATGCCGGGTCTGCAGGACGTGGCCGATCGGCTGTCCGATCGACTGGACACCAAGGTCTCGGTGAGCCTGTCGAAGCGGAAGGGCAAGGTCGTCATCGAGTTCGGCTCGGTGGAAGACCTCGAACGCATCGTGGACGTGATCGCCAAAAAGTAGGGATAATTCCGGCAGTAGGACCAGGACCCGCAGGTACCAGCCCGAAACGTCACAGTGACGGACGCGATTCGGGCGCGAGAAGAGGCGGAACGACGATGGGTGTGTCGATCTCGGCACTGGAGTTGGACGGCTTCGATGCCCTCCCCCGGCACACCCGGCGATGCGTCTTCTGGGAGGTCGACCCCGAGGCCGTCAGCGACACCCTCGACGAGATCCTGACCGGTGCGCCCGGCGGCTTCGAGAGCGAGTTCGACAAGGAGGCCTGGATCTCCGGACTGCTGCTCGAGTGGGGCTCGTGCTGTCAGATCGCCGTGGAGTCGACGACCGGGCGGGTCGTCGGCTCGGCGTTCTATGCGCCGCCCAGCCGGGTGCCGCGGGCCAAACGCTTCCCCACCGCCCCGGTGAGCCCGGATGCGGTGCTGCTGACCAAGATCACCACCGAGCCCGGCTTCGCCGAGGCCGCGCCGCTACTGGTCGATGCGGTGGTGGCCGACGTGATCGGTCGCGGGGTGCGCGCGATCGAGGCGTTCGGGTACACCGAGAGTGATTCCGAGCTCGCGGAGGACCTGGTGACCCTGCTGCTCGGCGGCGGTGTGTCCGGCAATGTCTGCGACGATTGCCTGATGCCGACCCGGTTCCTCCGGGACTCGGGTTTCGAGGTGGTGGCCGACGATCAGTACCTGCCCCGACTGCGGCTCGATCTGGACACGGACCTGGGCTGGAAGAGTCAGGTGGAACGGGCCCTGGAGAAGCTCGTCGTCGCGGAAACCGTTGCCCTGCAAGGCAGTTGCTGAGCCGGAACGGGTAGACGCGAGCACCGTCGGCCGCGCCCGGCGCGCACTCGGGTCGTGATCGGGACTCGGGTGGTGGTCGGGATCAGTACGGAAGCTGTTCTGCCGCAAGAAGATCGGCAAAGGTGTAAGTGCCCGTCGGCCGATCGTTGTTGCCCTGCAGATACAGTCGCTTCACCGCGACGAGGATGGCCTCGGCGATGGTGTCGCGGTATTCGGCGGTGCTCAGCAACTGGGCGTCGCCGGGGTTGGTCGCATAGCCGGCCTCCAGAATCACCGTCGGCATCCTGGTGAGCCGCAACAGATTCCAGGTTCGCTCGTGCACCCGGCAGTCGAGCAGCGGGGTGCGGGCGCAGACCTCGCGCTGGATGTAGCCGGCCAGATTCCGGCCGATGGTGGAGTACGAGCCGTGGTGGGTGCCGAAGTAGAACGTGGCCGCCCCGTTGGCGCGGGCATTGGGATAGTGGCCGAGGCGCAGCGCGATCATCAGATCGGCACCGATCATGTTGGCGACCCGCGCGCGCTCCTCATCGGACGGCGCCGAGGAACCGTCGTGGGAAAGGAAGGTCGTCATACCTGCGGCCGACATCCGGCCCTCCAGCCGGGAGGCCAGATCCCACAGGATCGCCTTCTCCGACTCGCCGACGTCCTGGCTGCACGGATCGATGAGGATGCGCTTGCCGGTCAGCTGCGGGCCGGATTGCCGGACGTACTCCTCCTCGCGGATCGCGTGCGGGGAGCCGCCGGTGACGCGGGCGCCGAGTCGGTTGAGTGACTGCAGCGTGTCCGGGCCGCAGATGCCGTCGGGCTGCAGGCCGTACTCGGTCTGGTAGAGGCACACCGCGTTGTGCGTGTCCTCGTCGAAGCTGCCGTCGACCAGACCGTGGTAGAAGCCGAGGTTCTGCAGCCGGCTCTGCAGGGTGGCGACGTCGTCGCCGGTCATCGGGGCCGAGAGCCGGTAGGTCAGCACCCTGCTGCCGAGCCGATAGGTGGCCTCGCGCAGGGCGGTGTAGGTGGCGGTGCCGACGATGCCGTCGGCCATCAGGCCGCGCTGCTGCTGGAAGTGCCGGACCGCGCCCTCACAGGCGGCGTCGAAGACGTCGTCGGCGGGCAGGGAGTGCCGACCGCCGCTCTCCGCGATCGCCGGGAGCAGCCCGAGGCCGGTCAGCATCTCGCGGATCTCGGCGACCGCGGTGCCGTGATCGCCCCGACGCAACGCTGCCATTGATTACCTGCTTCCTCACACACGCCGTCGCTCCCCGGGCACGAGTGACCGGCTGCGGGGGCGACGTCACTTGTTCCCCCATTCTCTCAGGTCCGCGCGGGGCCCGACAAATGAACGAGGCGAATCGGGACCTTGGATCCGCTGTCAGGAATCCTTGAGCAGCGGCTCGATCTCCCGGAGAATCGCGGCCTTGGACTTGACGCCGCGCATGGTCGAGACCGTCTTGCCGCCGGAGAAGACGAGCAGGCTCGGAACCGCCATGATCTGCAGATCACGGGCGACGAGGGGGTTGGCATCCACGTCGACCTTGGCGACCACCAGCCGGTCGCCGTGATCCCGGGCGATCTCCTCGACGACCGGGGCGATCATCTTGCACGGACCGCACCAGGTGGCCCAGAAGTCCACCAGGACCGGCTTATCCGATTCCAGCACCTGCTCCCGGAAGGTGGCGTCGGTGACGTCGATGGTGTGCGCGCTCACTGGTGCTCTCTTTCTCCCCGGTGCTTGTTCGGGGTTGCTCGTAGCGGGTTCTGATCGGTAGTGGCTCAGGCCTCGCGGGCGGCGAGCCAGCGCTCGGCGTCGATCGCCGCACTGCAGCCGCTGCCGGCCGCGGTGATGGCCTGGCGGTAGGTGTGATCCACCAGGTCGCCACACGCGAAGACGCCGGGGACGTCGGTGTAGGTGGTGCGACCCTGCACCTGGACGTAACCGTCGTCGTCCAGGGACACCTGGCCCCGGACCAGTTCGCTGCGCGGGTCGTGCCCGATCGCGACGAACATGCCGGTGGCCGGCATCACGGTGTTCTCGCCGGTGCGGGTGTCGGTGACGACCAGTTCGCTGACGCCGCCGTCGCCGCGCACCTCGCTCACGGTGGCGTTGGTGAGGAATTCGATCTTGGGGTTCGCGCGGGCGCGCTCCAGCATGATCTTGGACGCGCGGAACTCTTCGCGCCGGTGGATCAGGGTCACCTTGCGGGCGAACTTGGTGAGGAAGGTGGCCTCCTCCATCGCCGAGTCGCCGCCGCCGACGACGACGATGTCCTGGTCGCGGAAGAAGA
>CAZEOP010000048.1:0-18084 GCA_964513715.1 uncultured Gordonia sp.
ACCAGCACCTCGGCCTTGTCGGCGCTGATCGACTGCAGTCCGGCCGCCCGCGCGGTCGCGGTCGACGAGGCCTTCGCCTCGTCGTTCCCCTTGCGCGCCTCCTGCGAGCTCTGGATGTACCGATCGGCGAACTCGGGCGTGGAGATCGCCCGGATCTGCTTGTCGAGCGCCGAGTAGTCGCCGGCCGAATAGGTGACGATCTGCTCGGCGTACCGCTGGCCGTCCTGCAGCGCCGACTGCCCGAGTCCGGAGTCCGGACCGAGGCCGTCGTCGCCGGCGGCGTACAGGTAGGCCAGCACTCCGGTGGCCACCGCCAGTATGAGTGCGAGCGCTCCGAGTGCCAGGGCCGCCCGACGCCAGGACCGCTGTGCAGCCGGAGCGGCCGAGCGGTCGGGCCGCTCCCCCGCACCGCCCGCCGACCGCCCGCGAGTCAGACCTTCACCGCCCGCGTCGCCACCATCCGCGTCGCCACCGTCCGGGTCGCCGGCGGTGCCGACCGGCGCGCCGTCGCCCTTCTTCGCCGCCTCCTTCTTCGCCGCTTCCTTGGCGCGGAGCTCGTCGCGGGCCCGGCGGTTCGCCGCGAGCAGTTCTTCCCGCTCGGCCGAGGTCATCACGGTCCGGGCCGGAACGCCGGATTCGGGCTCGTCTGCAGTGCTCGACATGCGCACCAATGTAGCCGGGCCCGGCACACGTTCCCCGAAAGCACTTGTGCGAACGATTGTTATCACATATATGTGATAGGAACACTCGACGCAATTACAGGAGCTCCACATGGTCACCTTCACCCCGGAACAGACCGCCTTCGCCCAGGCGGTCGCCGATTTCTGCAAGCGGGAGACGGGGACGCGCGCCCAGCGCGACAAGTGGACCAGGGGCGGCGAGGAGAACCACTCCGAGGCGCTCTACCGCAAGATGGCCGAGCTGGGCTGGGCCGGAATCAACGTCGCCGAGGAGTACGGCGGGGGCGGCGCGGGCAACGTGGAGCTGTGCATCCTGCTCGAAGAATCGATGCGCGGACAGGCACCGATCGGCGGCATCGGCCCCACCCTGATCACCTCCGCGGCGTACGAGAAGTTCGCCGACGATCCGCTCAAGCGCGAGGTGCTGGCCGGGGTCATCGCCGGCGACTCGCTGTCGATCTCGATGTCCGAGCCCGAGGCGGGATCCGACGTCGGCGCCCTGACCTGCCGCGCCGACAAGGTGGACGGCGGCTGGAAGATCAACGGGCAGAAGACCTGGTGCTCCAACGCGCACTTCGCGAAGTCGATCCTGCTGATCGCCCGCACCGACCGCTCCGGCGGCAAGCACGAGGGCCTGACCCAGTTCCACATCCCGGCCGGCACCGCGGGTCTGGAGATCCGGCAGATCGACACGCTCGGCGGCAAGGAGGTGAACGACCTCTACTTCACCGACTGCTTCGTGCCCGATTCGGCCGTCGTCGGCCAGGTCGGCAACGGTTGGATACAGCTGATGGCCGGGCTGAACACCGAGCGCCTGATCCTCGCCGCCATGCAGTTGGGCATCGCCGAGCGATCGTTCGACGACACGCTCACCTTCATCAAGGAGCGCAAGCAGTTCGGCCGCCCGATCGGCAGTTTCCAGGCGCTGCGGCATCGGATCGCCGATCACGCCACCGAGATCGCCGCCACCAAGGAACTGATCTACGCCGTCGCCCGCGACGCGGATGCGAACCCCGGCAAGATGATGCCGCGCGAGGCGTCGATGGTGAAGCTCAAGGCCACCGAGGTCAGCAAGGCGATGACCATCGACGGCATGCAGATGATGGGCGGCTACGGCTACGCGACCGAGTTCGACGCCGAGCGCCTGATGCGCGGGGCCATCATCTCCACCGTCTTCGGCGGCACCAACGAGATCCAGCGCGACATCATCAGTAAGACCTATGGTCTCTGATTCCGCCGGCCGGCTGCGGCGCCGCCCGCAGCTGTCCGAGGAGATCGCCGCGGTGCTCCGGCACCGGATCATGACCGCCGAGCTGACCCCCGGCACCCCGATCCGGATGGACGAGACCGCCGCCGAACTCGGCGTCAGCGTGACGCCGGTGCGCGAGGCCCTGCTCACGCTGCGCGGCGACGGGATGGTCGAGGCCGCGCCGCACCGCAGCTATGTGGTGGCCGCACTCTCGCGCACCGACGTCGAGGACATCTTCTGGCTGCAGAGCCAGCTGGCCACCCGGATCGCGCGTCGCACCGCAACGATGATCGACGACGACGGACTCACCGCCCTGACCGCCGCCAACGACCGGCTCCGCGCGGCCGTCGCCGATGGCGATCCGGCGGCGATCACCGACGCCGAGTTCGAGTTCCACCGGACCCACAACCGGATCAGCGGATCCACCAAGCTCGCCTGGTTCCTGCTGTCGGCGACGCGGTACACCCCGCACCGGCTGTACACCTCCGATCCGGACTGGGCGCGGGTGGCGCTGTCGAGCCACGACGATCTGATTGCCGCCTACCGCGACCGCAACCCGGCCGCCGCGGCGGCCGCCCTGGCCGTCCAGTTCACCGACGGCGCCGCACGCCTCGTCGCCCACCTCGAGGCCGCCGGCATCTGGTCCGAAGAAGCGCCGTGACCAGCCGTTTTGGTCAGTATGGAGCAATGCGATAAAGTTCCATCTCGGTTCGGAAGGACTGCAATCCCCCATAGCTCAATTGGCAGAGCAGCCGACTGTTAATCGGCAGGTTATTGGTTCGAGTCCAATTGGGGGAGCAGAAAAAGCCCCGCCCTCAGCACAGACTGAGGGCGGGGTTTTTGTCGTGCGGGCTCAGACTAGACGGTGTTCGTAGGCGTATACGACCAGCTGAACCCGGTCGCGCAGCGAGAGCTTGGCGAGGATGCGCGAGATGTGGCTCTTCACCGTCGCCTCGGAGAGGAACTCGGCCTCGGCGATCTCCGCGTTCGAGAGGCCCTGCGCGGCCCGCAGCAGGATCTCCCGCTCCCGGGTCGTCAGCGCCTCGTACTCGGGTCCCGGCCCGGCGGCGGGCGCCCGATGGCGCTCGAACAGCTGCCGGGTCGCTGTCGCGGCCACCACCTGACTGCCGTCGGCCACCGCCCGGATCGCCGCGATCAGCAGGTCCGGCTGCGCATCTTTGAGGACGAAGCCGCTCGCCCCGGCCTCGATCGCGCGGGCGGCCGCCTCGTCGACGTCGAAGGTGGTCAGCACCAGCACCCTCGGCGCGGCGTCGCCGAACTCGGCGAGCAGCGCGGCGGTGGCGGTGATCCCGTCGATCCCGGGCATGCGCACATCCATCAGGATCACGTCGGGCGAGGCCGTGGCCACCATGGCCGACAGCCCAGCGGCCGAGGACTCCTCGGCGACGACCTCGAAATCGGGCTGACTGCCCAGGATCATGGCGATGCCCCCGCGAAAGAGCGGCTGATCGTCGACGAGCGCCACCCGGATCATGACCGTCCCTCCACCGAAGCCGGTATCACCAGCTCGACACGCCATTCACCGTCGACGACGGCGCTGGTCAGCGTACCGCCGGCCAGCTCGGCCCGTTCGGCCATCCCGCGCAGCCCGTGTCCGGCACCGCCGGGGGCCAGCGGTGTTGCCGAGATGGCGTTCACGACGGCGAGCCGGCAGCCGCCGTCGGTCCACTCGTGCGCCACGCGCACCGGTTCGGCCAGATCGGCGTACTTGAGGGCGTTGGTGAGCGCCTCGGTCAGGACCGCGGCGGCCACCCGCACCGTGGAGGCCGAGACCGTCGCCGGGTCGCCGGTCTCGCTATGGCGCAAAACCATCCCCGCCGCGCCCATCCGTTCGTAGAGGGCGCGACGATCGTCGCGGTCGTGTTCGGCGACGGTCCCGGTGCTGCGGAGTTCGTCGAGTACGCCGCGCACGTCCGCCAGCGCCTGCCGGCCCGTGCCGGCGATCACCGCCAGCGACTCCTTCACCGCCTGGGGATTCTGGTCGAAGACCAGGCGGGCGCCTTCGGCCTGCGCCACGACCACTGCGAGGCTGTGGGCGACGACGTCGTGCACGTCCCGCGCGAGTTCCGAGCGTCGCGCCTGCTCGTCGTACAGATCCAGGAGCCGGTCTCGTTCAAGCTCCGAGATCTGTTCGGCGACCCGGGCCTGTTCCATGCTGCGCCGCTGGTAGGCGACGAAACCCAGCGTCCAGCCGCCGACGAGCAGCACCGCGACACCCACGAAGCCGAGGATCGTCTCGGAGAGCGGGATCTGCTCCTCGACCGGAGCCAGGACCGGCGACCGCGGCATCGCCCACGCCGCGACCGCCGATCCGGCGAGCGCCACCGCCAGCGAGCCGCCCCGCACCCGGCTGTTCGGGTGCGCGCCCGCGGTGTAGAAGAGCACCGCGTAGAGCAGCGAGGCGCTGACCGTGATGTCGCGGGTCACCACCTGGATGACCGCCGAGGCCAGAGCGAGCGCCATCATCGCCGACGGCGCCGCGCGGCGGCACATCAGCGCGAGCCCGACGAGGACCCCCACGATCACCGGCACCGGACCGAGACCGCCCTCGGTCATCACCACGACGAACATGGCGAACAGCCCGATCGCCGCGTCACCGGCCACCGACCAGCGGTCCAGGCCCGGAAGAGCCAGCGGGTCGGCGACGAACCTGCGGCCGATCATCACCATGCCCCTACGGTGCCACGGGCGCCTCGCATCAGCCGGCGGACCCGCCGGCTTCGGCCACGCCGCCCCGGGCTACGCACCTCGCACGGCCAGGTAGGCCAGCACGGCGCTGCGGATCGCCGGATCGGATGTCGCGTCACCGTGTCCGACGCCCTCGGCCACCAGATGCCGGGCCCGGCCGCCGAGTCGGCCTGCCACCGCATTCGCCCAGGCGATCGGGGTGGCGGCGTCGTACCGGTGACTCAGCAGCAGGATCGGGAAGTCGCCGCGGGCGCCGGCACCTGCAGACGCCGCGGTCGACGGTCGCGGCGTCCCGGCGCAGTGAACAGTCAAGGAGTAGGCGTTCGTCGAGAACGGGATGTCGCGCCGGCGGGCCGCCGTCGCCGTGGTGCGCGCCGTCTCCAGATCGCTGATGCCCAGGCCGAAGTCCGCGCAGAGGGCACGTCCCGCGTACGGAAACCGGTCGCCGGCGTCCCCGGTATCGGCCGCTGCCGCGGCGTCGGGCTCGGGCGGGTTCGGGTTCTTGCCGCGCGCCATGGCCTTGATCGCCGTGGCTGCGCCGGCGAAGTCGTTCTGACCGGCAGTGAGCTCGAAGGCCTGAACCACTCCGGCCTCGTCGAAGGCGACGCCCATCATGGTGGTGCCGGGAATCGCACCCTCCGCCCCCTGCCGTCGGGCCTGCGCGAAGACCTTCGAGACGTCCCGGCCGCGCAGCGCACACGACCTGTCCCCCGCGCACCACCGCGCGAACTCGTCGAACAGGTTCTGCAGACCCTGCGCGGCGGTGCGCTGAAACTCCGGGCCGGTCAGGTTCGGGTCCATGACGCCGTCGAAGATCGCTCCGCGCGCCTGATCGCCGAACAACTCCAGGTAACGGGCGCCCAGCAGCGTGCCGTAGGAGGTGCCGCCGACGATCACCGGACCCACCCCGGCGGCCCGGCGGAAGGCTTCCGCGTCGCGTGCGCTGCTGTGGGTGTCCAGATGCTCGAGCAGGCTCGCCGGCTCGGTCCGGCACGACTGCGCCACCGCCTCGCGGGCCTTTCTCGTCCGCTCGAACTCCGCCCGATCGGCGGGTGTCACCGTCGGCGCAGCCAGGATGCTCGACGCCGAGCAGGTGATCGGTGCGGTGTCGGCGACGCCGCGCGGGTCTATGCCGATGAGGTCGTAGTCGGGGACGAGTTCCCGCCAGGTCGCGAAGGCGATGTCGGCGGTCGCGCCCGGGCCACTCGGAAAGTCGAGGATCGTGCCCCGGCTGCGCCCCGAGGCCGGCTGCCGATAGACGCGCGTGGTGAACTGCTCGCCGGATGGGTCGGTCCAATCGACCGGCAGGGCGAGGGTGCCGCACTGCACGTCTGGGCCGAGGTCGGTGCGGTCTTCGTTGCAGGTTCCCCAGACGACGGTGCGACCGTCGTAGGGTCCGCGGCCGGCGTCGGCGCGCGGCGGCGTCAGGCACGCGATGCCCAGGGTGCCGATCGCTGCGGCGAGGGCGAGGGTGGAGACGAGTCGGTGAGTCAGGATTCGTGGTGACATGACCACCAGTTCAGCCCGGTGGGACCCCTCCGGTCATCGGCCGGACGACCGATTCTGCTCGGTGCCGTCTCATCCTCGAGGATGAGACGGCGACGCCCAGACGGTGACGGGTCAGGCCGGGGCGAAGCCGAACTCGTCGGCGATGGTCGGTGCGTCCTCCGGACGTTCGACGATCTCGATCGTCTCCCCCGCCGCGACCGACCCGGGGGTCAGCACGCGCAGGTAGAGGCCCGGGCGTCCGGCGTGCATGAAGCGTTTCACCCAGCCTCGCTCGTCGTCGCCCCCGACCCACCGGGCGAAGGTCTGGCACGGGATCCGCGGACTGGTCACCGCCACCTCCAGCTTCTCGCCGATGCGCCACCGCTCCCCGATCCGCGCGCCGGAGGTGTCGATACCGCGCACGCGCAGGTTCTCACCGAACCAGCCGGCTGGCAGGTCGCGGCCGAGCTCGGCCGCCCAGTACTCCGCGTCCTCGTCGGCGTAGACGTAGATCGCCTTGTCGAGGCCACCGTGGTGCTTGCGATCGGCCTGGACGTCGGCGTACAGCCCGTACGGTCCGGCCTTGACCGACCCGGCGACCGGCCGCTTGTCGATGGCGGTGACGCCGACGCTCCCGGCGTCCGGGAGCAGCTGATTGACGACGCAGACATCGAGCACGAGAGCGGGCATGCCCACCACTGTAGATCCGCGCCTTGACCCTAAAGTTGCACCAGTGCAATAATGCACTGGTGCAAGAATCTGCGGCCGAGGGAACACGCGAACACAAGCGCGCCCAGACTTACCGCCGCATCCACGAGGCGGCCGTCGCACTGGCGGTGCGCGACGGGCTGGCTGCCGCCACCGTGAGCGACATCGCCGAGCGCGCCGGCGTCTCCCGTCGCACGTTCTTCAACTACTACCCGTGCAAGGAGGACGCGATCCTGGGCATCCGCGAGCCGCAGATTCCGCCGCGCGCCCTCGAGACCTTCCTCGAACCCGTCGTCGCCACTGACCACGACAGCCCGCCCAGCAGCCGGTTCGACGCCGCCCTGAATCTGACCGTGGCCACCATGGCAGCGAACGGCGCGCAGCCCAGCGCCGCACTGCAGACGCTGATCGCCGCGCATCCCGAACTGGTGGAACGGATCCGCGCATACCGCGACACCACGCAGGAACTGCTCGTCACCGTGCTCAGCGAGCGGCTGGAGCAGGCGGCCTCGCCCCGCGCCGGCGACAGTGCGCGCGCCCTCATTCTGCTGGCCGGAGCGGTGCTCCGGTTCGCCCATCACGACGACCCCGACATCCTCGACGATCCCGATCCCGCCGCCATCACCAAGGCGATGGCCGCTTTTCGACACGCACTGAAAGAGTTCGCATGACACAGCCCGGAACCACCGCCGCGGCGGAGGCGGAAGCCAAACCCGACCGCAGCATTCTGTATCTCTTCATCGGCCTGATGGTGGCGATGCTCCTGGCCTCGCTGAACCAGACCGTCCTGTCCACGGCCCTGCCGACCATCGTCGGCGAGCTCGACGGTGTCGACCAGATGACCTGGGTCATCACCGCCTACATTCTGGCGAGCACCGTCGTGATGCCGATGTACGGCCGGATCAGCGACCTGCTGGGTCGCCGTCCCGTCCTCATGGCGGCGATCGCGGTCTTCATCGTCGGCTCGGTGGTCGGCGCCCTCGCTGGGAACATCGAGATCCTGATCGTCGCGCGCGTGCTGCAGGGCCTGGGCGGCGGCGGTCTGATGATCCTGTCGCAGGCGGCGATCGCCGACGTGGTGCCCGCCCGCGACCGCGGTCGCTACATGGGCGCCATCGGCGCGGTCTTCGCCGTCGCCTCCGTGGCCGGCCCCCTGCTCGGCGGCTGGCTCACCGAGGGACCGGGCTGGCGCTGGGCGTTCTGGATGAACGTTCCCCTCGGCCTGATCGCGATGATCGCCTGCTTCGTCTTCCTGAACCTGCCGAAGAAGGAACTCACCGAACGACCGAAGCTCGACTACCTGGGCATGGCGCTGGTCGCCGCGGCCACCACCGCGCTGGTTCTGGTGTGCACCTGGGGAGGCAGCACCTATGCGTGGCTGTCGCCGCAGATCATCGGTCTGATCGTGGCCACCGTGGTGCTGGCCGCCGCATTCTGCTGGGCCGAACTGCGCGCCGTGAACCCGGTGATCCCGATGGCCCTGTTCCGGGACCGCAACTTCACGCTGACCACCATCGCCGCGCTGGCGATCGGCATCGCGATGTTCGGTGCGCTCGGCTACATGCCGACGTACATCCAGATGGTCACCGGCGTCACCGCGACCGTCGCCGGCCTGCTGATGATCCCGATGATGGGCGGCCTGCTGGTCGCGTCGGTGGTCTCCGGCCGGATGGTCAGCGCATCGGGCAAGTACAAGCTGTTCCCGATCGCCGGCTCCATCGTGCTCGGCGTCGGTCTCGGCCTGCTCTCGACACTGCAGGTGGAGAGCCCCACCTGGCTGATGTGCACCTACCTCGCCGTCATCGGTATCGGTATCGGTCTGGGCCTGCAGATCCTCACGCTGATCGTGCAGAACTCATTCCCCGGACGGATCGTCGGCACGGCGACGGCCGCGAGCAACTACTTCCGCCAGGTCGGCGCCACACTCGGCTCGGCCATCGTCGGTTCGGTCTTCGCCACTCGACTGATCACGCTGCTGTCGGAGAAACTGGCCGGCAGCCCGATCGCGGCCGGCGGCGACGGCGATGCCTTCCGCCAGCATCTGACCCCGGCCGGCGTCACCGCCCTGCCCGAGGAGATCCGCCAGCCGATCATTCACGCCTACAACGAGGCGCTGCTGCCGATCTTCCTGTTCCTGGTGCCCATCGCGGCGATCGCCCTGATCGTGCTGCTCTTCGTGGAGGAGAAGCCGCTGGCCACCTCGGTGCAGGAGGAGATCACCGCCGAATCGCTCGCCGAGGGCCAGCTCCTAGAACTGGTCGACGACGACCCCCGTGCGACGGTCACCCATCGGTCGACCGCCCAAGCGGACAGCGCACCTCCGCGCTAAGACTGCCCGGATGCGATCAGGCGACGCACTGGTCTCGGCGCTGCCCTTCCCGGGCGCGGCGATGCTCGTCTCATCGCGGCCGTCCGGGCAAAAGTAGAGCTTCTCGTTCCAGTAGTAGCCGAGGGTGCACCGTCGTCGAACCGCCAATCACCCGGGGAAATCGGCGATGACAATCTTCTTCATGCCCATCATGGCCTGGTATGCCCCCGGGGTCATCACCATCGCTTCGGCCCCCGCTGGCACCACCTGCCAGCTGACGCCGAATTCATCGGCGCACCAACCGCATTGCTCCGCCTCGGGCACCCTCGACAGTGCCGCCCAGTAGTGGTCGATCTCCGCCTGATCGGCACAGTTCACCTGGTACGACACCCCGCAGCCGAAGGTGAAGTCCTTCTCATCGATCGAGTCCATGGCCACGAACCACTGCCCGGCCAGCGTGAAATCGCCGAACATCACCGAGTCGGCGTTCGCCGCACCGGTCGCGGTCGTGTACTCGACCACCATGCCGACGGCCGAATCCGGGAACAGTGCGGTGTACCTGGCGATCGCCTCCTTGGCCTTGTTCTGGGCTGCACCGCAGAAGAGCATCGACGGCATGACGAACGGGCGTGGTTCACCGTCGGGGTTGGTCAGGATCAGCTGCCAGGTGACGCCGTAGCGGTCGCGGATCCAGCCGTACCGCGGACTGAACGGATACTCCCCGATCTCCATCAGCGCCTCACCGCCGTCGAGCAGACCAGCCCAGGTGCGATCGAGTGAGGACGCGGCATCCGGATCCCGGGACGGGTCGAAATTGAGCATGAAGCTGATCGCCGGGGTGGGGGTGAACTCGGGCCCCGCGTTGATGAAGACGATCTGGTAATCGTCGATCACGATCTCCGCGGTGAGCGGCTTGCCCGCCATCTCCCGCTGGAAATCCGGCAGTCCGGTCTCCGGGTAGCGGACCAGGATGCGGCCGGTGGTGTTGGGCAGGATGCGCGCGTAGAACTCGACGGCCTCCTCCGCGTTACCGTCGAACCAGATGTTCGGCACGATCTTCTGCGGCATCGCTCTCTCCTTCGCCGGGACGTCGGGCGCCGGGTGTGGCGTCGACCTCCATTCTGCTCCGGGAGTCTGACAGAATCCGGACCTTGCCATCGCTCGTCGCATCGTCTGCGCACTCACGAAGACACTGTCGGCGATTCCGTCGAACGGCGTTCGCCGCGACGTCGTGAAGACCGGCCTCGTGGTGTGCGCGGTTTACGGCACCATCAAGCGTGGCGGCACCGAAGGTCATTGCGGGGCAACAAGATTCCGAGTGACCCGGATCGTCGCGCGGCGAGACAGCAGGCGCGGCACGCGCGTCGACCAGCGATTGCCGACGCCGGAGACGACGCTCGGCGGCGTCCGCTTGCGGTCGATCGCGGTCAGCGCGGTTGCGACCACCGCCGCCGGAGTCTGACGAGCGCCGACGCTCGCCGATTCGCCCGCCACGTCGAAGAATTCGGTTTCGGTGGCACCCGGGCACAGGGCCAGGACGTCGACTCCGGTCTTCTCCGTCTCCCCCCACAGCCCCTCGGTGAACGAGAGCACGAATGCTTTGGTGGCTCCGTAGACGGCCATGAACGGGATCGGCTGGAAGGCCGCGGTCGAGGCGACGTTGACGACGACTCCGCGGTCGCGCCAGATCATGCCGGGCAGCAGCGCACGCGTCAGGGCGACGACGGCCGTCACGTTGACCGCGACCTCGTCGAGTTGCCGCTGCCGATCCTGTTCGGCGAAGGCGCCGTGGGTGGCGAAGCCGGCGTTGTTGATCAAGACGTCGACGTCCGTGCCGTCAAGTCGGGTGAGGAGCGATCGGAGGGCGCTCGCGTCGGCGAGATCGGCGGCCAGCACCTGGACGCGCACTCCGTGTTCTGCGGTCAGGCGGTCGGCCAGCTCGCGGAGCCGGTCTTCGCGGCGGGCGACGAGTAGCAGATCGCAGTTGCGGCGGGCGAGTTGGGCGGCGAACTCGGCGCCGATCCCGCTGCTGGCGCCGGTGATCAGTGCCGTCGATCCGGACAGGTCGTGCATGGACTCCTCCTAGGTGAACAGGTGTTCAGTGAGCTACACTGAACACCTGTTCAGTTACTCGTGTCAAGGAGGCCCGGTGAGCGGGACGAGAAGGCGTGCCGAACGCGGCGGCGGCGAACGGCTGCGCTCGGAACTGGTCGACGCGGCGATCGAATTGCTGCTGGATCCGGCCGCGGCCGGCGATCCGTCGTTGCGGGCGATCGCGCGGTCGTGCGGCGTGGCGCCCAGCGCGGTCTACATGCACTTCGAGTCGCAGGCGGCGCTGATGTATGCGGTGACCGCGGAGTTGTTCGCCCGACTGCGCGCCGCCCTCGCTGCGGCGGTGAGTCCCGACGACGGCCCCGACGCCCGCCTGACGTCGATGATCGACGCCTACCTCGGCTGGGCCGCCGACCATTCCGGTGCCTACCAACTGCTGTTCGAGCGGCCGGATCCGTCGCCGGACGCCGGCTCCGGACCCGGGCTGGATCTGCTCGGACAACTGGGCGCCACCCTCACCGACCTCGATCCGGACGCCGACGCGGCGCGCGCGATGCAGGTGTGGAGCGTGCTGCATGGGATCGCCTCGCTCCGAATCCACAAGGCGACGGCGCCGTGGCAGTCGACGGCCCAGGAGGATGCGCAGGCGATCATCGGCGCGCTCGTCACGATGGACCAGTCGGCGCCGTAGCGCCGAGCAGTTACTTCGGGCCGAGTTGCCGACAGCACAGAGTTAGCTGGAGCGAATCCGGTCGATGATCGGACGACTGACATCGGTGTTGTCGACGACGATCGACGCTCGGACGCGCGGAGACTGCTCGGCCAGATACAGGCGACAGGCCGCCATGTATCGCAACTCGAACGCGGCTCGAGCTGCTTCCTCGCCGCCGAGCGCCTCAGCATCGCGGGTGATACCGCGTGTGATGGCGGCCGACTCGGCAGTGTGGAGATAGATCACGTCGTCCCACAGTCCAGCCAGTTCCGGCCGCTGGATGAAGGTGGCGTCGAATACGACGATCGACCCCGGCGCCGCCACAGCATCACCGTCGTCGATGACTTCATCGCTCAACAGGTCGTGCACCTTGGTCGCATATCGCAACGATCCGCCGGGGCCGAGCGGCCGCAGGACGCGCTCCGCCAGAGAATCGAAGTCATAGGCATCGTCGTAGTATCCGCGAGCAGATGAGCGCCCCTGACGGTACCGACGCTCGCGGACGTGGTGAAATCCGTCGGAGTCGACGAAGACCACCGGACAGCCGAACGCCTCGAGTTCAGCCACCAGCGATCGCGCGAAAGTCGATTTCCCGGCTCCGCATATACCGTCGATGCCCACCCTCCAGGGGCGATCCTCTACCGAATCAACAAGGACGGCCGCAATCTGGCGGATCACTTCGCGTACAGAGTCGGTCACGAACTCAGTCAACCTCCACGGCATCGGCACTCGGCCGCCGACACACCGGCGAGTCTGTCGTGGGCGTAGCGAGGTTCTATTCGGACGGGCATGCCTCACCTACTGATCCGAGGTTCTGGACAAGCACCTTGGCGGCCGCCAAACCACGACCGCCAGCCACACCACGGCCAAAATGCCAAGCCAAAGGGACGGGACTGCTGCACCGATATGTGCCAGTGGGGTGTCAGGCGAGCGCGTTGAAATCGACGGCCACACCCGCACTGTTGAGTTCCTGCGCCAGCGGCAGCTTCCATCCGCCGTTTCGGTCAAGTCGAATGTAGACAATGCCATCGGTATCAGAGGGTTGATCGACGCCCTCCTCCAGCAATAATGCAACGCGGGCACGGCCGAGCGTTCCGATGAAGTAACCCAGCTCGAAGATGACATTCTGACGCGCTCGCGGCCTGAAGTCTTCGAAAGCGGTTGAGCGCGTCCCGCCAAGGTCGTCGGCACTCGCTATGACGATGGCGAACGCGGCTTCCGCCGCTGCGCGCTCGAACTTCTCGATAACCGTGTCGCCCTTGCTCGCGTACTCGCTCAGGATGGTGGGCTCAACGCCAGTCAGGTTCCGAACTAGCCTGGCGACCTCGTGCTTCCGCCCTTCATCGTGACCATGCACGATGAAGACGCGTGTTCCGCCCGGCGCGGTGGTTTCCGCACCACTCGTTTGAGCGATCTCCGCTAGGAGTTCCACTTCGCCTCTTGCCGCTTTGAGAAGTGACGCAGACTGTTGGACACCCGACCTACGAGCGGCCTCGTTGGCTCTCTCCTGCTTCATCACGGAATCGGCCCTGTTAGCGGGGTTGAAGATTGTTATGGGAGATGTGAACCGAACATCAACCAGCTTCTCGTAGGTCGGATTATGGGTTCCCAGCGCTAGCCGAACTGCGACTTCATTCTGATGTTTCCAAGCCTCAAAGTCATCGACGTCATACTGCTCGTCGACGGCGTCCAGTTGGGCCTGGATCAGAGCAATCTTCTTTGCGGTCTCCACCGAAGAATCATCCCACGCACCTCAGAGCACACCTCGCCACCGCCACGGATCAAACCCCGGCACGCCTTGCGCGTTCGCCGGGTGAGGGCGGGGTGAAGGTCCAGCAGTACCAGCGGGCACGGCGCTGTAACGCTGCTACCTGCGGATATAAAGTGGGGCGACCGGGGCTCGAACCCGGGACCTACGGATTATGAGTCCGCGGCTCTAACCAACTGAGCTATCGCCCCCTGGAGGCGCCGACCTGCGGCGACCGAACTGAAACACTACCGGGGCCGCGCAGCGGACTGCCGTTGGGGGATTCACCCGAGTTCCGGTTCGGCCGACCGCGGCCCCTGCCGCGCACGCAGCACCTCCACACCGGCGTCACGCTTGCGGCCGACCCGCGCGACCGCGCCGATCAAAGGCTATCCTCCGTTTGCATGACACCTATCTAGGTGACATGGTTTCTGCAGACTCCCCGGAAACACACAAGGACAGGTCCGACCATGGCATCCATCGCCGCCCGCGCGCTCACCTCCGGAATCACCGCCCTTACCGCCGCACTGATAATCGGCGGCGGCACCGCCCACGCGGAGCCGCAGAATCCGCACGACACCTGCGTGATCGATGCCCACAACGACACCAAGACCGTCAACTCCCTGATGAATCATTGCGGTACCGAGCAGATCCTCGACTTCTTCGCCGGTGCACCGCTCGGCGAAGCCCCGACCGGACGCAAGAACATCTCGCTGCTGCCGGTCTTCCAGATCGACGGCGATCCGCTCCCCTACGACGACGCGCAGCGCCTGACCCGCGCGCAGAGCACTCTCGGCAAGACGCTGACCTTCACCACCAAGGGTGACGCGGCATGGGTCTACAAGGACTACTTCTTCGGCCGGGACATCGGCGCGCAGCTGCACCTCTCGGTGTCGCGGACCGACGGCAAGCCGGCCTGGACCGCCGACTTCGCCGACGACTTCAACGGCGCCGAGATCAGCCTGCACGAGTACCGGCAGCTGACCCCCGGGGTCTGGATCGGCCGCGACATCGGCGGCGGTTCCGAGCCGACGGACACCCCCACCGGCGGTGTCATCGCGCTGAGCTGACAGCGACTCCCCACACAGCGACTCCCCACGCATCGGCCCGCACATCGGCCCGAACCGCGACCTGCTTCGCCTACCGCACCGCGCTGATTCCGTACGCGTGTTTCACAGGACCGACTCCACCGGCGGGCCGTCGTAGGGCTTGCTCGCGATCTGCCGCACATACTTGTACAGCCACGTCACCAGGGCCACGAAGGCGATCAGACCGACCACCTGCGCCCAATTGCCGTAACCGTCGCCGATGAACGGCAACGCGAGCGGCTCATCCTTACCGCTGGCGGCGACGATGCCGGCGAAGATCACACCGTAGAGGCTCTCGCCGACGATCAGACCGGTGGCCATCAGCACGCCCAGCCGCTTCTTGCGCTCGGCGTCGAGCGTGTCCCGCGCGGCCCATGTGTCGTAGGCGCGGCCGATGAAGGCGCCGATCGGGATCACCAGGGTGATGGCCATCGGCAGGTACATGCCCATGCCGACGGCCAGCGGCGGCAGCCGCAGCTTCCCGGTGGTGCGCTTGAGGATCTCGTCGACGGCGATCACCACCGCACCGATCACACAGCCCAGGAAGATCAGCCCCCAGTCCAGGTCGCCGCCGAAGACGCCCTGGGCCAGCGAACTCATCAGCGCCGCCTGCGGGGCGGCGAGCGCATCGGGGCCCGCGCCCGGTGCGCCCTGGAAGCCGAAGGCATTGTTCATCAGTTCCAGCACCGGCGGGATGATGACCGCGCCGAAGCAGACGCCGATGATCAGCGCCACCTGCTGCTTCCACGGCGTGGCCCCGACCAGCTGACCGGTCTTGAGGTCCTGCAGGTTGTCGTTCGAGATGGTCGCGACGCCGAAGACGACGGCGGCGGTGAACAGCGTGTACGCGGTCATCGCGAGGGCGTCCTCGGCGCCGTGGGTGGCCTTGAGCAGCAGCGCCGCCAGCATCACCACCACGATGCCCACGCCCGAGATCGGGCTGTTCGACGAGCCGATTAGGCCGGCCATGTAGCCGCACACCGCGGCCACCACGAGGCCGATGACCAGCACGAAGATCACGCTGACCGCGACCATCCCGCCGCTCTGATGCGCGATGTCGGTGCCCTGCAGGAAGTCCCACAGCAGCCAGCCGATCGGGACCATGGCCACCAGCACGCTGACCGCCACCCACTGGAACGGGATGTCGCGTTCGGTGATGTCGACCAGTGCGCCGTCGCGGCGGGCGCGGGCGCTGCGCAGCGATTCGGCGATGCCACGGGCGATCGGCACGATCAGCGTCAGCAGCGTCCACACGGCGGCGATGGCGATCGCACCGGCGCCGATGAAGCGCACGTCCGAGGAGAAGATCCCGCTGACGTCCTTGAGCAGGTCGCCGCCGGTCAGCTCGCCCCAAGACTGTTGCGGCAACAGGATCCCGTACGAGATCAGCAGACCGACCAGCATCGCGATGCCGACGCTCACACCCACCAGATGTCCCACGCCGATCAGCGCCAGCGACAGGCTCGCGCCGTACATCGTGGCGCCGCTGCCCACTTTGAACGCGCCTGTCACCGAGTTGGCGAGCACTTTCAGGTTGGCCGCGAGCGAGAACCCGGCAGCGGTGAGCGCGCCCACCACGATCATCCGCATGCCGCCGCGGTTCTGTTCGGCGCCGGTCTCGCTGTCACCCACCTTCAGCACCTCGGCGGCCGCGATGCCCTCGGGGTAGGGCAGGTCCGAACCGGTGACCAGGGTGCGGCGCAACGGAATCGAGTACATGACGCCCAGCAGGCCGCCGATCGCACACACCGCGACGGTCTCCCAGTACGGGAAGCCAGCGGTCCACCAGCCGATCATGATCAGGCCGGGCAGCACGAAGATGATCGCCGAGAGCGTGCCGGCCGCCGAGGCGATGGTCTGCACGATGTTGTTCTCGACGATGGAGTGGTTCGAGAAGTACCGCAGCACCGACATCGAGATCACCGCGGCCGGGATGGCCGTGGCGAAGGTGAGCCCCACCTTGAGGCCGAGGTAGACGTTGGCTGCGGTGAACACCAGGGTGATCAGACCGCCGAGGATCACGCCCCGAAACGTCAATTCCCTGGTCGAGGATCCGCCCCGGACCGCCGTACCCGTCGTCGCCATCGTCACTCCTCACTCACCACACGCAGCACTCGGACCATAGTCCCCCTCGCCCGTGCCCGCTGCCCGACGTTCGACGGATCGGGCCGCCGACGTTGTGTCGCGGCACGCACCTACAGGGAGTCGGCGCCGGCGTCGACGGCCTGTTCCTGCAGGCTCCGTCGATATGCCTCGAGGGCGACGAGGTCGCCGAACAGCGCGTTATAGGCGTCCGGGTCGGTTCCCGGCGACATCCGCCGCAGCTTCGACTTGAGGTCGGCGATCTGCGCGCCCACCCACACCTCTTGCGAGCGCGCCAGCACACTGTTGATGTAGCGCGGCAGACTCTCCTCGTCCACCGGCAGGTCTTCGACGGCCAGCTCAGTCACCAGCGGGGTGAGCGCGGGATTGTCGACGGTCTGGTTGATCGCATCCACCCACGATGCCCCGGACAGCCCCGACGAGGTCCCGCCCAGGTTCGAGATCGCTTGCCGCACCAGGGCGTACGCCGGCTCGGTGAAGCACTCCGGCGGCAGCGAATCGAAGACGGTCCCGGCCAGCGCCGGATACTGGATCGCGGCCTTGAGCGCCTCGCGCTGCGGCCAAAGCTGCGGGTCGTCGCGCAGCGGGCGGGCCGTCGGGGCGGGCGACGCCGCCTCCGGTGCGCGCATCCGGCCGGGTTGGCGTCCCCGGGAGTTCGCGGTTCGGCCGCGCCCGGCCATCCCGCGCACCCGGCTGAGCACCTGTGCCACGTCCTCCCAGCCGACCCAGCCGGCCAGCTGACGCGCGTATTCGTCGCGCAGGGCCACGTCGCGGATCCGGGCCACCACCGGCACCGCATCGCGCAGCGCGCCCACCCGACCCTCCGCGGTATCCAGATTGTGCTTGGCGATCAGCGCCTTGATGGCGAACTCGAACATCGGGATGCGCTGGGCGATCAAGTCGCGCAGCGCGGCATCGCCGGAGGCCTGCCGCAGATCGCACGGATCCATCCCGTCCGGGGCGACGGCCACGAAGGTCTGCCCGGCCACCGCCTGCTCGCCCTCGAAGGCTTTAAGCGCGGCGGCCTGCCCGGCGGCGTCGCCGTCGAAGGTGTAGATCACCTCGCCCCGGAAGTAACTGTCGTCCATCATCAGCCGGCGGATCAGCGCCAGATGATCCTCGCCGAAGGCGGTGCCACAGGACGCGACAGCGGTCGGCACACCGGCCACATGCATGGCCATCACGTCGGTGTAGCCCTCCACGATCACCACCTGGTGACTCTTGGCGATGTCCCGCTTGG
>CAZEOP010000049.1:0-17896 GCA_964513715.1 uncultured Gordonia sp.
ACTCAAAGGCCTCCCACCGATCAGCCGGCTGTCACCAACCTCATGACCGGGTACATCTAGACTGAGGCCGCGGCAGAGGTCGTCGAGTGACATCTTGTACAAGTTGTACAATTGTGTCATGACCTCCGTGACACTGTCTCAGTTCCGCAAGCAGCAGAGCGACTACATCGCTGCTGCGCAGCGCGAGCCTGTCGAGATCACCTCGCGTGGGGCGGGTCGTCGCGCCGTAGTCGTGTCTCCGGAATTCTTCGATCGTGCCGTGCAGGCGCTGGAGGATCAGCTCGATGTCCGCGCGGCAGCCGCGGCGCGGGCGGAGGACGAGCCGCGCATCTCACATGCGGAGCTCATGTCGGAACTCGGTTTCTGACCGCACCGAATGGCGTATTCGATCAGCTATGCGGCTTCGGCGGCGAAAGCTCTTCGCAAGCTTGATCGTGCGGCGGCGCGACGGCTGCTGCAAGCAATAGAGAGGCTGGCGGACGACCCGCGCCCGGCTGGTTGTCGACAGCTTAAAGGCGGTGACGGCGAGTTTCGGATTCGAGTCGGTGACTACCGGATCGTCTACGACATCGAAGATGACCGGCTGGTCGTCCTTGTGCTCCGCGTCGGACACCGGCGGGAGATCTATCGTTGAGACTCCGATCTTTCGCGGTCACCTGTGTTCCGATCCCCGGCCGCTGTCGAGTGCGGCGGTCGCGGCGAGCAGCTTGGCCCGCAAGGCTTCCCGGATCGACGGGGGATCGATGACCGTCACGTTCGGGAGCGCCGCCCACAGCGCCCAGACGGCGCGCTTGTGGTCCGCGAAGGCGAGGGTGCCGGTGCCGTCGGTTTCCGGAGGCGCCAGCACCGTGCCGAACATCGAGAGTTTTTCCCAGACCCAGGGTTCTGCGCGCACGCGGACCTCGATCTTCGGGAGGGCATCCCGGAAGGATTCGCGGGAGGCGTCGAACTCGGCCGCCAAGTCCACGTCGACGGGGCGTTGCGCGGGTTCGGAAAGCAGTGTGACGGACTCGAATCGCGACGTTCGGTAGGTACGTCGTTCGCCGTCGCGCAGTGCCATCAGGTACCACGCCTGTCCGGCATGCACGAGCCCCACCGGGTCCAGCAGACGCTCCGCGGGCCCGGCGCCTCGCGCGGAGTAGACCGCTCGCACCCGCAGCCCGTCGATCACCGCCCGCTGCAGGTGGCTCAGGAAGGGTTCGGGCGCGGCGGTCCTGATGAATCCGTCGGGGCGCACATGGATCCGCTGGGCGGCGGCGGTCGCTTCGAGGCGGTGCGCGTCCGGCACAGCCGCCACGACCTTGCGCATAGCGCTGGCGAACGCCGGCGAGTCGGGGGCGCCGGCCAGGAGGGCCTTGGTCTCGTCGAGGGTGAGTCCCGTCAGGTCGGTGCGGTAGCCCGGCAGCAGCCTGATGCCGCCGCCTCGTCCGCGGTCGGTGTACACGGGCACTCCCGCGGTGGACAGCGACTCGACGTCGCGGAGCACGGTGCGCGGCGAGACCTCTAGCTCGGTGGCGAGCTGCGCGGCCGTCATCGTGCCGCGATGCCGCAGCAGCATGAGGACGGAAAGGAGTCGGTCGGCGCGCATGGATTCAGGCTTTCAAGAAAACAAGACAGGAGATGTCATGTTATGCCGGTTGACTCGTTCCCATGACCGATACAGCCACTGATCCCCGTCCCGCCTATGCCGCCGCTACCGCCTGGGTGCAGTCCCTCCTGGCGAACATCACGGAGGAGCAATTGAGCCTCCCCACCCCGTGCGACGACTTCGACGTGCGTGCCCTCGCGCAGCACCTGGGCGCCGTCGGCGTACGCGCCGTCGCGCTCGCCGAGATCGCCACCGTCGAGGGGCAGCCCTCTTCCGTCGACGATTTCAGCGCCGACGCTTACGGCGCTGCGCGCGAACGTGCCCTCGCCGCGTGGGCGCAGGCTCCGCTGGATCGTGAGGTCACCGTGCCGTGGGGCGTCGTCCCCGGCTTCGCCGCGCTCGGCATGTATGTCAACGAGACCCTGGTGCACGGCTGGGATCTCGCGGTCGCCACCGGACAACCGGCGGAGTTCGCCGAACCCGCGATCGTGGACGGTGCCTTGGCCGCGGTGCAGGCGGCGCTTCCAGCCCAGATCCGAGGCCTGGACGAGGTGCCGTTCGGCCCCGTCGTCGAGTCGCGCGAAGGCGCCGGTCCTACCGAGCGCCTCGCCAACTGGAACGGGCACGCCTGGCCCGCCGCGTAAGCACGGGCGCACTGTTCCACTCGTTGCCCGGCATCCGCGAGTGCTTTCGCCGGACGGCGGACCGCCTCCGCGGTGCCGGGCACCCGGTGCAGGCTGCGCCACGCAGCCGCATCTCCTCCGGGCATCCCCTGCCTGGGCCGTGACGGCGAAATCCGTTGATACGGCAGAGAAACGGCAGTACCGCGGAGAGTCGGCGTCGTCGAAACAGCGGCTACGCTGCTGGAATGAAGTCTTCCGAACGCCGCATCGGCGTGGTGATCGGCAGCACCCGGCCCGAGCGGATCTGTCCCGACGTCACGAACGCCTACCTCGCCCGGGTGCCGGACCGCGCGGACCTGCGGTACGAGGTGATCGATCTGGCCGAGGTCGCGCTCCCGATGCTCGACGAGCCGCTGATGGCGGCGCTCGGTGAGTATGCGCACGAACACACCCGCGAGTGGAGCCGCCGGGTGGCGTCGTACGACGGGTTCGTCTTCGTCTTCCCGCAGTACAACTGGGGCTATCCGGCCGTTCTGAAGAATGCCCTCGACTACCTGTACGCGGAATGGGCGGAGAAACCGGCCACCACCCTCACCTACGGCACCAGAGGGGGCGGCAAAGGCGCCGATCAGCTCGGTCAGGTCATGCGCGGCCTCAAGATGGCCGTGATGGCCGAACGTATAGAGGTGTCCGTGTCGAAGAACGACCTCACTGACCGGCAACAGCTCGCTGACCCGGCCGCACTGATGGCGCGCTATCAAGACCGGATCACGGCCGTCGACACCGCATTTCAACGCGCCTTCGCGCTGCGTACAGCCTCCGAATGATGAGCGGTGAAGTCACGCTGAGCGGGTGGCTCATCTGCGCGGACGACGAGCAGGCCGGCATCGTCGAACAGCACCTGGCGCGCCACATCGCTCTGACACGCGCCGAACCGGGCTGCCTCGCGTTCTCCGTGGCGCCGACCGGCGATCCGCGAGTCTGGCAGGTGGCGGAAAGGTTCACCGATCGAGCCGCGTTCGACGCACACCAGAGACGAGTCGCCGACAGTGAGTGGGGCCGGGCGACATCGGCCATCGAGCGCGATTACACGATCGCGACCGCCGACTGACTGTGCTGCCGCTGCGTACGCTCAGCGGCATGACACACCGCGAGCGGGAACTCGTCGAACCGGTGCGCCTGACCGGACTGGACGGCCGGCTGAATCGGGCCGCGGTCGGCTTCGCGCGCTCGCCCCTCGTCGACACCTCGGGCATCGGGCGCGGCCTCCGCGGCTGGGGGCGCAACAAGCGCTGGGAGTACTGGAGCATCATCACGCCCACGCACATCGCCGCCATGACCGTGTCGAGCCTCGACTACGCCGCCGTGCACGAGGTCTGGGTCTACGACCGCGCCAGCGGCGACGAGGCCGGAGCATCGGTCACCGTGCTGCCGTCCCGCGGCGTCGAACTGCCCGGATCGCTCGGCGGCGGACCAGTTTCGGCGCGAGCGAAGAAGCTCGCGATCGAGTTCACCCCGCTGCCCGGCGCCGGCACCCGCCTGCGCGCCGAGATCGCCGGCGCGGTGATCGACGTCGTCGTCCAACGCCCCGCCGGGCACGACTGCCTCGCCGTCGTCGTGCCGTGGAGCGACACCCGCTTCCAGTACACGGTGAAGGACGTCGCGCTGCCGGCATCCGGCTCGATCACCGTCGACGGGGTGAAACATCCTGTGCCGCAAGGGGAGTCGTGGGCCGTCCTCGACCACGGGCGCGGCCGCTGGCCGTACGACGTCACCTGGAACTGGGGCGCCGGCTCCGGCCGATGGAACGGCCGGACTGTCGGGCTGCAGGTGGGCGGCAAGTGGACCGCCGGGACCGGGATGACGGAAAACGGGGTCGTGGTCGACGGTCATCTACACAAGATCGGTGCGGAACTGCGCTGGCAGTACGCGACCGATCACTTCCTAGCCCCGTGGCGGGTGTCCGGTGGCGGGCTCGATGCCCAGCTGATCCCCTTCCACGACAAGGTGTCCCGAACGAATCTCGGTGTCCTGGCCGGTGCCACCGATCAGTGTTTCGGGCTGTGGTCGGGCACCTTCGACACCGGCACCGAAGTCGTCGAGTTCCGCGAGCTGGTGGGTTTCGCCGAGCACGTCCACAACCGGTGGTGACCGGACCTGCCGCGTGACCGTCCAGGCCCCGCCCGCGCGGGGAACCGGGGGAGAAGCGAACACTCCCTCCCGCTGCCGGCAGCGGAAGGGAGCGCTCGTCTGTCTTCGGCTCAGCGCGTGAGCGGGTGGCGCAGTCCGGCGACGGCGGTGCCGTTCCACAGCTCCGCGGTGATCTCGCTCGAGCGCACCGGCACCACGCGGCCGCCGTTGCTCAGCACCACCAGGGCGATGCGCGAGAGCAGGTCGTAGCCCTCGTCGTCGTAGGTCACCTCGCCGGTATCGCCGTCCAGCCGGCCCAGGATGTCGACGGTGAAGTCGTAGACGAGGGTGTCGACGGCCGCGGTGACCGCCGCGCGGGCGATGTCGACCAGATCGGTGGCGACCACCCCGCGACCCGTGCCGTCGGCGATGGTGTCGACAGTGGCCGAGGCGTGCTGCGCGTTGAGACCGCCCAGGTGTGCGCGGATGGCCTCGTCGATCTGGGCGGCCTTCAGCGCATCCGGACCGCCCGGGATCACGACGATCTCGCGGCGCCCGACGCCGACGTGCCGGAACATGCTCTCCAGCGGATCGGTGGCGAACAGGAACAGCGGGGTGGCGCCGCTCGGATCCTCGCGGTCGAGGTCGTTGCGCACGGTCTCGGCGACCTGCTTGGCGTAGGCCTCCAGCAGCGTCTTGTTGCCCTCGTCGCCGTGTAGCCGCCGCACATGGCTGCGACCGCGGGCCGATTCACGGTTGGTCGCCTCGGCGACGTCGCCGAGGCCGTCGGCGTCGACCTCCATCTCGGTGGCGACCTCGGTCGCCGTCGCCGACCACAGGTTCCAGCCGTTCGCCGAGAGCGTCAGCGCGTAGGCGTTCTGCGGGGTGACGACGGCGCGGACGAACTGGCCCAGATCGAAGTACTTGCCGACCTGAAGCTGGTGCTCGAGGACGTTCGGCAGGACGAAGACCTCGTAGGAGTCCGGCGTAGCGAAGATCGCCAGCGACTGGCTCAGCCGGTGCCAGCACGGGTCGTCGAGCACCTCGGCGCTGCGCTGCGACCACGCGGTCTGCAGTGCGTGGTCGGCCCCGCGCTCCTTGAGCAGGCGGCCGGCCTCGTCGAGCGAGCTCTTCACGGTGGCCTTCGCGACGTCGAAGTGCGCGGCCGACGCCGGCGCATAGACCGTCACGGCATTCTCGCGCGGCTCGCCCATCTGGAGGACTTCGGCGGTGTTCGGGAGTTCGTATCGGGTCACGGGTATCTGCCTCCTCGCAGGTGCCGGCGGGCCCGGCGGGCCGTTCTCGGCCACCTCCAACCCTAGTGACAGGGCCCAATGGCGCAGCTGGCCAGGCAGAAGGTCCCCGAAGGGTGATTCGCCGAATCTGTGGATGGACTCCGCTGTCCGGCGCAGTTGTCCCCAGACCCGTCGCGCCCCCTGGTGCGCGTATGGATCCGGAGCACAGACTCGCTTCGTGGGAATCAGGGACCGCGCGTCCACGAGGTATATAACGTATTGCGTTAATAACGCAATACGTTATAGTCTGGTGGCGGCATGATCAGGTCGTTCGGCGACAAAGCCACCGAGCAGCTTTGGCAGCGTAGGCGGGTGCGCTCACTGGATCCCAGGATTGAGCGAATTGCGCTGCGGAAGCTCCGGCAGGTCGACTCGGCCGAGACGCTCAGCGACCTGAGGGTGCCGCCGGGCAACAGACTCGAGCGCCTCCAGGGCGCCAGGCTCGGTCAATACAGCATCAGAGTCAATGGGCAATGGCGGATTTGTTTCCGATGGACTGCCGCCGGGCCGGAGGAGGTGGAGATCGTTGACTACCACTGACAGGGTCGCGCCGATTCATCCTGGGGAGGTTCTGATGGAGGATTTCATCAAGGGCTTCGGAATCACGCAGAACAAGGTCGCGGTGGCGATCGGTGTTCCGCCGCGCAGGATCAATGAGATCGTGCACGGCAAGCGGGGGATCTCGGCAGATACCGCGTTGCGCCTCTCGAAGTACTTCGGCACGTCGGCGGGGTTCTGGCTCAATCTGCAGGCGAGCTACGAGCTCGAACTCGCTGAAGATCGGGCCGGCGAGCAGATCGCCGCGATCACGCCACTTCAGACGGCGTGACGAGGACGGTGGCAGCTGGCGCGACTCATTCTGCGGCGGTGCGCACCGCGATGATCGCGCCGTGGCGCCGGACCCCGGAGTCGGCCCGGGCCTCGGTGTGCGTGATTCGAAAGCCCGCAGTCTCCACTCGGTGCACCAGCAGATCCATCGGCCAGAACCAGGCGGACGTCACCGCGTGGTCGAAGGGCTCGAGCCGCTCGCCCTCGAAGAATCCGAGGGCCAGACCGCCGCCCGGACGGAGGATCCGGTGGAACTCGCGCAGCGCCGACCCGATGTGCTCGGGTTCGGTGTGGATCAGCGAATACCAGGCCAGCACGCCGCCGAACGAGCCCTCGGCGGCACCGGTGCTCTCGGCCCGGCCGACGGTGAACAGAGAATCGGGATAGGCGGTCCGGGCGTGGTCCACGAACTCGGGCACCGGGTCGATGCCCTGCGCCCGGTGGCCTGAGTCGTTCAGCAGGTTCGTCCACTGCCCCGGGCCGCAACCGATGTCGAGCACGGTGCCGTCGATGTCCGCGGCCCACTTCAGCACCAGGGCGACATCCTCGGCCGCCAGGTGTCGTAGCCCGCCCACGAGGGTGATGTACTCCTGTGCCCGCGTGCCGTACGCGGCCCGCACCGTCTCGAAACGATCGGGCCCCGTCGTGGGGAAGGTGCACTGCCCGTGATCGTCGGCACCGGCTGTGAGGACGGTGCCGTCGGCCCGCAGGCCGAGCGTGTGCGCCGCGCCCGCGGCGATCGCGGTCACACCGGTCCACGCGCCGGTCTCGCACTGCCCCGAGCCGTTGTCGCCGACCGCACAGACCCGACCGTCGCGGCGAAGCGCCACGGTGTGGCCGCTCCCCGCAGATACCGCAGCGATCTCGCTCCACTCCCCGGTGTCGCAGGCTCCCGAGCGTCCATCACCGGTCGCCACGACCCTGCCGTCCCACCGCAGCCCGACGGTGTGCAGGTAGCCGGCGGAGACGGCGCGCAGGTTCTGCCACCCGGCGACGTCGCACTGACCGCGGGTGTTGTTGCCCACCGCCACCGCGGTGCCGTCGGAGAGGACGGCGACGGAATGCCAATCCCCGCAGGAGATTCCGGCGACGCGGCGCCACGCATCCACGTCGAGTTGGCCTTCGGTACGACGACCGGCCGCGACGACCGTCTCGTCCGCGCGCAGGCCCAGGGTGGTGCGCCAGCCGGCGGCGACGGCGACGATCTCGGTCCAGTCGTCGACGTCGAGCTGGCCGTCGCCGTTCCACCCGGTCGCCACGACGGTGCCGTCGGATCGCAGAGCGACGGTGTGTGAGCGCCCGGTGTTGCGCGCCGCGTGGACGTTGCCCGCCGCCACCGACACGATCCCGGTCCAGGCCCGCACGTCGCATTCCCCGGCGGCGGTGTTCCCGCAGGCGACCACGCTCCCGTCGGGCCGCCGTAGCACCGAGTGCCGGCGCCCAGCGCCCAGCGGTCCCACCCGGTCAGTCCCGTCCGTCGTCGGCGGGCCTGCGACGCCCGGCCTTCACGATGCCGCGCCGGGTCTTGGCATCGAGACGCCGGCGCCGGGATCCGGCGGTCGGTCGGGTGGGGCGGCGCGGTACCTGCGGAGCCACCGAATCGCGCAGGAGGTCGGCGAGCCGATTGCGGGCGGCGACGCGATTGCGACGCTGCGCCCGGTCGTCCGATGCCGTCACCGTCAGGACCGTGCCGTCGAGTCGGGGTGCCAGGGCCTGCAACGCCCGGCGGCGCTGGCTGTCGTCGAGCGCGGTGGTGCCGGCCAGATCGAAGCTGAGCTGGACGCGGGAATCGGTGGTGTTCACGCCCTGACCGCCGGGGCCGGATGCGCGGGAGAACTGTTCACTCAGCTCGGCCGCCGGGATGCGCAGACCGCGCGGCGCCCCGGGCCCCGGCCGAATGTGCAGATCGTCCATGGGGGTCATTCTCCCCGGAGCCGCACTGCCTTTTCGAATCCTTTTTGCCGCCGGGCCGGCATCGGTACCTGGAGCCGCTCAAAGGTGATTCGATTTCACCGCCGGACTATCGGCTGGAAGAATCGCCGACGGCCACTGTCCGACAATCAGGAGGTTCCCGACATATGAGCACTGGATCCGCGTCGACCGCCCGCTACGGTGTGTCCCGGCGCCAGTTCTTGGGTGCGGGAGCCGTGGCGGCGCTCGCGCTGACCGGATCGCGTGCCGTCGCCTCGGCGGCACCGTCGGCGCCGGCTGCGGTCGCCGCGCGCTACCGGGGAGTCGCGCCCACCGCGTGGGGGACCGCGATGCCCGGAATCGTGACCCGGCACGGCCTCGGCGGCGTCGCCCTGACGCTGGACGCCTGTGGCAGCGCCCGCGGAAACGGCTTCGATCGCGCGCTGATCGACGGCCTGATCGCCCGGCGGGTCCCGGCCACGCTGTTCCTGAACAAGCGGTGGATCGAGGCGCATCCGGCGCTCGTCCGCGAGCTCGCCGGCAACCCGTTGTTCGAGCTCGCGAACCACGGCACCGCCCATCGGCCGCTGTCGGTGACCGGTCGCGCGGCCTACGGGATCCCCGGCACCGGCTCGGCGCGCGAGGCCGTCGACGAGGTGTGGGGCAATCATCGCGCGCTGGCCGCACTGACCGGCCGGGCACCGCGTTACTTCCGGGCCGGCACCGCGCACTACGACGATGTCGCGGTTCGGATCGTCCGGGACCTGGGCGAGCGCGTCGCCGGCTTCTCGGTGAACGCCGACGCCGGTGCCACCGCGAGCGCGGCCACGGTGCGCCGCAACGTCGCCGGTGCGCGCTCGGGCGACATCGTGCTGGCCCACATGAATCACCCGGGCAGCGGCACCGCGGCGGGTCTGCTGGCCGGCGTCGACGACCAATCGGCCCGGGGAACCCGCTTCGTCCGGCTGAGCGACGGCCGATCGGCACTCTGATCAGCGACGGGATCAGCGACGGACGGGGCGGCCGCGTCGGCAGGTGCCGGACACCTGGGATGATGGACGCCTACCGATCGTGAGGAGAGGCCATGTCGTCGCCTGAACTGCCGCCGTGCCCGGAGTGCGCCCAGGAGTACACCTACGAGGACGGCTCGCTCCTCGTGTGCCCCATGTGCAGCCACGAATGGTCGCCCGGCGGCGATGCCGAGTCCGCCGCGAGCGGTGAGATCACCGACGCCGTCGGCAATGTGCTGGCCGACGGCGACACCGTGACCGTCGTCAAGAGCGTGAAGATCAAGGGCGGCGGGGGCGGCGTCATCAAGTCCGGCACCAAGGTCAAGGGCATCCGGCTCATTTCCGACGGCGTCGGCGACCACGACATCGACGCCACCGTGCCCGGCTTCGGCAAGATGCAGCTCAAGTCGAGCGTCGTCAAGAAGGTCTGAGCGCGCGGCCATGGCGATGCGGCCGCCGCTGCCGGTGCGTGACGGGGTGGGCCCGACCCGGCTGCGGGTGCCGGCGACCGGTCCGTGGGCGACGATCGCGGATTACCTGGTGGAGCGCTTCGAGCACCTGGACCCGCACGCGCTGTACCGCCGGTTCGACGACGGCCAGATCGTCGCCGCCGACGGCCGCCCGGTGGACCGTGGCGCACCGCTCGGCGCGGCACCCTTCGTCTGGTACTACCGCGAGGTGCCCGACGAGGAGCCGATCCCGTTCGCCGAGGAGATCGTCCATCGCGACGACGACCTGGTGGTGATCGACAAGCCGCACTTCCTGCCGACCACGCCGGGCGGCCGGCATCTGCGGGAATCCGCCCTCGTTCGGCTGCGCGTGCGGCTGGACAATCC
Source organism: uncultured Gordonia sp. (assembly GCA_964513715.1). Classification (GTDB taxonomy): domain Bacteria; phylum Actinomycetota; class Actinomycetes; order Mycobacteriales; family Mycobacteriaceae; genus Gordonia. The sequence goes on from CAZEOP010000049.1 coordinate 10,222, forward strand.
CGAACTCACCCCGATCCACCGGCTCGATCGGGCCACCGCCGGACTGGTGATGTTCTCGGCGCGGCCGCAGACCCGCGGTGCCTACCAGTCCCTGTTCGAACAGCGCCGGGTGGCGAAGGTGTACCAGGCGGTGTCGGCGTGCCCGTCCGACTGGGACCCGGCAGCGCCGGCACTGGGCGGTCGACCGGTGCCGCTGGTCTACCGCAACACGATCGCGGCACAGCGCGGCCGGCTGCGGGTGCGCACCGACGACGCCGGCGCACCCGAGGCACGGACCCTGATCGATGTGGTGGCCGCGGGCGTCAGCGCCTCGGGACGCGCGGTGCTGGCGACGCGGCTGCGTCCGGAGACCGGGCGCATGCATCAGCTCCGCGTGCACCTCGCCGCGCTCGGCATCGGCATCCTCGGCGACCGGCTCTACCCGGAACTGCTGCCGGAGGCGCCCGACGACCACGCGCTCCCGCTGCAACTGCTGGCGAGCGAGCTGGCCTTCACCGACCCCCTGTCGGGACGGCCCCGGCGTTTCGTCACCCGCGGGACGCTGAGCGAGGCGGTCGCCTCGCCGCCCGCCGAATCAGTGGGCGGCGCCGGAGACCTCGGTCCCCTTCGGGGTCAGGAAGAACACCGTCGCGGCCACCGCGAGACTCAGCAGGGCGCCGGCGATACCGGCCACCTGGAATGAATGGGTGAAACTCGCGCCCGCCTCGGCGGCCAGATCGGGGAGGGTCAACTCGTCGGCGATCGCGACGGCGGCGCCGAGTGAATCCTCGGCCTGCCCGGCCAGCGTCGGATCCAGCTGCTCCAGCAGCTCGAACGCCGCGGTGGAGGTGAAGCCGGCCCGATAGACCAGCGCCGAGATACTGCCCAGGACGGCGACACCGAGCGTGGCACCGACCTCGTACGCGGTCTCCTCGAGGGCGCCGGCGTTCCCGGCCTTCTCCTCCGGCACGGCTCCCATGATCATCGCCGAGGCGATGGCGAGGGCTCCGATACCTGCGCCGATCAGGGTGAGTGCGACGAGCATGGCGTTCAGGTTCACCTCCCGGGTCAGCCCGATCCAGCCGAGCCCCGCGCCGGCCAGGCCCAGACCGCCGGCGAGCACGGCGCGCGAGCCGATCAGGCGGCTCAGCGGCGGGGCGATCAGCGCGGCGACCGCGGCGGCGATCGCCATCGGCATCAGCGCGACGCCCGCCCCGATTGGGCTCGCCCCGTGCACCAGCTGCAGCCACTGAGCCACCAGCAGCAGGGCGGCGATCATGGAGAACATCGCGCCGAGCGCGGCGACGATGCCCGCCGAGAACTGACGGCGGCGGAACAGTCGGAGGTCGAGCAGGGGGCTGTCGCTGCGCAGGCATCGTCGGCCGAACACCATCAGGGCGACGACGGCGACGGCCAGCGCCGTCCAGGCCGACGGCACCGCGAAGCTCGCATGCGCGCCGAACTCCTTGATCGCCCACACCAGCGTCAGCATGCCGACCAGTGACAAGGCGGCGGCCACCGCATCCCACCGGCCCGGCGCGCGCACCCGGGATTCGGGCAGCAGCAGGGCCCCGGCGACGATGGCCACGGCCATCAGCGGGACGTTGACCAGGAATGCCGCCCGCCAGGAGAAGTGCTCCAGCAGGACACCGCCGACCAGCGGGCCGACCGCGGCACCCAGGCCGGAGATCGCGGCCCAGATGCTCAGGGCCGTCGCCCGCTCCTTCGGATCGGCGAAGACCACCCGGATCAGCGAGAGTGTGGTCGGCATGATCATCGCGCCGCCGACGCCGAGCAGGGCGCGCAGCGCGATCACGGTACCGGCCGAGTCGGCCAGCAGCACGCCCAACGAGGCGGCGGCGAAGACCAGGTAACCGGCCAGCAGCATGCGGCGCCGGCCCCAACGGTCGGCGATCGCCGCAACCGAGACCAGCAGGCCGGCCAGCACCAGCGAATAGGCATCCACGATCCACAGCTGCTGATTGGCGGTCGGGTGCAGCTCGGCGGCCATGTCCGGCAGCGCGATGTTGAGGATCGTCATGTCCATGGTGATCACCAGCAGGCTCGCGCTGAGCACCGCGAGAGCGGCCCACCGGTGCGTCCGGGACAGGGTCGACGCGGGGCCGGCGGCCGGGCCGGTCACGACTCCACCCCGATCGGCATGGCGAAGACGGCCCGGATCGCCCGCTCGAGGGCGCCGCGTTCCAGCGGGGCATCGTGCAGTGCCGCATGCAGCGTCGCGCCGTCGAGGAACAACTGGGCGACGGTCGCCGCCTCCGCGCTGACATAGCCGGAGAGGATCTGCGTGAGCCGCTCATCCCACCGCAGGGCGATCGACCGCAGGCTCGGATCGGTCGTGGCCGCGCACGTCATCGCCACGGTCGCGTGCACCTGCCGGGAGTCGAGCAGGAAGCCGTGCATCAGCTCGGCGCAGCGCGCCGCCGGATCGTCGCACTCGGCCAGTTCCCGCTCGATCTCGTCGAGCTGGGCGTCGGACTCGTCGGACAGCATCTGCAGGGTGGCCTCGCGCAGGGCGTCGACGGTGGGGAAGTAGCGGGTCGCGGAGCCGAGGGCCACCCCGGACCGGCTAGCCGCCGCGCGGTGGGTCAGTGCCGCGGGGCCCCGTTCGACGACGATCTCCGCGGCCGCGTCCAGCAGCTCGCGCCGTCGGCGCTGCGGATCGCGGGTGCGCGGTGCCGCGGTCTGCGGGGTCTGGGGCGACATGGGACTGCCTTCGCTAGAGAACACTTGTACGCGTACATATGTACGCGAAGTTTCGGTGCCGGGCAAGGTCGGTGTGGCCGCGGGTGTAACGATCGGGTGGAGATCCGGGGCCGAGGGTTCCATTGGGGAGGGTGTGGCTGGTGATACTTGCTCGGTGAGTGAGAACCGACGACTGCGCGCGACCGCCGGTCATCTCGTGGCCGTGGTCCTGACCGTGACGATGACGATGCTCGGTGCGCCCGCGGCCCTCGCCGCGCCGCCGGCGGACGGGGCCCCGGAGACCGCGTCGCAGGCGTGGCGCTACACGATGGTGGCCTTCAGCAACGCCGACGACCGGACCATGGACGTCTACGAGTCCGCCGACGGCACGGCGTTCACGCTGTTACAGAAGGCCGCGTATCGCCCGGCCTCGGGGACAGTGCGCGATCCCAGCATCTTCCGGCACTCCGACGGCCAGTACTACCTCACCTACACCACGGCCGACGGTGCGAGCATCGGCTTCGCCCGCAGCCCGGACCGCATCCACTGGACACAGCTGCCGAACCACTCGCTGCCGCTGTGCTGCGCCCTGCTGCCCGGCACTGGCGATGGGAAGGGGCCCGACGCACCCGGTTCGCTGTCGCAGCTGCCCGGCTTCCGCAACGGGCCGTCTCTCTCGCCGCTGACCACCAAGGCCTGGGCGCCCGAGTGGTTCGTCGACGGCGGCACCGTGAACGTCCTGCTGTCGATGTCGACCGGCGGCGGCTTCGTTCCGTACCTGATGACCGCCCTGAACTCCGCGCTCACCTCGTGGAGCACCCCGGTGCCGCTCAACGGCATCATCGCCGATCACATCGACACCACCGTGGTGAAGGCCGACGGCGTCTACCACGCCTTCACCAAGAACGAGACCAAAAAGATCATCGAGCACGCCACCGCGCCCGCGCTGCGCGGTCCGTACACCTACGTCGCGCCCGGCCCGTGGGGCAAGCCGGTGGAGGGGCCGGCCGTCGTCGCCCTGCCCGACGGCCACTGGCGGCTCTACTTCGACGCGTACACCGAGGGGCGCTACCTCTACTCCGACAGCGCCGACGGGATGAAGACCTGGTCGGCGCCGAAGGAACTGCCCGGGCTGTCCGGGACGGTCCGGCACGCGGGAATCCTGCGCGAGCCGGCGGCCCAGGGCGGCGCCGCGGTCGGCTAGCGTCGTCGACCATGATCGACGACGATTCCGCCGCCCTCGCGGCCCGGGTGAGCGCCGCCTACGCGGCGGTGACCGACGAGGCCCGCGCCGGCCAGGTAGCCAAGCAGCACGCGCGCGGCAAGCTGACCGCCCGCGAGCGCATCGCCTACCTGGCCGCTGGCGGCTTCTACGAGTTCGGTGCCCTGGCCGGCCCGGGTCCGGCTCAGCAGGGTGCGGCGCAGCTGGTGGCGCCCGGCGACGGCGTGGTGACCGGGGTCGGCTACGTCGACGGTCGCCCGGTGGTGATCGCGGCCTTCGACTTCACCGTCCTGGGCGGCAGCAACGGGGCCACCGGGATGGCGAAGCTGGACCGCTGCGCCGAGCGTGCCCTGAACGACGGACTGCCACTGGTGATGCTGATGGACGGCGGCGGTCACCGCATGCAGGAGGCCCTCGACTCGCGACTGGCCGCCCCCGGTTCTCGCCTCATGCTCCGGCTCATCGACCTGTCCGGTCAGGTGCCGCTGGTCTCCGCCATGATGGGACCCGGCTTCGGGGCGCCGGCCAACCTGGCGGCGTGCTGCGACTTCGTCGCCATCGTCCGCGGCATCGGCACCATCGGCATGTCCTCGGCGCCGCTGGTCCAGGCGGCCACCGGCGAGGAGCTGACCAACGAGGAGATCGGCGGGGCCGATCTGCAGGCCGAGCGCGGGATGGTCGACGTGGTCGGCGACGACGAGCACGAGACCCTCGACGCGATCCGGGCCTACCTCTCGTACCTGCCCGCCAACGCCGACGAGGCGCCGATCATCGCACCCGGCCCGCACGAGCCCGGCGACACCGCCGACCGGCTCGACGGCCTGGTTCCGGCATCGAGCCGCACCGCCTACGACGTCCTCGACGTGATCGAGGGGCTCGCCGACCGGGACACCGTCTTCGAGATCAAGCCGGCCCACGCGCCCAACCTGGTCACCGCCTTCATCCGGGTCGCCGGCCGGCCGATGGGCGTCGTCGCCAACCAGCCGAAGTGCCATGCCGGTGCGCTGGACGCCGCGGCCTGCGAGAAGGCCGCGCACTTCGTGGCCGTGTGCGACACCTTCGGCCTGCCGCTGCTGATCCTCATCGACCTGCCCGGCTTCCTGGTCGGTGCCGCGGCCGAGGAAAGCGGTCTGGTGCGCCGCAGTGCGCGCCTGGGATACGAACTGGGCAATGCGACGGTCCCGCGCTTCGTCGTCGTCACCCGCAAGGCCTACGGTGCGGCCTACATCGTGATGGGCGGCGGCCGCAGTATCGAGGCCGACCTGTCGCTGGCCTGGCCGACCGCCGAGATCTGCGCGATCCCGATCGAGTCCGCCGTCGACCTGGCCTTCCGCTCGCAGTACGAGGCCGCCGACGATCCGGCCGCGCACCGGGCCGACCTGATCACCCTGTTCCAGGCCAATGTCGATCCGATGCTGGCCGCCGACGGCTTCGGCATCGACGACGTGGTCCTGCCCTCGGCGACCCGCGGTCTGCTCGCCGAGGCGCTGGGCCGGGTGCGGCCGCGCCGGGCGCCCCGCGTGCCCGGGAAGCGGCGGTCCATCTCGCCGATCTGAGCGCGCCGCCGCGTAACGCCGCCGGCCCGGCGCCGCCTGCCTACAGTGGGATCGGGGTTGTCATCGGGGGCGTTCACGGGAGTTGCAGACATGGGCACATTCGACGGGCGCGTCGCGTTCATCACCGGCGCGGCGCGCGGTCAGGGCCGCAACCACGCGGTGGAGTTCGCCCGGCAGGGCGCCGACCTGGTGCTGGCCGATCGCTGCGCCACGCCCGAGACGCTCGGCTATCCGCTGGCCACCGCCGACGATCTGGCCGAGACCGCTCGGCTGGTCACCGCGGCCGGCGGCCGGGTGATCAGCGAGGTTCTCGACACCGCGGATCGGGCCGCCGTCGACGCCCTGGTCGCGAAGGCGACCGCGGAGTTCGGTCGCATCGACATCGCGGTGGCCAACGCCGGCGTCTCGATGCCCGGATCCATCTCCGCGTTGTCGCCGCAGGCCTGGGACGAGGTGATCGCCAGCAACCTCACCGGCGTCTTCCACACCGTCGCCGCCGTCGCCCCGGGGATGGCCGAACGCGGCTACGGGCGGATCGTGACGGTGTCGTCGATGATGGGCCGGATGGGCGGGCCGAACATCGTCGGCTACGCGGCGTCCAAGTGGGGCGTGATCGGTCTGACCAAGAGCGCCGCGCTGGATCTGGCGCGGTCCGGGGTCACCGTGAACGCCGTGGCACCCGGCAACATCTCCACCCCGATGATCCACAACGAGGCGCTCTACACGCTGATGCGCCCGGACCTGGAGCACCCGGGCGACGACGACGTGAAGCCGATCTTCACCATGCTGCACGCCCAGCCGGTGCCCTGGCTGGAGGTGGACGAGGTGACCCGGGTGGTCACCTTCCTGGCGGCCGAGGCCAGCGCGCATCTCACCGGAATCGTGGTGCCGATCGACGCCGGAAACGCCGCTCGGGTCACCGGCTGAGCGGCTCCCGCGACGCCGGTTCGCGGCCGGCGCGACACGCCCGAACTGCTGCCTGGAGCAAGCAACGCAGGTCAGTCGAGTGTCGTGGTGTGGGTCACCTCGCATTCTGCGGCTAGGTTCGCAGAAAGTCACAGGTCGGGAGACAATGAGTGGCGACGAACTAGTCCCACGAGCTCCACAAGAACTCGAGATCTGAAAACCCTGAAAGAGGCGATACCCTGTGACCTCCGAGAACCAGAAGATCATCTACACGCTCACCGACGAGGCGCCGCGCCTGGCCACCGAAGCGTTCCTGCCGGTCGTTCGCGCGTTCGCCGAGCCGGCCGGCATCGAGGTCGAGACCAGTGACATCTCCGTCGCGGCCCGTATTCTCGCGGCCTTCCCGGACTATCTCACTCCCGAGCAGCAGGTCCCGGACAACCTCGCCGAACTCGGCCGGCTCACCCAGTCGCCGGACACCAACATCATCAAGCTGCCGAACATCAGCGCCTCGGTGCCCCAGCTGAACTCGGCCATCCACGAGCTGCAGGAGAAGGGCTTCGCCGTCCCGGACTACCCGCAGGATCCGAAGACCCCGGAGGAGGAGGCGATCCGCGACCGGTACTCGGCGTGCCTGGGCAGCGCGGTGAATCCTGTTCTGCGCGAAGGTAACTCGGATCGGCGCGCTCCCAAGGCCGTGAAGCAGTACGCCCGGGAGAACCCGCACAGCATGGGCAAGTGGTCCATGGCGAGCCAGAGCCATGTGGCCCACATGACCCACGGCGACTTCTACGCCGGTGAGAAGTCGATGATCCTGGACCACGCCTGCGATGCGCGCATGGAAGTGGTGACCGCCGACGGCGAGACCCTGGTGCTCAAGACCGTCCCGCTCGACGAGGGCGACGTCATCGATTCGATGTTCATGAGCAAGAAGGCGCTGCTGGAGTTCTACGAGGAGCAGTTGCAGGACGCCAAGGACACCGGTGTCATGTTCTCGCTGCACGTCAAGGCGACCATGATGAAGGTCAGCCACCCGATCGTCTTCGGTCACGCGGTGAAGGTCTTCTACAAGGATGCCTTCGCCAAGCACGGCGAGCTCTTCGAGGAGCTCGGCGTGAACGTGAACAACGGCATGGTCGACCTCTACGAGAAGATCGAGACCCTGCCGGCCTCCAAGAAGGAGGAGATCATCGAGGATCTCCACCGCTGCCACGAGTCGCGGCCGGAGCTGGCGATGGTCGATTCGGCCCGCGGCATCTCGAACTTCCACTCGCCCAGCGACGTGATCGTGGATGCCTCCATGCCGGCG
>CAZEOP010000050.1:0-17072 GCA_964513715.1 uncultured Gordonia sp.
TGCCGACCGCCGTCGACAACAGCAGCAAGAACCAGACCTACAACACCCCGGCCGTCGCCTCGCTGATCCTGTTCGCCGAGCAGATCAAGTGGATGAACGCCAACGGCGGTCTGGACTGGTGCGTCGCCCGCACCGCCGATTCCAGCTCGCGGCTGTACCAGTGGGCCGAGGCCAGCGCCTTCGCCACGCCGTTCGCCGATCCTGCGCATCGCAGCCAGGTGGTCGGCACCATCGATTTCAGCGACGACGTGGACGCCGCCGCGGTCGCGAAGGCCCTGCGCGCCAACGGGATCCTGGACACCGAGCCGTACCGCAAGCTGGGTCGCAATCAGCTGCGGATCGGCATGTTCCCGGCCATCGAGCCCGCGGACGTCACCCTGCTGACCCAGGCCATCGACTACATCGTCGAACGCCTCTGACGGGTCCGTACCGCACCACCGGACACTGATCAGCCGCTCCGCCCCGCGCGGGGCGGCTGATCAGTGCTTATGCCGCGTGTCCGGGGCTGCGGTGTCGGCCGCTGCGTTAGGGTGGCCAGAAGTACTGCGCCCGGGCGCGGGCGGCGAGGGGCGAGGAGGGATCGCATGCGGGAGCTCGAGGTGCTGCGCGTGGAGTCCGACGGCCGCCACATCGTCTGCATCGACCGCTCCGACGACGAGCAGTTCCGCCTCCGCGTCGATGACGAACTGCGCTCCGCCGTCCGCGGCGAGACCACCGAGATCGGGCAGCTGGACGTGACCGGCGAGGCCGCGTTGCGGCCGCGGGAGATCCAGTCGCGTATCCGGGCGGGCGCGTCGGTGGCCGAACTGGCCGAGATCGCCGGGGTGAGCCCCGCCAAGATCGACCGCTACGCCCATCCGGTGCTGCTCGAGCGCGCCCGGGCCGCCGAACTGGCCCGCGCCTCGCATCCGCTGACCATGGACGGGCCCAGTCTCGCCACGCTCGGCGAACTGGTGGCCGAGTGTCTGGTGCTGCGCGGCGGGGTGCCGGCCGACGCCCGCTGGGATTCGTGGAAGACCGAGGAAGGCCAGTGGGTGGTCCAGCTGGCCTTCCGCGAGGGTCGCACCCAGAACTGGGCGCACTGGCGTTTTCAGCCCGGCACGCACGGCGGGGTGACCGATCCGATCGACGAGCTCGCCATCGAGCTGACCGATCCGGAACTGGCCCGCGCCGCGCGCCGGACCCGGCTGGCGGCCGTACCGCCGCAACCGGCTCCCCCGCAGCGCGAGGTGCACCCGGACGGGCACGAAGCGGTGACCGTCGACGCCGCCGCCCTGACCCGGCCCCCCTCGTCCGGACGCCCGACACCCGGACCTGTAGCGCCCAGACCTGCAGTACCCGGACCTGCAGCGGCTCGGCCGGCTCCCGCGCCGGCGGAACCGGCCATCGCCGACGTGCTCGACTTGCAGTACGCGTCGTCCCCGGCGCCCGGAGAACCGCCGGCGACCGATACGCCGGTTGCCGATACGCCGGCTGCCGACGGTTCCGGCGCCCCGGCCACCACGCCGGGCGCCGCGGACCCGGACCGGACAACCGCGCCGGCCGCCCCGGAGACGTCGGCGGCCACGGACACCGACGACGAGGCGGACGCCGAGTCCGGGCCGCGAGAGCTGGCCGACCGCTCCCGGGCCGGCAACAGCAGGCACCGCGCCAAGCGCGGCAAGCCCGCCGTACCCGCCTGGGAGGACGTGCTGCTGGGCGTGCGCGCCCACCCCGACGAGTGACGCGGCGCCGCTTCCGCGCACCCGTTTCGCCGATCCGCGCAGCCGATCGGCGATGCGTCGACGAAACCGGTGAGCGCAAGTCGCCCGAGGGCAGGCGGTCAGCGGGCCCGCTCGTAGAAGGCGACGGCGGCCGCGGTGGCCACGTTCAGCGAATCGGTGCCGCGACTCATCGGGATCCGCGCACGCATGTCGCACCGGCGCATCGTCTCCTCCGCGAGGCCCGGGCCCTCCGCGCCCACCAGGAAGGCCACCCGGTCGGCGTCCACCGCCTGGGCCAGCGGCACCGAGTCCGCCCCCGGGGTCAGCGCCACCAGCCGGTAGCCGGCGTCGACGCAGCGGTCCAGGTCGTCCGGCCACACCTCGTATTCGGCGAAGGGCACCAGCAGCGCGTGCCCCATGGAGACCCGCACGCTGCGCCGGTAGAGCGGGTCGGCGCAGCCGGCGCCGAAGATCACCGCGTCCACGCCGAGCCCCGCGGCGTTGCGGAAGATGCTGCCGATGTTCTCGTGGTCGTTCACGCCCTCCAGCACGACGAGCGTCCGGCCGCCGGCGATCACCTCGCCGACGCTCAGCGGCGGCGGGCGATGCGCGGCGCCGAGCACGCCGCGATTCAGGTGGAAACCGACCGTCTCGGCCATCACACCGGCCTCGGCCCGATGGAAGGGCACCCCGTCTTCGGCGACGGTCACGGTGCCCGCCCGCACCAGCTCGTCCAGGCGCCGGCCGACGCCGAGGAAGGCGTGCGGGGCGAACCGCGAGGCGATCATCCGCGTCACCACGGTGACGCCCTCGGCGATCACCAGACCCTTGCCCGCCCCGCCGCCGGGCAGCGCCCGCAGATCGGGGCGCCGGTCGACGGCGCGCAGGTCGCGGAAGTCGTCGACGCGGGGATCGGCCGGATCGGTGACGTCGACGACCCGGACGGGCAGCGGGCCGACGGGCAGCGGCGAAACCATGGCACCACCCTGGCAGACTCGATGCGGTGACCAGCGACTCGCCCCTCGTTCTGTCCCGCGCCGCCGACGCCGACTGGCCGGAGATCATCACCCTCGACGCCCGGAGCTTCGCGCTGCCGGCACCGCTGCCCGAGGACGAGATCGCCGAGTTCCGCGGCAAGGTGGAAGAGGCGATCATCGTCCGCGACACCGGTGCCGAGGGCACGCCGCTGGTAGCCGTCTCGCTGTGGCACCGGCTGCCGCTGACCGTGCCGGGCGGCGCCGTGGCCAAGACCGCCGGACTGTCGTGGGTCTCGGTGGCCGCCACCCATCGCCGCCGCGGCCTGCTGCGCCGGATGCTGACCGAGCAGTTCGCCGCCTGGCGCACGGCCGGCCTGCCGCTGGCCATCCTGACCGCCTCCGAGGGCGGCATCTACGAGCGCTTCGGCTTCGGGCCCGCGTGCTTCAGCCACTCGGTCGCCATCGACCCGTCGGCCGTGACCTGGCGAACCCCGGCACCGGCGGATTCGGCCGTTCGGTACGGCACACCCGGGCAGATCGCCGCGCACGTCCCGCAGCTGCATTCCCGCTGGGCGGCTACGGTCCCCGGTGCCGTCGGCCGGCCGGAGTCGTGGTGGCCGTCGATCCTGGCCGATCGCGGCTTCCGGCGGAACTCGCAGACCTCCGGCCTGCACTATCTGCTGCACGCCGACGGCTACGCCGCCTACCGGCTCGACGCCCGGGAGATGTCGGCGAGCATCGAGGACTTCTGCGCGGCGACCCCGCGGGCGCACACGGACCTGTGGCGGGTGCTGACCGGACTGGACCTGGTGCGTTCGATCAGTGCCACGCTGCCCGTCGACGAGGCCCTGGCCCTGCACTGGCGCAACGCCCGGGCACTGCGCACGACCGCGCGCAACGACGACCTGTGGGTCTCGATCCTGGACGTGCCCGCTGCCTTGGCACTGCGCGGCTACGAGGTCGACGGCGCCGTGGTGCTGGGCGTGACCGACGACTGGGGCGGGCGCGCCGGGCGGTATCTGCTGACCGTGACCGACGGCCGCGGCGCGGTCTCAGCCGTCGACGGGGCGGAGCCGGCCGGAGTGCCGGCGGCGCGACTGGGCATCGCCGAGCTGTCGTCGATGTACACCGGCGGGATCGGTGCGCGGGAGCTGGCCGCGGCCGGGCGGATCGAGGCCGCGCCGGAGACTGTCGAGCTGCTGCAGGCGCTGTTCGGCTCCCGGGTCGCGCCCTTCGCGGGGACATACTTCTGAGGGTGGCTTCGACACGGGCTCCTGCGTCGCCCGGCTCAGCCGGCGGTCCTTAGGAGGTTCCTGAGCCCCGTCGATGGGCGGCCGGCGGTCCTCCGTCGACACTCCGCTCCCTGAGCCGGGCGACGCAGGAGCCCGTGTCGAAGGGAGGCGGGCCGGGGTCAGCTCATCAGGTGGCTGAGGGGGCCGCGGGCGAAGTAGAGGACGAACAGGACCGCCACCACCCACAGCAGCGGGTGGACCGTGCGGATCCGGCCGCGAGCCGCCGCCAGCACCACCCAGCTGATGAAGCCGACGCCGATGCCGTTGGCGATCGAATAGGTGAACGGCATCACCACGATCGTCAGGAAGGCCGGCAGCGCGTACTCGAAGCGCGCGAAGTCGATCTCCTTCACCTGCGCCATCATCAGCGCGCCCACCACCACCAGGGCCGGGGTCACCGCCTCCATCGGCACGATCTCGTACAGCGGGGTGAAGAACATGGCGATCAGGAACAACCCGCCGGTCACCAGGTTGGCCAGGCCGGTGCGCGCGCCCTCGGCCACGCCCGCCGCCGATTCCACGAACACCGTGTTCGACGACGCCGAAGCCCCGCCGCCGACCACCGCGCCGGCACCCTCGACCACCAGCGCCTTGCCGATGCCGGGCAGATTGCCGTCGGCGTCGGTGAGGCCGGCCTCCTTGCCGATGCCGGTCATGGTGCCCATGGCGTCGAAGAAGTTCGACAGCACCAGGGTGAAGACGAAGACGCAGGCGGTGAGCACCCCGACGTCGACGAACGAGCCGTTGAAGGCCCCGAACAGGTCGACGTCGCCCAGCAGGCTCAGATCGGGCAGGCCGCCCAGGCTGTCCGGTGTGCCGGGCACGTTCATCGCCCAGCCGCCCGGATTCTGCTGCGCACCGCCCAGATGCAATACGGCTTCGGCGATCAGCGAGACGACGGTCATCACGATGATGCCGATCAGCAGAGCGCCGGGCACCTTGCGGACCATGAGCACACCCATCAGCAGCACGCCGATCACGAAGATCAGCGTCGGCACCGTCGCGATGGAGCCGTCGACACCCAGCTGCACGGGCGGGCCGCCCGGCGTGCGGGTGACGAAACCGGAGTCGACCAGTCCGATGAAGGCGATGAAGGCGCCGATACCGGCGGCGATCGCCGACTTCAATTCCGGCGGTACCGCGTTGAACACCGCGGTCCGGAAGCCGGTGAGACCGAGGACGACGATGATCAGACCGTCGATCACCACCAGGCCCATCGCCGCCGGCCAGCTCATGTGCGGGGCGATCGACACCGCCAGCAGGCTGTTGATGCCCAGGCCGGCGGCGACGGCGAACGGGAAGTTCGCCACCAGGCCCATCAGCACCGTCATCACGCCGGCCACCAGCGCGGTGACGGCCGCGACCTGGGTGAAGGGCAGCACCGCGCCGGTGACGTCCGCGTTGTGCGGATCGCCGGCGACGCCGCCGATGATGATCGGATTCAGCACCACGATGTAGGCCATGGTGAAGAAGGTGACGAGCCCGCCGCGGACCTCCCGGCCGTAGCTGGAGCCGCGTTCACCGATCTTGAAGAAACGGTCGAGGGCGCCGCCCGACCGGGCCGCCGGAATCTCCGTCACGCGCGTAGCGCCGGGATCGCTAGTGTCGCTCATTCGTCGAAAGCTACCGTAGAGCCGTGAGCGAACCGACCGGAGTGCCCGAGCTGCCCGCCGCCCTGCGCGCGCCGGGGCCCGTGATCGTCGTCGGCATGATCGCCTGGCTGATCGCCACGGTGGTGGTGGCCGCCACCGGCATCGGACCCGACCGGGCCCTGCAGGTCTGTCTGGTCGGCCTGGGCGTGGGCTTGCTCGGCACGGTGATCGTGCTGGTGCAGCTGGCCGCCGTCGCCCGCGGCAGCAAGGGCGCCCAAGAGGGCCTGGACTAGCCGGACCGGACTAGAGCCGCACCTCGGTCTCCGGCTCGGTACGCACCCGGATCCACCGGGACACCCGCTGGTGCAGCACCAGACAGACGCCCAGCCACAGCAGACCGATGCACCAGCCGGCGATGACGTCGGAGGTCCAGTGCACGCCCAGGTACACCCGGGAGATGCCGATCGCGCCGATCAGCGCGGGCGCGGCCAGCAGCGCCGGCGGATGCGCGCGGATCCACGGATACAGCTGATAGCAGATGAGTGCGGCCAGGCCGTAGACGACGGTGGCGTTGAGCGTGTGGCCCGACGGGAACGCCAGCCCGTGCACCTCCAGCAGCCGGTCGGCGACCGGCGGCCGGTCCCGGCCGAACAGATGCTTGAGCGTCCACAGCAGCACCGAGCTCGAGACGCTGCCGAAGACGATCAGCGCCGCCAGGTCGATGCGGTCGCCGAGCCAGGACAGCACGAAGACGCCGATCACCACCAGGGTCAGCGTCAGCGGGTCGGCGAAGACGGTGATGAACTGCCAGAACGAGTCCCAGGGCTCGGCGCGGACATCCACCAGCCAGCCGGTCACGCTCCGGTCGAAGCCGAACGGCGAGAGTGTCACGGCGGAGTCACCGGGCCAGCCCGCGGGCGATCACCAGGCGCTGAATCTGGTTGGTGCCCTCGAAGATCTGCATGATCTTGGCCTCGCGCATCAGCCGCTCCACCCGGAAGTCGCGGGTGTAGCCGTTGCCGCCGAGCACCTGCACCGCATCGGTGGTGACCTTCATCGCGGCATCGGTGGCCACCAGCTTGGCGGTGGCGGCCGCCCGCGAGTAGTCCCGGCCGGCATCACGCCGGCGAGCGGCATCCAGGTAGGTGGCGCGGGCCGAGTCGACCGCCGCCGACATGTCGGCGAGCAGGAAGCCGAGCCCCTGGTGATCGATGATCTTGCGGCCGAAGGCGGTCCGCTCGTTGGCGTACTCCACCGCGGCATCCAGCGCCGACTGCGCCAGGCCCGTCGCACAGGCGGCGATCCCCAGGCGGCCGGAGTCCAGCGCCGAGAAGGCGATCTGCAGCCCCTGCCCCTGCTCGCCGAGCCGCCGGTCGGCGGACACGAAGGCATCGTCGTACATGGCGGCCGCGGTGGGAACCGCGTGCAGGCCCATCTTCTCCTCGGGTGCCCCGAAGCTCAGGCCCGGGGTGTCCCGGTCGACGAGGAAGCACGAGATGCCCTTGGAGCCCTCACCGGTGCGCGCGAACAGGTTGTAGACGTCGGCGATCCCGCCGTGGGTGATCCACGCCTTGGCGCCGGTGACCCGGTAGCCGCCGTCGGCGGGCCGGGCCCGGCAGGTCAGCGCGGCCGCATCGGAGCCGGCCTGCGCCTCCGACAGGCTGTACGCACCGATCAAGTCGCCGCGCAGCAGCGACGGCAGCCAGCGCTGGCGCTGCTCGTCGGTGCCGTAGGTGGCCACCGGGAAGCACGCCAGCGAGTGCACGCTCACCGCGACGGCGACCGCCGCCCACCGCGCCGCGAGCTCCTCGATGACCTGCAGATAGACCTCGTAGGGCTGGCCTCCGCCGTCGAACTCCTCCGGGTACGGCAGGCCCAGCAGACCGGCCCGGCCCAGTTCGGCGAAGACGCCGTCGGGATAGGTCTCGTCCTTCTCGTGCCGGTCGACGATCGGGGCGAGCAGCCGGTCGCCCACCTCGCGAGTCAGCTCGATCAGATCGGCCGCTTCCGCGGTCGGCAGCATCCGGTCCACAGTCATGGGTCCACGGTACTGCGCGCCAGATGCAGCGCACCGTGTTCGTCACGCCAGCGAGCGACCGTGTGCCGGTGTTCGGCGCGCCGGTCGTCGACGCCGCCGTCGAGGACCGCGACCGTCAACTCCTCGTGCAGCAGCAGCGGCCCGGACAGTTCCCACCCCGTCGCCGCGGCGATCGCACACGCCTCCCGGCTGTCGCGGCCGATCGGCGTGCCCGACGAAACCACCTGGGCCACCAGGACTTCCGAGGCCAGCGGGGCATCGGCCAGGGTGGCGAAGGCCGCCGCGGACTCGACGTCGGGATGGCGGCCCACCAGCACGGCACGCTCCGGTGGCAGCACCGGCAGCCACCACGGCCGGTCGACGATCAGCGGCTCGGCCGAGACCGTCCCGGCCAGGGTGCGCAGCCCGGCGGGCGGCGCGATCTGGTCCAGGTCCAGCCGGCCGGCCTGTTGGGCGGCGGCCAGCGCCGCATGCGCGCGGGCGGCGACGCCCGGCGCGATCACCCGGTCCGGGGCGGCCAGCGCGGCGAGCCAGGCCGCGGCGTCGGCGGAGTCGTCGGGGCCCGCCCCGGCGAGCAGCGGACCCAGCACCGCCGCGTCGGGGTGCTCGAGCGGGTCGAACAGCCCAGCCCAGGTCTGGTCGTCGGGCCGGCGGAAGGTGCGCAGCAGGCGCCGCCCACCGTGCCCGTCGTCGAGTTCGGCGTAGCGGCGCAGCCACCACGCGGTGTAGCCACCGGCGTCGGTCAGCGCCGCCCGCGCGGCCGGATCGCCGGCCAGCAGGGTCAGCGCGGCCGGCCAGGCCGCGGGGTCCACCAGGTCCAGGTCGCGGACGGCGGTGAGTCTTTCCGGCGGCAGCTCGAGACCGTCCCACCACAGATCCTCGGCGTCCAGGTCGTGATCGGGGGCGACGGGCAGTTCGTCGGTGAGCACGGTGAAACCCCAACCGGCGCCGAGCCGGGTCAGGGCGCGCTGCCCGTAGGCCGCCACCACCGCGGGATCAACCACGCCGAAACCCGCGTCCGGTCCGAGCACCGCGCGCAGCGGACTGCCGGGGAGCAGGAGCTCGTCGACGGCGCGCTCGGTGCCGTCGACGGTCCGCACCGCCAGGGCGCCGAGCCGGGGATTCACCGCGACCTCGTCGCCGGCCGCGTCGAGCAGCAGCAGTACCGCGTCGGCGAGTTCCTCGTGATCATCGGCCAGTTCCACCTCCTGCACCAGTGCGGGATGGTTCAGGACGTCGCCGATCGTCATCGGCTCCAGTCCCAGCCGATCGAGCAGCGGCCGGTGTGCATCCGGGTGCACCACCGGAACCCAGTCGATGCGGACGGCCGGTGTGCCGGGCGGGAGGTCGACCAGCGCCAGCCCGCGCACCCCGCGGTGCAGCCGCCCGTCGGCCCGCGGCACCGGCAGCGCACCCAGTTCTTCCACCTGCTCGCGCCCGACGGCCAACGGTTCCAGCGCCTCGTAGAGCCGCCCCCACCAGTCCGGTTCGCGGTCGACGCCGGACAGCAGGTCGGCGAGCTCGGCGAGCGGCAGTTCGCGCGCGCCCAGGCGCAGCAGCGCACGCGCCGCGGGGCCGTCGCTGCACTCGGGTGCCGCCAGCGGGGCGAGCAGCCCACCGAGCAGTCCGGCCAGCTCCGGGGTCAGCCCGCGCAGGATCCAGGTGCGCTCGGGCGCCAGCAGCGGTTCCCCGGACTGCGCGGGCGGCACCCAGGCGGCCGCGGCCAGCTCGGCCAGTACCGCCGTGCGCAGCACACCGTCCTCGGGGCCGGCCGCGAAGGCGGGCTCGGGCACCAGCAGGTGCCGTTGCCCGGCGGGAGCGGCGGCCACCAGCTGGGCGTAACCGGCGGCGCCATCCGCGGGATCGGCGTCGGGGTGCAGGCCGCGCCGGTCCGGGGTCACCGGCAGGGCGCAGATCAGCCGGGCCGGCAGCGACAGCGGAATCTGGGTCGGGGTGGGGCTGCGCAGCACGTCGGCCTCGAGCGGGCGGATCCGCCCGTCGTCGAACCGGGCCAGCCAGCGGTTGCCGCCGGAGACGGCCTGCAGCCAGCGTGCGACGGGCAGGCCGCCACGCACCACGATCACCTCGCCCGGCGGTTCGGTGCGGGTCCACTCCTCGTCGCCGTCGGGATCCCCGTCCCCGACGACGATCTGGGCGAGGGCGGGCAATTCCAGCAGCAGGTCACCGGCCTCGGCCCGGGCGCGGGCCACCAGCGCCGCGGCGGCCGACGCGTCGGGCAGGTGCAGCACCACCTCGGTGTCGTAGCCGGGCGACGGCGCCTGCGCCAGCGGCCAGGCCAGTCGCTGCGCCGGCACCGGGCCGCTCGCGCCGAGTTCGGCGCGGGTGCGCGCGGTGTCGAAGGTGATCGACCCGGAGACCGACAGCACGTCGACGCGCTCGGCCGGCGAGGTGGCGCGGAAACCGACGCCGAAGCGGCCGACCGTGGCGGCGCCGGTCTCCGGCGCGGGATCGGCGCCGGCCGGTGTCGTCCTCTCGGGCGGTGCCGGCTTCCCCGGCGGGTCGGCGGTCGTGAGCGGGGCGGACTTCTTGGGCGAGACGCGCAGCGCGGCCAGTGCCACGACCCCGTCCGCGGTCAGCGGCGCGCCGGTGTTGGCGACGTGCAGTCGCCGGCCGTCGGCGCGGATGCGCAGCCGCCCGGGCACCGCCGCGGCGGCCGCCGCATCGGCGGCGTTCGCGGCCAGCTCGGTGATGATGCGGTCGCGATAGCCGATCTGTCGCAGCTCGGCCTCGGCGGCGACGTCCTCGGCCAGCCGGGTCGGCGAATCACGCCAGGCGGACAGGGTGGCCGCACGCAGCGCGGCCGTCCCGAACGGATCAGCCGGCGTCGACGACGGCGGCACCGTCGGCCACCATCTCACTCACCGAGTCCCCACTCACCGACTCGGCGACCGCCACGGTCGCGGCGACGGCTCCCGCCTCGACTACCGAGTCGACTGCCGTCTCGGTCGCCGGGTCGGCTGCCGGTTCGATCGTCTCGACCGGGGCCTCGGCGGCGGCCGGTGTGGATTCGGCCGGCACGGGTTCGGTCTGTGCGGGCTCGGCCGGCACCGACTCGGACACCGCCTCGCGCACCGCCGTCTGCCGCGCGACCACCTCGACGGCACCGTCGTCGTAGGCGTCGTAGGCGGGGCTGCCCTGACCACCCGGCGGTACCGGGGTGTCCGAGTGGGCGCCGCAGCCGTAGTCGATCAGCACGGCGTGCCCGTCGGCGGCGTACTCGTTGGCGCACACGCCGAAGGCCACCCGCAAGGCACCTGCCAGCGGCAGATAGAAGCCACAGGTGCCGCAGGTCCGGCGGGCGGCGCGGGCCATCGCCGAGTCCGGCCCGTAGTCGCCGTCGGCCCAGCGCTGCGCGGCCTCACCGCGGCCCTCGTAGGACAGCAGCCGCTTGCGGCCCAGCCCGATCTCGGCGTCCACCTGGCCCACCTGGTCGCGATCGATCGGATCGACGTCCATCGTGTCGACGTAGCCGGGCACCAGGCGCGGATCCTCCGGCGGGGCGGCGAGCAGATCGCCCGGCCCCAGGTCGCCGGCGGAGACCCGCTCCGACCACGGAACCCAGTCCGGCGAGAGCAGCGCCCCGTCGCCCGGCAGCAGCACCACCTCGGAGACCGTGACCCGGTCGGCACCGGGCGCCGCGGCGAGCACCACGCACCACTGCCAGCCGACGTAGCCGGGAAGCTGTGCGGCGAAGTAGTGCGCCACGGCGCAGTCGTTCTCCACCCGCGCACCGAGGTGCTCGCCGGGCTGCTCGCCCTCGGCGACCAGTACGTCGCGGGCGATCTGCTGCGCCTGTTCCAACAGGTCGGTCTGGGCTGCCACACTCACCCCTCCAGTATGGAACAGCGCGCCGACGCGATGCGAGTTGAGTCCACCATCTCCCCGACCGGTCCGCGGCATGAGGAACAATCGGGGTGTGACTCCCCGACCTCCGCGCGAGCAGCCCCGGCCCACCGGCGCCGGCGAGGCTCCCACCGCGCGCATCGGCCGGCCGGGGCATCCAGGTCAGCAGAACTACCCGCCCGATCCGCCGGGCCGGACCCGCCGCCGCTACGACAGCGCCAGCGGCGCCTACCTGCCGCCGCGCACGCACAATCCGCATCTGCCGCCGCTCGAATCCCCCGATCCCACCCGCGTGCTCGAGGACGACGACTCCGCGCACCCGGCCGCCACGGCGCCCGGCCGCGGCCGTCGCCGGGACCCCGAGTACACCCCGCCGGAAAAGGTGACCGTGCTGCGCGTGATGGCCCAGCGGTCCCGCTACTTCACCGCCCGCGGCGTGAACCTGGTGCACCGCGCCGCCACCGCCGACGGCGCGGACCGCTCCGGCCTGACCGCGCTCACCATGCCGGTGATCCTGAACAACGCGGTCGACGCGGCGATGGCCGTCGCCCTGGCCAACACCCTCTTCTTCGCCGCGGCGACCGGGGAGTCCAAGGTCAACGTCGGCCTGTACCTCGCGTTGACGATCGCACCGTTCGCGGTGATCGCCCCGCTGATCGGACCGCTGCTGGACCGGATGCAGCACGGCCGCCGGGTCGCGATGGCCGCGACCTTCGGCCTGCGCGCGGTGCTGGCCCTGCTGATCATCGTGAACTCGTCCTGGGATCCGGTCACCCATCAGGTGCAGTACAAGCCGTGGATCCTCTATCCGTGCGCGCTGGGCCTGATGGTGCTGTCGAAGAGTTTCGGCGTGCTGAAGTCGGCCGTCGCCCCGCGCGTCCTGCCGCCGTCGATCGATCTGGTCCGGGTCAACTCCCGACTCACCATGTTCGGTCTGGTCTTCGGCACCGTGCTCGCCGGCGGCCTGGCCGCGCTGGTGGAACTCCTGCTCGGCAAGTGGCTGCCGGTACACGTCCCCGGCGCCATGCTGCTGCTCTGCCTGCTGGCCGGCGCGGGCGCCTACTTCTGCATGAAGATCCCGTCCTGGGTGGAGGTGACCGCGGGCGAGGTGCCCACCACCCTCACCTACCGGCCGAATCCGGCCGACGCACCCGGGCCCGGTGCGGCCCCGTCCGGGGCGCGGGGACTATCGGCCCGGCTGGTCGCCACCATCCGCCAGCCGCTCGGGCGGGCGGTGGTGACCGGGCTGTGGGGCAACGGCACCATCCGTATCCTGACCGGCTTCCTCACCCTGTACATCGCCTTCTACGCCAAGGCGCAGACCTCGGCCGGCGGCGGCTGGGCCCAGCTGATGATGCTCGGCGCGGTGGGCGCGGCCGCCGGCGTGGGCAATGCGCTGGGCAACGGCGTGGGCACCCGCCTGCAGTTGACGAACCCGCCGAAGATCGTCGTCTTCTCGGCCGCCGCCGCCGTCCTGGCCGCCGTCGCGGCCGCGGTCTTCGGCACCCTCGCGGTGGTGGTGATCGCCGCCTTCGTGGGCTCGGCCGTCAGCGCCGTCGCCAAGGTCTGCCTCGACTCCACCATCCAGGACGATCTGCCCGATGCCTCGCGCGCATCGGCGTTCGGCCGTTCGGAGACCGTGCTGCAACTGTGCTGGGTCCTCGGCGCGAGCCTGGGCGTGGTGCTGCCGACCACCCTGTGGATCGGCTTCACGGTGATCGCCGTGCTGATGGCCGGCGGTCTGGTGCAGACCGTGCTGACCAGCCGCGGTGCCACCCTGGTGCCGGGCCTCGGCGGCCGGCGTCCGGAGGAGCCGGCCCCGACCACCGCGTTCACCGCCCCCGTGCCGACCCGAGCCCAGCCCCGTTCCCGACCGTGAGAAGTGAGAGCACCCGTGTCCCCCGCATCCCGTGACTCCAAGATCCTGATCGTCCTGACCGCCGCCGCGGTCGCCATGCTGGCGGTGGTCGTGGTGGCCACCACGCTGCTGGTGCGCGGCCACACCGAGTCGTCGCCGAAGATCACCGTCGCCTCCGGGACGCAGCTCGAGCGGATCGCGCCGAGCTACTGGTGCGATGCGAAGCTCGAGGAATGCCACCCGCGGCTGATGTCGCTGGAGGAGCTCCGGCAGGTCCCGCCCGCCCGGCTCGCGGTGCCGATCGGCGACACGCTGAGCATCTCGGTGCCGTCGGAGATCTCCGCACACCCGTGGGCGATGCTCGCCGAGTACGCGACCCCGGCCGGGATCGCGCAGGTGATCTGGATTCACCAGTCCGGCACGATGTTCACCCAGGTCCTCGAGTCCACCCCGGACCGGGTGCTACTGACCGTGGAGCTGTCGCCGTTCTCGGCGGTACTCAAGGACGCGCCCGAGGGCGTCGAATCCGATCAGGGCGACATCCTGTTCCGCGCGCACTACGCGGTGGACACCACGCCCGTCGGGTTCACCGTGACCAACGAGACTCCGCTGCCCGCCGAGCGCGGCTGAGCCCGCGCGCTCAGCGATCCAGTTCGCGGGTGACCGCGCGGACCACCTCGGAGATGCGGCGCGCGGTCTTGCGATCCGGGTAGCGCCCGTTGCGCAGATCCGGCTGCACCTTGCCCTCCAGGAGGGTGATCAGGTCGGCGATCAACCCGTGCAGTTCATCGGGAGTGTGCTTCTTGGCGGCCGTCCGCTGAGATTCGCGGACATTGCGCGCGACGCTGGGCGCGTCCTCGAGCACCGTGACCCGCAGCGCCTGCGGTCCCTGGCGGCCGGCGGCCATGTCGAACTCCACGCGCTGGCCGTTCTTCAGGGCGTCGACGCCGGACGGCAGCGCCGATGCGCGGACATAGACGTCCTCGCCCCCTTCCTGGGACAGGAAGCCGAAGCCCTTCTCGGAGTCGTACCACTTCACCCGGCCGGTCGGCACTGCGCTCACCTTCAAACTGCTCGTAGACGAAAACGCCCGATCCCGGCCGGATACCGGCGAGGCGGGGCGCACCGGATCCAGATGTTACGCGTCGCGCTACCGTGATCGTCATGCAGACCCAGAAGTCCTCGCGCCTGCTGCCCACCGCCGTGATCATGGTGATCATCGGCGCGCTGGCCAGTCTGGCCCTGCTGATCCCGGCGGTCCGCGAGTCCAATCAGGCGATCGTGGTGGTGACCTACCTGCTGGCGCTCTGCGCGCCGCTCGGGCTGCTGCTGGCCATCGTCTTCGCCCTGCTCTCGGGGCGCCGCAGCCGATGACCGCCGCCGCCGACGACCACGCCGACGAAGACCGCGCCGACGAAGACCACGCCGCCGACGCTCCGGGCACCGGCTCCCCGCTGGCCCCGGCCCGCGACGCGCGGGCGCTCAAGCAGGCCTACAGCTGTTTCCCCTCCGGCGTGGTCGCGGTCTGCCGGGCCGACGCCGACGGCACCCGCGTCGGCATGGCCGCCAGCGCCTTCACCACCGTCTCACTGGATCCGCCGCTGGTCTCGGTGTGCGTGCGCCAGGAATCGGGCACCTGGCCGCTGCTGCGCGAGGCGAGCCGGCTGGGCGTCAGCGTCTTCGCCGCCGGTCAGGGCGATCTCTGCCGCCGGCTCGCCGGCCCCCCGGAGCAGCGCTTCGACGGTATCCGCCCGGTGATCGAAGACAGCGGCGCGCTCTTCGTGCCCGGCGCGGCCGCCCACCTCGAATGCAGCGTCTCCAGCGAGATCCCGGCCGGCGACCACACCGTGGTGCTGCTGCGGATCGAGGCGCTGCGCAGCGACCCCGGAGTAGAGCCCCTCGTCTTCCACGCCAGCACCTTCCGCGCGCTGGAGGCCCGCCGCTCGCACGATCAGTAGCGGCCGTCGAGCCCCCTCTCCCGAGCTGTGACCTTGGTCACATAACGAGAAGATAACGAACAGGCCACGGGATGACTATCACTCCCATGAACTGGGGCTATGCGCGAATCGGGCCTTTCGACCCGGTACGGCGCGAAAACCGCGGTTGGCGATCGGGGTGACTGACCCGATCGGATTACGTATCGTTCAGGACGGTCGCCCCCAGGGGAGATCGGACAACACAACATCGCCCGGCGGACGCGCCCAACTCCGTTCCGCCGCCGGGTCCAACCGAACTACACAGTTCAGGAACGGAGGCGGGGGACCCACCATCCCTCACCGGATACCGGCGCAGACCTCCGGGACTGCGCCTTGGGGTTAAGTCCACCTCGGTGGACCGGGCACCTCTCGCCCGAATCCGACAGCTGACTTCGCAGGCGCGTGGAGAGAGGAAATACTTCAACATGGCACGTCACGCTAAGCCGTCGACCACCTCCAAGACCGTGGCCAAGGTCGCGCTAACCGGCGCCGTCCTCGGCGGCGGTGCCGCACTCCTCGGTGCCGGCCAGGCCTCCGCCGCCACTGACGGCGAGTGGAACCAGGTCGCCCAGTGCGAGTCGGGCGGCAACTGGCACATCAACACCGGCAACGGCTACTACGGCGGCCTGCAGTTCAGCGCCTCCACCTGGAGCGGCCACGGCGGCAGCCAGTACGCCAGCACTGCCGACCAGGCCACCCGCGAGCAGCAGATCGTCGTCGCCGAGCGCGTCCTGGCCAGCCAGGGCAAGGGCGCCTGGCCGGTGTGCGGCACCGGCCTGTCCGCCGCCACCCCGCGGACCGCGCCGGCCAGCCCGAAGCTCCCGCAGCTGGGCAACAACAAGAACGGTTCCATCTCGCCGAAGACCGAGAAGGCCTCCACCACCGATGACGTCATCGAGCAGGCCAAGGCGAACCCGGAGCTCCGCGGTGCCGCGGACGCCCTGGAGAAGTCGGGCTACAAGCTCGACAAGAGCCAGCTGAACCTGTTCAACCAGAACAAGAAGGCTCTCGGCCTCTGATCGCACGGCCTCTGGTCGCCACAGACCCTACGAAGAAGCCCCGCACCGTTCCGGTGCGGGGCTCCTTCGTTGTCTCGTTGGTCGCGCTGCCTGCGGGAGACGATCAGCGATTGACGACGGTCTTCGGCTGAATGTACGGCAGCTCGCTGGCCGGCAGCGGGAACACGGTCTCGTTGCCGAACGGCGACAGCGCACCGGCCAGGTGCGCGGTGAACTCGGTGACGGCATGGTCCTCCACGGAGATGTCCGGCCAGCCGTTGTCTACATAACCATTCTTCTTAGCCACGGCCTCATCATGCCATGAGCGCACGCCGATCAGGCCGTCGGGAGCGAAAACGGTGCCGCAGACGGGTCCCAAGGCCCGGGTAGAATCGGCCGGATGACCCCGGATCGTTCGCCGCGCGGCCTCGCCGAGACGCTCACCGGCCGATCCGACGCCGAATTGACCGCCCTGCTGCTGCGGCGGCCGGACCTGGCCTCCCCGCCGCCCCGCGGCACCGCGGTGCTGGCCCAGCGCGCCCTGTCGGCGGCCTCCATCTCCCTCGCCGGCGACGGCCTCGACCTGGCCACGGTGGCCGTCCTGGAGGCCTTCCTCACCGCCGCCGCCGACGCGCCGCGGCACGAACTGCTCGGCCCGGTCTCACGCGCACAGCTCGTCGAGCTCCTGGGCCGGCGGCTCCCGCGACCGCAGGTGGACGCGCGCCTGGACGAGCTGACTGCGGCGGCCCTGATCTGGAACTCCGGCACCGGCAC
>CAZEOP010000051.1:0-17036 GCA_964513715.1 uncultured Gordonia sp.
CGCGTCGTCGATCGACCTGATCAAAGACGCGCTAGACGTCGAGGCCGATCTTCAGCACCCGACCAAGCGCTTCCGTCCGATCGCGGCGGGCGTGGTCCCGCGCAATCTGGCGTTCGCGCTCGCGGTGGTCCTCGCCGCGGGGTCGATCGGCGTCTCATTCGTCGCGAACTGGCAGACGGCGGTCACGATCGCCGTGTACCTGGCCGTCCAGCTGGGCTACTGCTTCGGGCTGAAGCATCAGGCCGTCGTCGACATCTGCATCGTCTCGTCGGGCTTCCTGCTGCGCGCGATCGCCGGTGGCGTCGCCGCCGAGATCGACCTGTCCCAGTGGTTCCTGCTGGTGATGGCCTTCGGTTCGCTGTTCATGGCGGCGGGCAAGCGCTACGCCGAGCTGCAGCTGGCCGAGCGCACGGGCGCCAAGATCCGCAAGTCGCTGGAGTACTACACCACCACCTACCTGCGGTTCGTCTGGACGCTCTCGGCCACCGCCGTGGTTCTCTGCTACGGCCTGTGGGCCTTCGAGGCCCCGCGGGACGAGAACGTCTGGTACGCCATCTCGATGGTGCCGTTCACCGTGGCGATCCTGCGCTATGCGGTCGACGTGGACGGCGGCGCGGCCGGTGAGCCGGAGGAGATCGCGCTGGGCGACCGGGTGCTGCAGTTCCTCGCTGTGGCGTGGATCGCCTGTGTCGCGGTAGCGGTCTATGTCTGATCGCCCCCTCCCGGCGCGATCGGGGGACGCCGCTGCGCCGCGGCCGGGTGGCGCCGTCGATCCGGAGGCGCGCACCGTCGCGCTGCCCGTGTCGCCGGGGCGGCCGTCGGCACACCGGCCGGCCGCGGGGTCGTCGGATCCGGCGGAGAGCGAGGCGGGGCCGGCCGAGAGCGAGGCGGGGTCGGCTGCGGGCAGCCGCATCGCGGCCTGGCAGCGGTGGACGCCACCGATCAGCTGGCTGATCGGCACCGTCCTGGTGACCGTCTTCTTCGCGATCGGGGCGTGGCAACGCCGGTGGATCGCCGACGACGGCCTCATCGTGCTGCGCACCGTGAAGAATCTGCTGGCCGGAAACGGGCCGGTGTTCAACGTCGGCGAGCGGGTGGAGGCCAACACCTCCACCGCCTGGACCTATCTGATCACCTTCTGGGCGTGGCTCACCGGGGGTCAACTGGAGTACGTCGCGCTGTGGGTGGCGCTGACGCTCTCGGTCGCGGCGATTCCGGTGGCGATGTACGGCACCGCGCGGCTCTACGGCCGCCGGCTCGGCGCCCCGGGGGCGGTGACCCTGCTGCTGCCGCTGGGCTCGATCATCTACATCGCACTGCCGCCGGCGCGCGACTTCGCCACCAGCGGTCTGGAGAACGGCCTGGTGATCTTCTGGATCGCCTGCCTGTGGTGCCTGTTCCTGGCCTGGTCCCGGCGCGACCGCAGCGACGGCGGCCGCCGGGCGACGGCGTCGTACCTGGGTCTGTCGTTCGTGGCGGGCCTGGCTCCGCTGATCCGGCCCGAGATGGCCGTGCTCGGTGCGCTGGTGCTGCTGGTCCTCTTCCTCGCGCCGCCGCCGCACGAGCGCGCGTGGCTGCTGCGGGTCGCGATGGTGATCGTGGCGGCCGCGGTGCCGGTCGGCTACCAGATCTTCCGGATGGGCTACTACGCCGTGCTGGTGCCGAACCCGGCGATCGCCAAGGACGCTAGCGGTTCCAAGTGGAATCAGGGCTTCCTCTATCTGGGCAATCTGTTCAGTCCGTACCTCCTGCTGCTGCCGGTGCTGCTGGCGATCGCCGTCGGTCTGGTGCTGATCGCCACGCGGGTCCGCCCCGCCGCCGGCGCCGGGGACGGCGGCCGGGAGGCTGCCGGATGGGCCGACCGGCTCCAGCGACCGTCGACCGTCGTGGCCACCGTGCTCGCGGCCGGCCTGATCCTCGGTCTCTACTGGCTGCGCCAGGGCGGCGACTTTATGCACGGCCGGGTGCTGCTGGCGCCGCTGTTCATTCTGCTGCTCCCGGTGATGGCGGTGCCGGCGACCATTCCGCTGCGTGTCGCGAGCGCGCTGTCGCGCTGGCGGCTGGCCGCGGCGGCCTTCATCGTGCTGGTGGTCGGCGGGACCGTCTGGTGGGGCGCGGCGATCTCGCAGCGCGTGCTGTCCGACGCCGGCATGGAGATCGGCCGGGAGGGCATCGTCGACGAGCGTCGCTTCTATGTGGCGAACATGGCCAATGAGAATCCGGTCACAGCGCAGGACTATCTCGACTACCCGCGGATGCGGGCGATGGTGGAGAAGATCGACGAGGTGCGCGGCACCGGGGCGATCCTGCTGCCGTCGCCGGCCTACGACGAGTGGACGGTGGCCAAGGTGAACCCGGACCTGCCGCCCGACGAGCGGAATCGGACCACCCTGTACTTCCTGAATCTGGGCATGACCGGCATGAACGCGCCGCTGGACGTCCGGGTGATCGATCAGATGGGGCTGGCCTATCCGCTGGCCGCGCACACCGAGCGGCTGGCCGACGGTCGCATCGGGCACGACAAGAACCTGCCGACGGCCTGGGTGATCGCCGAGAGCGGCGGGGTGGCAAAGGGGCCGGGGCTGCCCGGATACCTCGATTCGCACCAGGTGCGCGAGGCGCAGGTGGCGCTGACCTGTCCGGATACTCAGGCGCGTTTCGCCTCCTATAAGGATGCGTGGTCGTTCGCCCGTTTCCGGCACAATCTGCGCGGGGCGTTCGGTTTCAACAGCTATCGGATTTCCCGGCAGCCGCACTACGAAATCTTGCGATGCGGCCTGGAACCGGTGCCCGAAGCGACCCGATGAACGGCTCGGCGGTTGGCGCATCTGATCTCGAAACGGTAACGTCACGTCCCGACCAGCCGATGTATCGGAGGGAATACCCGTACGGCACCGAGGGGTCCGTACACGGTTCCGGAGTTCGCGCCAGTACCGACACTGTGACCTGAGTCACAGTTTTAGGCTGGAAGGAACCATGCCGATAAGCTTTCGGCAATCCGTAACGGATGTGGCGCGTGGGCGTCGAGAGGCGTGCGTGACACGGACGAAAACGGCCGTGAGGATCCTGTGAGGATCCTGGCAGCCGGGGAAGCACAGGAGAAGAGAGCAGTAATGCGCTTTGCAAAGGACAAGATGCGGCTCGGTCGCCGGGCGACTACGGTCGTCACCGCCGCGGCCACCGCGCTGGGCCTGCTGGCCACATCGGTAGGCGTCGGTGACGCAGATGCCCGTATCAACGCGCCGTTCCGGCCGGAGACCTTCTGGATCAACTCGTGCGGCATGCCGACCGGCAATCCGCTCGGTGCCGGCAACGCCAACGGCCGCGTCAAGGTCCGCGCCTGGAGTCGGCCCGGCAACTCGCGCACGGTCATCATGCTCGACGGCATGCGCGCCCAGTACGACTACAGCGGCTGGGAGATCAACACCAACATCCAGAACCTGGTGAACCGCGGCGTCAACGTCGTGCAGCCGATCGGCGGTCCGGCCAGCTTCTACACCGACTGGGATGCCCCGTCGAACTTCAACGGTCAGCGTGCGCGCTACCGCTGGGGCTGCGTCATCGACAACCGGCTCGTGCCGGCCATGCGCGCCAAGGGCTTCGCCAGCAAGGGCGGCAAGTACGCCATCATGGGTCTGTCGATGGGCGGCAACGCCGCGCTGGTTCACGCCGCGCAGCGCAAGGACCTGTACTACGCCGCAGCCTCGCTGTCGGGCTACAACTTCCTGACCGCGCCGGGCATGCGCACCGCGCTGCGCGTCGCGATGCTCGACATCGCGCCGCAGCCGTGGAACATCGATTCCATGTGGGGCCCGCCGTGGAGCCCGCGCTGGGCGCAGAACGATCCGTTCATGCTGATCAACCGGATGCACGGCCTGAAGCTGTACCTCGGCTCGGGTAACGGCTTCTTCGGTCGCTACAACTACCCGCAGAACTTCCTGGACGACTTCGCCAAGGGCACCCCCCTGGAGATGCTGGCGCTGAGCCAGACGGTGGCCTTCGACGCCGCCGCGCGCCTCCAGGGTCTGGATCCGATGACCCGCTACGCCAACGGCACCCATGCCTGGGGCTACTGGCAGGACATGGTCTGGGACGCCTACAACCGGGGCTTCTTCCGCTAGGACGAAGGCCGTGACTGAGAAACATTAGTCACACAATTCACATGCGTCACAGCGTGGCGCGCAGACAACGGGACGCCCCGCGTGTAAGAACACACGTGGGGCGTTCCGCATCTGTCGTGCCGACCGCCCCGTGAACCAATTTGGCCGGGGGATCTCGAGGAGCTGGGACTGTGCAGGTGTGGAACAAAGCAAGCAGGGCGACGCTGGCCGCCGCGACGACGGCGGCGCTGACGCTGCCGTTCGTCGCGTCCGCCGCCGCTGATCCCGCTCCGGCGCCCCCGGCGGCTCCCGCCGCCCCGGCCGTCCCCGTTGCTCCGCCGGCCGACAAGCCCGCGCCCGCCGCCCCACCGGTGCCGGTCGCCCCGCCGGCCGAGAAGCCGGCTCCCGCCGCCCCGCCGGCCGAGAAGCCGGCTCCCGCCGCCCCGCCGGCCGAGAAGCCGGCCCCCGCGGCGCCGCCGGCCGACAAGCCCGCGGCTCCGGCCGCCCCGGCTGCCGACAAGCCCGCCCCGGCTGCCGACAAGCCGGCCGCCCCGAATCCGCAGGCGCAGGTGGACAAGCCGGCTCCGGCGCCCGCCCCGGCCGCCGGTGCCGCCCGGGTCACCAAGACCTACTGGTACAGCGCGCACCGCGTCGCCCTCTGGGTGTACTCGCCGGCCATGAACACCGAGATCCAGGTGCAGCTGCTGCTGGCTCGCGACTGGTTCGCTCAGCCGCAGGCCAAGTTCCCGCAGCTGCTGACCCTCGACGGCCTGCGCGCCCAGGAGGACCAGAGCGGTTGGATCATCAACACCGACATCGAGCGCTTCTACCAGGACAAGAACGTCAACATCGTGCTCCCGGTGGGCGGTGAGTCGAGCTTCTACACCGACTGGAAGGAGCCCGACCAAGGCAAGAACTACAAGTGGGAGACGTTCCTGATCCGGGAGCTGCCGCCGGTGCTCGAGGGCCAGTGGCGTTCCACCGATGTCCGCGGTGTCCAGGGCCTGTCGATGGGCGGCTCGGCCGCGATGATGCTGGCGGCCCGCAATCCGGGCTTCTTCAAGTTCGCGGCCTCCTACTCGGGCATCCTGCAGCTCACCTCGTACGGCATGCCGCAGGCCGTCCAGTTCGCGCTGCGCGACGGCGGCGGCTACGACGCGGCCAAGATGTTCGGCCCGCCCAGCGATCCGGCGTGGAAGGAGCACGACCCCTACCTGATGGTCGACAAGCTCCGCGGCACCAGCCTGTACGTCTCGTCCGGCAACGGTGTCGTCGGCCAGCACGACAGCCCCAGCGAGATCCCGCTGCTGGCCACCAACTACTCGGGCGTCGGCCTGGAGGTGCTCTCGCGCACCACCAGCCAGCAGTTCGCCACCAAGCTGAACAAGCAGGGCATCCCGGCGCAGGCCGTCTACCGGCCGTCGGGCACGCACACCTGGCCGTACTGGGAGTTCGAGATGAAGCAGGCCTGGCCCCAGGCCGCCAGCGCCCTCGGCCTGTCGGGCGACCGCGTGGCCTGCAAGCCGGGCGAGGCCTTCGCCAAGGCCAAGCAGGTGGCCACCCTCGGCGGCTGCCTCACGCCGCAGTACCCGGTGCCCGGCGGCGTGGCTCAGGACTTCCGCAACGGCCGGATCTTCACCGGTCCCAAGGGACCCAAGGTGGTCGGCGGCGCCATCGGCGGTGCCTACGTCGGGGCCTTCGACCGCCTCGGCCTGCCGACCAGCGACGAGCTGACCGCGAAGGACGGCAAGGGCAAGTTCAACACATTCGAGCGCGGCAAGATCACCTGGACGCCCACCGGCGGTGCCCGGGTGGAGGGTCCGTAGGGCCGGGTTCTGAGGGAAGATCGTGACGCAGCGTGATAATCCCCTGAGGTTATTGATAATCGGCTGAGGATATTCGGTGTTTCCGCAGGTGAGTCGCCTGCGGTGCGCGGAATGACGTGATCGGGAAGGTAGCCTTTCACCCATGACAGGCAACATCTCTCGCGGCGTGCTGTCGTGCGCCGCTCTGGCCGCCGCGCTCGGCGTATTGACCGCGTGCGGTGACTCGTCGACGGCGAGTGCGCCGCTCACCCAGGACGTGACCACCACCTCCATGGCTTCGGGCTCGGGCACCTCGCGCGCCGCGACCACCTCCGCCGATCCCTCGGTGGAGGCCGCCGCCTCCAGCCAGGCGCAGGAGGCCGCGGAGAAGGCCACCAGCACGTTGCCGGCCACCAAGCCCGAGAAGTCCACCGCGGTGCCGGGCAACTTCCCCGGTTCCGCGCAGGGCGACGGCAACCAGCAGCTCACCGACAAGGACAAGGCCTACCTGGCGGCGCTGCAGCGCGACGACGTCGCGTTCATGGGCGACGACGACAACAACGTCGCGCTGACGATGGGGCACTACGTCTGTGCGGAGCGGGCCAAGAAGACCGATCCGACGCTGGTGAAGGTCTACGTCCGCGCCGCGATCGGCCCGATGACCAAGAGTGAGGCCGAGGCCGGCACCAAGGCGGACAAGCTGATCGCCGCGGCCGACAAGAACCTCTGCTGACGGTGAGCCGGCGCGCGCGCATCTTCCTGTTCGGGCTGGGATTCCTGGCGATCCTGGCGCTGTTGCTGGTGATCGTGCTGATTCTGCAGTTCCTCAAGCCGGCACCCCCGGCGCCCGGGCCCGGTCCGGGGCCGTCGACGCCCTCGCATCGGCCCGATGCGCAACCGGCGGACTGCCCGGACGTCTTCGTGCTCTCGGTGCCGGGCACCTGGGAGTCGGCGTCGAACGACGATCCGCACAACCCGACGGCGTATCCGAAGTCGCTGATGCTGCGGGTCACCTCGGCGCTGCAGAACCGCTTCCCGGCCTCCCGCGCGGAGGTCTACACCGTGCCCTATGTCGCGGAGTTCCGGAATCCCACCAACCTGGGCGACAAGCAGCGCGACTACAACTGGTCGCGCCATCAGGGCCGGCGCAAGGCGGACGAGAAGCTCGCCGCGGTGCACGAGCACTGCCCGCTGACCAGCTATGTGCTGATGGGCTTCTCCCAGGGCGCGGTCATCGTCGGCGATATCGCCAGCGACATCGCCGGGGGCCGCGGCCCCATCCCCGAGCAGGACCAGGATCTGGTGCTCGGCGTCGGCCTGATCGCCGACGGCCGGCGTGAGTCCGGTCAGCAGCACGACGTGGGTCCGAGCCCGCAGGGCCAGGGCGCCGAGGTGACGCTCGCCGGAATCAATCTGCCCGGCATCACCATGACGGGCAAGCGCCAGGGCGGCTTCGGGGTGCTGGCCGACCGTACCTACTCGATCTGCGCACCGGGCGATCTGATCTGCGACTCCCCGCGCATCACCAACCCGTTCGACGCCGTCGGAAAGCTGGCCAATGCGGCCGGCAATCCGATCCACGCGGTCTATGCCACCAAGAAGTACTGGTCCGACAACGGGGCCAGCGCCACGCAGTGGATGTACGGCTGGGCCGCCCGGCTGATCGACGCGGCACCGGCGCCCAAGCACAACTGAGCAGACTCCGCCGATCGGCGCGATGGCACGGCTTTGGGCTCGGCTCACCTGCTGCGTTAACCTTTTCGTGACATTCAGCGTCCTCCGTTCGGTGGACGCCGGCGAACGACGACGAGGAGGTGCCGCGTGGATCGCACCGCGGACGGCCTCCGGAGGTTCCGGTTCGGCGCCGGCGGCGAGGGCAACCGGGACGAGGGCGGCGCGCGCCGGTTCGTCCAGTTGGCCCAGACCGC
Source organism: uncultured Gordonia sp. (assembly GCA_964513715.1). Lineage (GTDB taxonomy): Bacteria > Actinomycetota > Actinomycetes > Mycobacteriales > Mycobacteriaceae > Gordonia. The sequence continues at coordinate 7,834 of CAZEOP010000051.1, forward strand.
CGAGGAACTCGGCTATGACACCTTCGCGGTGCCCGATCATCTCGGCAACCAGGTGGGACCGCTGGCCGCCCTCGGCGCACTCAGTCAGGCCACCTCGAGCATTCGGCTGGCCACCTCGATGCTGGCCAACGGCTTCCGGCACCCGGCGGTGCTGGCCAAGGAGGCCGCCACCATCGACGTGCTGTCCCGGGGCCGGCTGGAACTGGGTATCGGCGCCGGCTGGCCGGCCGAGGACTTCGGCCGGGCCGGCATCGAGTACGGCAGCCCGGCGCAGCGGCTGCGCCGCCTCGACGAGGCCCTGACCGTCCTCGACCTGCTGCTGCGCGGCGAGACCGTCGACTTCTCCGGCGAGTTCTACCGGATCCGCGGCCTGACCGGCTCTCCCCGTCCGCGGCAGGGTCCGCGCCCGCCGCTCGCGGTGGCCGCCGGCGGTCCCCGGATGCTCGCGCTGGCCGCCAAGCACGCCGACATCATCTCGGTGGCCACCGGCGTCACCGCCGACGGGAAGCTGCGGCTGTCGGACATGACGATGGCCCGGACGGCCGAGCGGGTCGACCGGATCCGGCAGGCCGCCGGGGAACGCTTCGAGCAGATCGAACTCAGCTGGACCATCACCACGGTGATCGTGACCCACGACCGCGTCGGCGCCGCCGAACTGGTGCGCAAGGCGCTGGATCAGGGGTATCCGCCGAACGTCGCGCGCGACGCCGAGCTGAGCGTCGACGACATCCTGGACTCCCCGTACCTGGCCGTCGGCACCGCCCGGGAGATCGCCGAGCACCTGCGCCGGGTGCGCCGGGAGACCTCCATGAGCTATGTCGGCGTGTTCCCCACTCAGATGGATGCCTTCGCACCCGTCATTCCCCTGCTGCGGGAGGAGTAGAATCAGCGACGGTTTTGTGCGCCCCGGAGCGGTGGACCCCCATCGCGCCGGGCATGGACAGGGCTTCGGCACTCGCAGGGGGCGGGTGACCGGGAGCCGCAGTGTGAATGAGACAACGCCGCGTCCGGCGCGGCACAGGAGTTTTTCAATGCTGAATACCGAGTTCGAGCAGTTTCTCGACGAGAGCGGCAATCTTCGGTTCACCGAGGATGCCACCCTCGTCGACTACGTCGAACGCAACGTCCGGGAGGAGGCCGACACCCTCGCCTACCGGTTCATCGACTACAGCCGTGAGCGTGACGGTGAGCCGCAGGACCTCACCTGGGCGCAGTTCGGCAAGCGGCTGCGCGCCGTGGCCGCCCGGCTCCAGCAGGTGACCGAGCCGGGCGATCGTGTCGCGATTCTGGCGCCGCAGTCCCTGGAGTACGTCATCGGCTTCTTCGCCGCGCTGTATGCCAGCAACATCGCCGTGCCGTTGTTCAGCCCGGACGAGCCCGGTCACACCGACCGGCTGCACGCGGTGCTGGCCGACTGCCGGCCCACCGCCATCCTGACCTCCACCAAGTCCGCCGAGGCCGTCCGCGACTTCTTCTCCGACCGGCCGGCCAAGGATCGCCCGCGGGTGATCGCCGTCGACGCGGTGCCCGATTCGGTCGGCTCCACCTGGGTGGCGCCGGTGGCGGGCAAGGACCACAACCGCGACACCGTCGCCTATCTCCAGTACACGTCCGGCTCCACTCGCGTGCCGGCCGGCGTGGAGATCACCTACGAGGCCGTCGCCGCCAACTGCCTGCAGATCTACGACTGCATCGAGATCGACCGCAACTCGCGCGGCGTCACCTGGCTGCCGATGTTCCACGACATGGGTCTGCTGACGGTGATCCTGCCCGCGCTCGGCGGCAAGTACATCACCATCATGAGCCCGGCCGCCTTCGTGCGTCGCCCCGGCCGGTGGATCCGCGAACTCGCGGCCGCCGACGACCGCGCACCCACCTACGCCGCGGCTCCGAACTTCGCCTACGAGCACGCCGCCGTCCGCGGCCTGCCGGGCGAGGGCGAGGAACTGGACCTGTCGAACGTGATCGGCCTGATCAACGGGTCCGAGCCGGTCACCGTGAGCTCCATGCGCAAGTTCAACGAGGCCTTCGAGCCCTACGGGCTCTCGCCCAAGGCCATCAAGCCCTGCTACGGCATGGCCGAGGCCACCCTGTTCGTGTCGGCGACGCAGCGCGACAACGCGGCCAAGATCAGCTACGTCGACCGCGAGAAGCTGAACGCCGGCGAGTTCGTGCCGGTTGCCGACGATGCCGAGAACGCCATCGCGCAGGTCTCCTGCGGTCAGGTCGCGCTCAGCCAGTGGGCCTGCATCGTCGACGGCGACACCGCGTCGGAGATGCCCGACGGCCGGGTCGGCGAGATCTGGCTGCACGGCCTGAACATCGGCAAGGGCTACTGGAACAAGGTCGACGAGACGCAGGAGACCTTCCACAACACCCTCGCCCACCCGCTGCCCGAGGGCAGCCACTCGCAGGGGGCCCCGGCGGACGCGCAGTGGATGCGCACCGGCGACTACGGCGTCATCTACGACGGTGAGCTGTACATCACCGGTCGCGTCAAGGACCTGGTGATCGTCGACGGCCGCAACCACTACCCGCAGGACCTCGAGTACTCGGCGCAGGAGGCCAGCCCGAATCTGCGGCCCGGCTTCGTGGCCGCCTTCGCGGTGCCGGTCAATCAGCTGCCGGCCGAGGTCTTCGAGGGCGGTTTCTCCGGCCTCACCGCAGACCCGGACGATGCCTCCGAGCAGCTGGTGATCGTCGCCGAGCGCGGCCCCGGCCGCAAGGCCGATCCGCAGGAGATCGCCGACACCGTGCGCGCCGCGATCGCTGGCCGGCACGGGGTGATGGTGCGCGACCTGCTCCTGGTGCCCGCCGGCTCCATCCCGCGCACGTCCAGCGGCAAGATCGCCCGCCGGGCCACCAAGGCGGCCTACGTCGACGGCACCCTGCGCGGCGGTTACCAGCAGACGGCCTTCCCGGACGCCGGCGACTGATCGTCGTGCCCGCACCTGCCCGCGGCCCGGTATGTCGACGGCATACCGGGCTGTGGCGTACCTCCCGACCTTCTCCCGTTAGTAGGCTGTAAGACGATGTCTGACACTGAGAACCCCGGTACCGACCCCACCGCACCCGCGGCGGCCGCCCCCGCCGAGAACACCGCCGGGGAGACCGCCGGCGGGCTGACCGTCGAGGAACTGCGCGACTGGCTGCGCGAATGGGTGTCCACCACCACCGGACTGCCGCTCGCGCAGATCTCCGACGACCGCCCGATGGAGGAGTTCGGCCTCTCCTCGCGCGATGCGGTGGCGCTGGCCGCCGACGTGGAGGACCGCACCGGTGTGATCCTCACCGCGACCGCGGCCTACAACCACCCGACGATCGCCATGCTGGCCAAGCGCATCATCGAGGGCGACCCCGACGAGGGTCTGGACCCCGATGCCGATCGTTTCTGGGAGCGCGAGCGCAGCGCCGACGACGACATCGCGATCATCGGCCTGTCGACCCGCTTCCCGAAGGCCGGGCAGACGCCCGAGTCCACCTGGGAGGCGCTGATCGCCGGGGTGGACGGCACCACCGATCTGCCCGAGGACCGGTGGTCGGAGTTCAAGGCCGATCCGCGGCTGGCCCAGGCGATCGCCGAGGCCAACGTGCACGGCGGTTACCTGGACGACGTGCGGGGCTTCGACGCCGACTTCTTCCAGATGAGTCCGCGCGAGGTCGAGATGGTCGATCCGCAGCAGCGGCTCGCGCTGGAGCTGACCTGGGAGGCGCTGGAGAACGCGCACCTGCCGGCCAGCGATCTGCGCGGCGGACCCGTCGGCGTCTTCATGGGCACGTCGACCAACGACTATCAGATGCTGGCCACGCTGGGCCTGGGCGAAGGGGCCAGCGAGACCGCGGCCTACGCGCTGACCGGCACGGCCACCTCGATCGTCGCCAACCGGGTGTCGTACTTCTTCGACTTCCGCGGCCCGTCGGTGGCCCTGGACACCGCGTGCTCGTCGTCGCTGGTGGCCGTGCACCAGGCGGTGCGCAGTCTGCGCAGCGGCGAGACCGACGTCGCCCTGGCCGGCGGCGTCAACATGATCATCACCCCGGCGGTGACCCTCGGCTTCGACAGCATCGGTGCCCAGGCGCCGGACGGCAAGATCAAGGCCTTCTCGTCCGACGCGAACGGCATGATCCGGGCCGAGGGCGGCGGTGTCTTCGTGCTCAAGCGGCTGGCCGATGCGCGCGCCGACGGCGACCAGGTGCTCGCGGTGATCGCCGGCTCCGCGGTCAACTCCGACGGCCGGTCCAACGGCATCTTCGCCCCGAATCCCGACGCGCAGGTGGACGTGCTCCGCGACGCCTACACCGACGCGGCGATCGATCCGCGCACCGTCGACTACATCGAGGCGCACGGCACCGGTACGGTCCTCGGCGACCCCATCGAGGCCGACGCGCTCGGCCGGGTGGTGGGCCGCGGCCGCGACCCGTGGGCCCCGGCCCTGCTGGGTTCGGCCAAGACCAACTACGGCCACATGGAATCGGCGGCCGGCGCGGGTGCGCTGGCCAAGGTGGTGCTGGCGCTGCAGCACGACACGATCCCGGCCTCACTGAACTACGTCGGCCCCAACCCGTACATCCAGTTCGAGGCCACCAACCTCAAGGTCACCGCTGAGAACACCGACTGGCCGCGCTACTCGGGCCACGCGATCGCCGGCCTGTCCGGCTTCGGTTTCGGCGGCACCAATGCGCACGTCGTCGTCCGTGAAGTCCTCCCCACCGACCTCACCGAGACCCCGGCCTCGCCGGCTGAGCCCTTCGACGGGGCTCAGGAACCACCGGGCGACGGAGGATCCCGTGTCGAAGCCACCCCGCAGCCCACCGACCTCGACGACGACGAGGACTACCTGACCGAAGCCGAGCGCGCCGTCCTGGCCGCGCAGGCGCGGACGGAGGAGCCCGTCGTCGAGGTGGCCGAGACCGACCCGGCCGAGGGTTTCGCCCCGGCCGCGGTGCCCGGCTCCGCGGTGCCGTTGGTGATCTCCGGCTTCCTGCCGTCGCGGCGCCGCAAGGCCGCGGCTGAGCTGCTGGAATGGCTGGAGTCGCCGGAGGGGCGCGCGGCACCGCTGGTGGAGATCGGCCGCACCCTGGCGCGCCGCAACCACGGCCGCACCCGTTCGGTGGTGATGGCCCGCGACCACGAGGACGCGATCAAGGGCGTGCGCGCCGTTGCCGAGGGCAAGGCGCTGCCGTTCGTCTACACCGCCGACTCGCCGGATGCCGCCTCGGCGGTCTGGCTGCTTTCGGGCTTCGGCTCGCAGCACCGCAAGATGGCCAAGCAGCTGTACACCGAGAATCCGGTCTTCGCGAAGTACGCCGATCGGGTGGATGCCTTCGTGCAGAACGAGTTGGGCTATTCGATCGTCGAGATGTTCCTCGACGACGAGCAGACCTACGCCATCGAGACCGCCCAGGTGGGCATCTACACGGTGCAGGTGGCCCTGGCCGACACGCTGGCCCACTTCGGCGCCGAGCCGGGCGTGCTGGTCCCGCACTCGATGGGTGAGGCCTCGGCCGCGTACATCAGCGGCGGCCTGTCGCTCGAGGACGCGACGCGGGTGATCTGCCAGCGCTCGCGGCTGATGGGCGAGGGCGAGTCGATGCTGGTCGGCGACGACATCCGGCTGATGGCGTTGGTCGAGTACAGCGCCGAGGACATCAACGACGTCCTCGGCGACTACCCGGACCTGGAGATCTGCGTCTACGCGGCACCGACGCACACGGTGATCGGCGGCCCGGAGCCGCAGGTCGACGCGATCGTCGCCCGCGCCGAGGCGGAGGGCAAGCTGGGTCGCAAGCTGCAGACCAAGGGCGCCAGCCACACCTCGCAGATGGATCCGCTGCTGGGCGAGCTGGCCTACGAGCTGACCGGCATCGCGCCGCTGCGCCCGCGGGTCGGCTTCTACAGCTCGGTGGACCGGGAGACCTTCTACCGTCCGGGCAGCGAGCCGGTGCACACCATCGACTACTTCACCAAGGGGCTGCGGCACAGCGTGTGGTTTGCCCAGGCCATCACCAAGACGGTGGAGAACGGGCATCGGACCTTCCTGGAGCTGTCGCCCAATCCCGCCGTGCTGATCTCGGTGGCCGCGTCCACCTTCGCCGCCGGCGTGCACAACGCCGAGCTGATCGAGACCCTCCGCCGCAAGGAGGACGAGAACTACGGTCTGCTGAACGCGATGATGAAGCTCTGGGTGCACGGTCATCCGCTGGACGTGGGCGCCCTCTTCGGCACCGGCCAGGACCTGCCCTACGCCGCGGTGCCGCGCACCCGGTTCGACCGTAAGCCGTACTGGCTGACCGCTTCGGTCAGCAGCTCCGGTGGCCTCACCGCGGTCCCGGGCGCGCACGTCGCACTGCCCGACGGCCGGCACGCCTGGGAGGTGGCCGCCGGCGCCGTCACCGATCCGCGGGAACTGGTGCTGGCCGCCGCCCGGCAGGTGCTCGACGAGGCGGCGGTGACCGCCGCGGAGCCGTTGCGGGAGCTGCCCGCCGAGGGCACGCTGACCACCGTCTACACCCGGCATCCGGGTGGCGGTGCGGTCTCGGTCTTCGCCGACGCCGACCGCGATCACGTCCTGGTCTACGAGGCCGCGGTGACCGGTACCGTCCCGGGTCGTATCCCTTCGACCGACACTGTCCACCCGCCGGCTGAGCCGGGCGACGGAGGAGCCCGTGTCGAAGCCACCCCCGAAGCCACCGGCTTCGGCGGCGGTCCGGTGGTCGACGAGGACGAGGTGGTCGACGACATCGGCAACAAGTGGACGCCCGAGAGCGGCGAGAGCGTGGAGCGCCGGCTGGCGACCATCGTCGGCGAGTCGATGGGCTACGACCCGGACGATCTGCCCCGGGAGATCCCGCTCATCGAGCTGGGTCTGGACTCGCTGATGGCGGTGCGCATCAAGAACCGCGTCGAGTACGAGTTCGACATCCCGCAGCTCCAGCTGCAGGCCATGCGCCAGGCGAACCTGGCCGACGTCACCAAGTTCGTCACCTTCGCGGTGGAGAACCGGGACCAGGTGGACCTGCTGGCCGAGGGTGCCGGCGACGGCCAGGAGCTCGACACCGCGGCGCTGTCCGCGCTGATCGACGAGGCCAACGCCCGCAAGGCCGCCGAGGTCTCGACCGCCACGCCGGCTGAGGTCTCGACTGCGCTCGACCAGCGAAGCGAAGCGACGAGCCGTGTCGAAGCCACCCCCGAAGCCACCCCGCAGCCCCAGAAGGCCGACCTCACCGACCAGTCGCAGGTGGCCGCGGCCGCCGGGGCCGACGTCCCGCCGCGCGATGCGGCCGAGCGGCTCACCTTCGGCGCCTGGGCGGTGGTGACCGGCACGTCGGCCGGCGGCGTCTTCAACAAGCTGCCGGTGCTCGACGAGGCCACCGCGCGCAAGCTCACCGACCGGCTGAACGACCGCACCGGCGGCGACATCGACCTGGAAGACGTCCTCGCGTCCGAGACCATCGAGGAGCTGTCCGAGCACGTTCGCAAGCACATGGAGTCCGCGGCCGACATCGACGGCTTCGTGCGGTACCTGCGCGTGCCCGACCGGAACGGGCAGCGCCAGCACAGCTTCGACACGACGGCCGGCGACCCGATGCCGATCCTGGTCTTCCACCCGGCCGGCGGCAACACCTCGGCCTACGAGGCACTGCTCAAGCGGCTCCCGGAGGAGCAGCCGGTGGTGGGCTTCGACCGCGTCGAGGGCACCATTGAGGAGCGGGTGCGCCAGTACCTGCCGAAGCTGCGCGAGGTGCAGCCGCACGGACCCTATGTCCTGGTCGGCTGGTCGCTCGGCGGGGCGCTGGCCTACGGCGCCGCCCAGTTGCTGCGCGAGCAGGGCGAGGAGGTGGCCTTCGTCGGCCTGATCGACGTGGTCCGGCCGTCGCAGGAGGTGGTCGAGACCCCGGAGACCAAGCGCGCCCGGCTGGAGCGCTGGAAGGCCTTCGCGGTCAAGACCTACGACCTCGACGACTCCATCCCGATCCCGATGGACCGGCTGGTGGAGGCCGACGACGACGAGCAGTTCTCCATCATCATGGAGATGATCGCGATGTCCGGGACCAAGATCCCCGGCGGCATCATCGAGCACCAGCGGACCTCGTTCCTGGACAACCGGGCGCTCACCAACATCTCGCCCACCCGTTACGACGGCAAGGTGGTCCTCTACCGCGCCGACAAGATGCACGACGGCGCCATCGAACTGGAGCCGCAGTGGGCGGAGATCGACGAGGACGGCCGGTGGGGCGAGGTGGCGCCGGATCTGGAGATCCTGCACATCGGCGGCGACCACCTGTCGATCGTCGACGAGCCGCATGTGGCCAAGGTGGCCGCCGACCTGACCCGGCGCGTCGCCGAGGTCAACGAGAGCCGCTGACCACCAGATGAACAACGATCAGAACGGGGTCCGACGGTGACCATGGATCACACCACCGCAGGCAAGCTGGCCGATCTGCAGGAGAAGCTGGCGCTCGCGAAGGAGCCGGGCGGCGAGAAGGCGCGGGCCAAGCGGGCCGCCAAGGGCATCTGTTCGCCGCGCGAGCGCCTGGACATGCTGTTCGATCCGGGGACCTTCGTGGAGGTGGGCGCGCTGGCCAAGATGCCGGGTGCCGCCGACACCGGGTACGGCGACGGCGTGGTGACCGGTCACGGGCTGGTGCACGGCCGTCCGGTCGCCGCATTCAGCCACGACCAGACGGTGATGGGCGGCACGGTCGGCGAGATGTTCGGCCGCAAGGTGTCCAACCTGATGGAGTGGGCCGCGAAGCTGGGCTGCCCGATGGTCGGCATCAACGACTCGGCCGGCGCCCGCATCCAGGACGCGGTCACCTCGCTGGCCTGGTACGCCGAGATGGGGCGGCGCAACGACCTGCTGTCGGGCCTGACGCCGCAGATCTCGGTGATCCTGGGCAAGTGCGCGGGCGGCGCCGTCTACACCCCGGCCAACACCGACATCCTGGTCGGCGTCGAGGACAAGAGCTACATGTTCGTCACCGGCCCGGACATCCTCAAGGCCGTGAACGGCGAAGAGGTCTCCGCCGAGGACCTGGGCAGCGCGCACAACCAGGCCCGCTGGGGCAACATCCACCACGTCGCCCCGGACGAGAAGTCGGCCTTCGAGTGGGTGCGCGAGTACCTGCAGTACATGCCGTCGAGCGCGCACGAGCAGCCGCCGGTGATCAATCCCGGTCTGGAGCCGGAGATCACCGAGTCG
>CAZEOP010000052.1:0-16996 GCA_964513715.1 uncultured Gordonia sp.
ACAGCACGCGCGACCAGGTCGGCGGATTCGGATGCCCGCCGGAGGCCAGCATGTCGACCACCAGCGACCCCGAGTCGGACGAGGTGATGAAGAACAGCGCGATCACGATGATCGCCAGCACCGAGAAGACCTGTCCCAGCGGCAGGTCGGCCAGCAGGTGAAAAAGCGTCGCCGGGGCGTCGATGCCGGTGGCGCCCTCCGCCACCAGATCACCGGTGCCGAACAACTGGCGGTACAGGCCCGCCCCGCCCAGCACCGAGAACCACAGGAAGCCCACCAGCGTCGGCGCCAACAGCACGCCGGCGACGAATTCGCGCACCGTGCGGCCGCGGAAGATCCGCGCGATGAAGACGCCGACGAACGGCGCCCACGAGATCCACCAGCCCCAGTAGAAGATGGTCCACGACTGGTACCACTCCTGCCCGACGTCGCCGTGGAAGGCGCCCACGTCGAAGGTCATCTGCAGGACGTTGCCGAAGTAGAAGCCGAGCGATTCGACGAAGTTGCGGAAGATGAAGAGCGTCGGCCCCAGGACCAGCACCGACACCATCAGAATGCCCGCGAGCGACAGGTTGATGTTCGAGAGCCACTTGATCCCGGCCCCGACCCCGCTGACCACCGACATCGTCGCCACGAAGGTGATGCCCACGATCAGGCCGATCAGCAGCCAGCGCCCGCTCGGATCGGCGACCAGACCGATGGCGTCCAGCCCCGCGGCGATCTGCTGCACGCCCAGTCCCAGCGAGGTCGCGATGCCGAAGACGGTGCCCAGGATCGCGAGGATGTCGATGACGTCGCCGGCCCAGCCCTTGACCCGGTCGCCCAGCAGCGGCTCCAGGGCCCAGCGGATGGACACCGGCCGGCCGCGCCGGTGAATCGCATAGGCGACGGCCAGGCCGATGACGGCGTAGATGGCCCACGGGTGCAGACCCCAATGCACAAAGGTCTGGGCCATCGACATGCCGGCCACCTCGGCCGGCTCGTCTCCCCAGCCCGGCTTCGGCGAGACCGTCGCATAACTGAGCGGTTCGGCGACGCCGTAGAAGACCAGGCCGATGCCCATGCCCGCGGCGAAGAGCATCGAGAACCACGACGCCGTCGAATACTCCGGCTGCTCGCCGTCCTGGCCGAGAGTGATGGTGCCGAGGCGGGAGGCGCCGATGACGATGGCGAAGACCACGAAGCCGGCGATCACCAGAACGTAGAGCCAGCCGAGTTCTTCGACGATCCAGCTCTGCACCGCGGCGAAGACCTCGCCGGTGCCCGCGGGCCAGGCCACCGCGGCCACCACGACCCCCACCACGAGGACCAGCGCCGGCCAGAACACCCGCGGGGCCAGACCGCCGGCACCGATCCGCACGCCCTGGTGCCGGAGTTTGCGGGTGATCTCGGCGTCCGAGTCCTCGTCGGCGAGGTGATGGATCCGGGGCACCCGGGCCAGTCCGGGGTGTTCGTCGACGTGAGTCTCGTCGGCGCCGAGGTCGGGCTCGGCACCCGGGTCGGGCTCCGGGCCGGAGTCGGCTGCGGGCTGCGCCGCGGCGTCGGAAATCACCTCGTCAGCGGCGTTTTTCGGGTCGGTCGTTTCGTCGGAATTCGGTGTCGTCGGCATGCTCTCGTAACGATTCTGTTCGGTTCGGTATCCCCTCCACCATGGTCGGCCCGACGCGAACGCACAAAGACGATGAAGAACCGAACACTCATCGTGAGCAAATCGTTATGCCGGGTCAGGGCCCCGTCCGGACTTCGACGCGGCCCGCGGATGGTGCAGCAATCGCTCGTGCAGCGGCGTCGCGATCCAGTACAGCGCGACGGCCACCGCGGCCGCCACCAGCACGCCCAGGATGTGCTCCACACCCGAATTCAGCGCGCCCTTGCCGGTGAACTCGGCCAGGTGCACCACGGTCGCGATCAGGAAGACGACGTACCAGAATTCGTGGTGATCGAGCAGGCAGGCCAGCGCGATCACCGCGCAGACGACGAACAGCGCGATCAGCGCCGGCTGCGGCAGCAGCCAGGACAGCAGCACCGAGGCGACGACACCGATCAGCGCACCCACCACGCGCACCCACGAGTTGTGCAGCACCTTGTCCGAGTCGAAGGCGTAGATGAGGCAGAAGATCAGCAGCGCGTACGAGAGCCCGCCCCAGCCGGCCAGCGTGAACACGACGGTCAGCACCGCGCTGCCGCAGGCCAGGCCGACGCCGTAGTAGAGCCGGCTGGCCAGCGGCGCGGGCTCGGCATCGAGGCGGCGCCGGTCGGCCCCCCGGCTCGACGCCAGCGCGAGGGCGATCGCCAGCACCACCGCGACACCGACCGCCACCCCGATCACCGGCTGCCAGACCTCGTTCCAGTCGCCGGTGTCGGCGAAGGCGGCGAAACCGACGACGCTGGCCGGGGACCGGTTGAGGCCGGCCTTGCCGTTGACCGCGAACAGCCCCTGCACCAGGGCCGTCACCACGATGATCCCGAGCAGTGCCCACGGCCCGTGCGGCCCCACCTGCACGCTGACCACGCAGATCAGCAGCGCCCACAGGCCGGCGAGCACCAGATCCCGGACCGGGAGCACGCGCACCGCCGGAGCCAGGAACATCAGCGTGATGTAACCCGCGTAGAGCACCGGGGTGCCCCAGGCGCGGGCCAGCAGCCCGAGGGTCACCGCGGCGATGAGGATCGCGACCGCGGAGACGACGATCAGCCGCCAGGGCGGGGGCTTCTTGGCATTGGTGAGAGTGACCGAGGCGGGCGGCATGGCGCACAGGCTAATGCAGCCGCGCGCCGCAGGCGCTCACCCGCTCCGGCGCGGCACGGGTGCTGCCCGGCGGCGGCCGCATCGGGCACGGATTCGCTCCCGTGCGGGCTCCCGGTGCACGCCGCCGACGGCTCAGCCGAGCGCGTCGACCACGGCCGCACCCATCCGCGCGACGTATTCGCGCGCGGCCGGCGAGATGAGGCCCATGTTGGCGAAGCCGTGGATCATCGAGCCCGCACGCTCGAGCGTCACCGGCACACCCGCCGCGCGCATCTTCTCCGCGTAGGCCACGCCTTCGTCGCGCAGCGGATCGAAGCCGGCCACCACCACATGGGCGGGCGGGAGCCCGGAGAGGTCGTCGGCCACCAGCGGCGAGACGCGCGGGTCGGCGGCCTCCGAGCGATCGGTCAGGTACTGCTCGGTGAAGTAGTCCATGTCGGCGCCCGTGAGGAAGTAGCCCTCGGCGAACTCGCGCCGCGAGGCGGTCTCGCTCGTCATGTCGGTGACCGGGTAGATCAGCAGTTGCAGCGCCGGGACCACGTCGTCGCCGCGCGTCTGCTGCGCGACGACGGTGGCCAGACAGCCGCCCGCCGAATCGCCGGCGACGACGATCCCGCCCGGATCGATCCCCCACCCCGGCGCCTGCGCCACCGCGTAGTGCCAGGCGGCCAGGCAGTCGTCGACGGCCGCCGGGAACTTGGCTTCGGGCGCCAGCCGGTAATCGACCGACAGCACGTCGGCGCCGGAAGCCACGGCCAGCGCACGGGCCAGCGAATCGTGGCTGCCGCGACTGCCGAGCACATAGCCGCCGCCGTGGAAGAAGAGAATCAGTCCGCGCGGGGCGAGCGCCTCGACTCGGTAGCGGGTCGCACCGATCACCCCGCCCGGCCCGTCGAACTCGAGGTCCTCCTCGATCGCGAACTGCGGGAAGGTCTGCGCCATCGACGTGCTCACCGCATCGGTGTGCCGGCGCGACTGCTCGGGCGTTTCGCCGACCAGACCCATACCCGGCAACCGCGTGGCCAGCGCCACCAGCCCCATCTCCGGGGCGATGTGCTCGCCGTCGTCGTTCAGCTTGGTCAGGCGGGTGCCCAGGCCCAGCACGGAGGCCGGCAGCAGCCCCAATCCCCGGAACAGGCCCCGCTGGGCACGGTCGAAGGCGGACAGATCCACTTGTGTTGCACGGCTCACAGGCGCCGACGCTATCACCGTCGCCGGAGACGGCAAGTGCCCGTCACTGTGACAGACTTTCCCCATGCGCCTGCCACTTCGCACCCGGGCCGCGCTCGGCGCGGCCGCCTCCGCCCGCTGGGCCTCCCGCGCCGCCGGCCGCGGCAAGGGCTCGATGATCGGCGGCCTGGTGGCCGAGAAGATCGACCCGAAGATCATGGCGCGGCTGGCCGCGGGCAAGCAGACCGTGCTGGTGACCGGCACCAACGGCAAGTCGACCACCACCCGAATGCTGGCCGCGGCGCTCGCCGAGCTCGGCGGCGTGGCGACCCAGGCCGACGGCGCCAACATGGACGCCGGCATCATCGCGACCCTCTCGCTGGACCGGACGCTGCCGATCGCCGCCCTCGAGGTGGACGAACTCCATGTGCCGCACGTCGCCGACGCCACCGATCCGCAGGCCCTGGTGCTGCTGAACCTGTCGCGCGATCAGCTCGACCGGGTCGGCGAGATCAATCACATCGAGCGCCGGCTCCGCGAGGGCATCGAGCGCCACCCGGAGACCGTGGTCATCGCCAACTGCGACGACGTGCTGGTGACCTCCGCCGCCTTCCACGCCCCGCACGTCGTGTGGGTGGCCGCCGGCGCCGGCTGGGTCGGCGACTCGGTCAGCTGCCCGCGCACCGGCGAGCCCGTCGTCCGCCGGGGCGACGACTGGTACTCCACCGGCGATCCGGACTTCCGCCGGCCGTCGCCCAGCTGGTGGTTCGACGACGAGAACATCTACGGTCCCGACGGTTTCAGCGCCCCGCTGACCCTGGCCGTGCCGGGCCGGGCCAACCGCGGCAACGCCACCCAGGCCGTCGCCGCCGCCGTGGCGATGGGCGCCGACCCGGCCGCCGCGGCCGCCGCGGTGGGCACCGTCGGCGAGGTGGCCGGCCGCTACGGCTCGGTGCAGCTGGGGCCGCACCGGATCCGCACCCTGCTGGCCAAGAATCCGGCCGGCTGGCAGGAGGCGCTGTCGATGATCGATCAGGATGCCGACAGCCTGGTGATCGCGGTCAACGGCCAGGTGCCCGACGGCGAGGATCTGTCGTGGCTGTGGGACGTGCGCTTCGAGGCCTTCGAGACCATGAAGGTGATCGCCGCCGGCGAGCGCGCCGCCGACCTCGGGGTGCGGCTGCTGTACGCCGGCGCCGAGCACACCACGGTCGAGGACACCATGGCGGCCATCGCGGCCTGCCCGCCGGGCCGCGTCGAGGTGCTGGCCAACTACACCGCCTTCCGTGATCTGCAGATCGCGATGGAGCGCGCGGGCGCCGCCCCCGTGCCGTCGACAGGAGCCGCCCGATGAGCGAATCGACCCTGCGGATCGGCCTGGTGCTGCCCGATGTGATGGGCACCTACGGCGACGGCGGCAATGCCCTCGTGCTGCGCCAGCGCGCCCGGATGCGCGGCCTGGACGCCGAGATCGTCGAGATCACCCTGGACGACGACGTCCCCGACTCGCTGGACGTGTACACGCTGGGCGGGGCCGAGGACTTCGCGCAGCGCCTGGCCACCCGGCACCTCGCGGCGCACCCCGGCATGCAGCGCGCGGCCGCGGCCGGCCGGCCGGTGCTGGCGATCTGTGCAGCCATCCAGATCCTCGGCCACTGGTACCAGACCGCGGCCGGCGAGAAGGTCGACGGCATCGGGCTGTTCGACGCGACCACCTCGCCCATGGCTCAGCGTGCGATCGGCGAGCTGGTGACCGAGCCGCTGCTGGCCGGGTTGTCGCAGCCGCTGACCGGCTTCGAGAATCACCGCGGCGTCACCGCGCTGGGCCCGGACGCCCGGCCGCTGGGGGCGGTGCGGCACGGCACCGGCAACGGCACGGCCGACCGGGTGGAGGGCGTCGTCCAGGGCAGCGTGCTCGGCACCTACATGCACGGCCCGCTGCTGGCCCGGAACCCCGAGCTGGCCGACTATCTGCTGGCGAAGGCCACCGGCCAGACGCTCGCACCACTCGACCTGCCCGAGGTGGAGACCCTGCGCCGCGAGCGGTTGGCCGCCGCCCGCTGACGGCTCCGGCTATCCGGTGACGACGGCGAGTCCGGTCGCGCGCTCGGCCTGGCCGAGGGAGCCGGCATCGCGCACATCGGTGAAGCCCATCGAGGTCATCAGCTGTGCCGCCTGCGCGGAGCGGTTGCCGGAACGGCAGTAGACGAGGTAGGCGCCCGAGCGGTCCAACCGGCTCACCTCGTCGGCGAACGACGGCGACTGCAGATCGAGGTTCACTGCACCTGCCAGGTGTCCGGCGCCGTATTCCGCGGGGGTGCGGACGTCGATGATCGTGGTGCCCGGCTCCACCGGCGCGGCCGCGGCCGCCGGCTCCGCCGCGGATCCGCAGCCGGTGAGCAGCACCGCAGCCAGCAGCAGCGGTGCGAGCAGTCCGAGGAATCGACGCAATCCAGTCATGGCGAGGTGCTCCATCATTCGTGAACCGACAACACCGGCCAGCATACCCATGGGGGTATAGAGAATCAGCGGGGGTCCACGATCTCGCACCTGGCACGGGTGCCATCGACGGCGAACCAGCCGTCCTCGAAGCGCTGCCAGGCCGCGAGGTGTGCGCGCTGCTCCTCCCCGTCGCGGGCCACCGTCCGGGCCAGCCGCTCCGGCGCGGACGGTCCGTCGAGCCAGAGTCCACGGATCAGCCGGCCGGCGACGACGCGCCGCGCCGCGGTGACACCTTCGACGATCAACAGGGGCGACCACGCCAGCGTGCACACCGGACCCGGGCGCGCGGTCCCCGCCTCCCAGACGCGCGGGCGGTAGGCGATGTCGTGGCCGCCGCGGAACGGCGCGAGGACGTCGCGCTCGAACTCCGGCCACCACGCCGCGGGCTGGTCCCAGGTGGCGTAGTCGTCGGTGCGGATCAGCAGTGGCGCCCGGCCGCGCTGCCCGAGGGCGTCGACGAGCGCATCGGCGAAGGTGCTCTTGCCCGACCCGGAGGGTCCGTCGATCGCGATGATCCCGCTGCGCAGCTCCCCCGACTCGGCCATCCCTCGCGCCGCCGCAACCAGCCCGTCCGCCCCGCCGACTCCGCCCGCCCCGCCGGACGAGGGTGGCTTCGACGTCCAGAAACCGCCGGCTGAGCCGGACGAGGCGCTCGCCGAGTCCGTGTCGAAGCCACCCATGCCGGCCTGCTCTACCTCAGACCAGGACTCGCCGGCCGGACAGCGCCCGCCCGAGGGTCAACTCGTCGGCGAACTCCAGGTCGCTGCCCATCGGCAGGCCCGATGCGAGGCGGGTCATCGACAGTCCCGGGAAGTCCTTGAGCATCCGCGACAGGTAGGTGGCCGTCGCCTCGCCCTCGGTGTTCGGATCGGTGGCGATGATGATCTCGCTGACGTCCACGCCGTCGGGCTGATTGGCCAGGCGCTGCAGCAGTTCCCGGATGCGCAGCTGATCGGGGCCAATGCCCGACAGCGGGTCCAGCGCGCCGCCGAGAACGTGGTAGCGGCCGTCGAACTCCTTGGTGCGCTCGATGGCGTAGATGTCCTTGGGCTCCTCCACCACGCAGATCTTGGTCGCGTCGCGCCGCGCATCACCGCAGATACGACACAGCCGCTCCGCGGCGACGTTCCCGCACTCGGCGCAGAAGGTCACGTTGTCGCGCACCTCGCCGAGCGCGGTGATCAGCCGGTCGATCTCCTGCTTGTCGCCGGCCAGCAGCGAGAAGGCGATGCGCTGGGCACCCTTGGGTCCCAGCCCGGGGAGTTTGGCGAGTTGGTCGATGAGGACCTGGATGGGGCCTTCGTACATCGGGTTCCGGCCTCAGCCCAGGCCCGGCATGCCGCCGGCCAGCGGGCCCATCTTCTCCGCGGCGAGTGCATCGCGGCGCTGCGCCAGATCGGCCAGGGCGCCGAGAATCAGGTCCTGCAGGGTCTCCACGTCGTCGGCGTCCACCACCTCGGACGAGATACGGACCGCGGTGATATCGCCGGTGCCGTTGCCGGTCACCGTCACCAGACCGTTGCCCGCGGACCCGGTGACCTCCGCCGCGGCGATCTGCTCCTGGGCTGCCAGCAGCCGACTCTGCATCTCCTGAGCCTGCGCCAACAGGCCGGCCATCTGATTACCGTCGCCGCCGAACATCGCGGCCGGATCGAATCCCTGGGTCATGGCGCCCAGGGTAGTCGCTGCCTGCGACGACAACGCCGCCCGACATGCGCGTTCGGCGCCTCAGCGCAGCAGACGCTCGACGTGCGCGGCGACGTCGTCCACCGTGAGACCGTCGGCGGGAGTCACCTCGAAGGAGAGCACTTCGTCGCCGAAGAGCCGGGCCGCCCGCCGGGTCAGCTGGAACTCGAAGCGGGACAGGTCCACGCCGGTGCGCCGCCAATCGAGCACCGAGCCGTAGACCGGCGCGCTCGCCCCGGTGGTGACGCAGTATTCGCCGGCCCGCGGCCCACCCGGCAGATCGCGCTGCAGTTGGAAGCAGGCATCCGACTCGGAGTCGAGGAAGACCAGGGCCTCGCAGCCCAGGTCCGGGTGCCGCTCGTAGGACACGACGATCGCCATGGTCGTCGAGCCTACTGGCGAACCCGCCCCGGAGTCTCGCGGCCGAATTATGCTCCGGATTCAGGCGGTGGGGCCCTCGCCGACCGCACCCCCGCCCTCCTCTTGCACCGGCGGCCGGCCAGAACGGAGGATCCCATGACAGCCACCGGACGCTTCCCCGGCAAGGTCGTCTTCATCACCGGCGCCGCACGAGGTCAGGGCCGGTCCGAGGCCGTGCGCTTCGCCACCGAAGGCGCCGATGTCATCGCGGTGGATGCGTGCACGGACTTCGCCAGCACGCCCTATCCGGGCGCCACCGAGGCCGATCTGGCCGAGACCGTTCGCCTGGTGGAACAGACGGGTCGCTGCCGTACGCGGTTACCCAGCCCGAGGACATCGCCGCCGTGGTCGCCTGGCTGTGCTCGGACGAGGCGAAGTATCTGACCGGCGTCCAACTGCCGGTCGACATCGGGAATCTGAACCGCTGACCGGCGCCAGCCCGGACTCGCGTCACTGCGACCAGGTGCGGCGCGATTCGAAGAGCCGCGATGCGCCGGTGATCGGGTCGACGAACGCCAGCGACTGCGCCAGCAGCCGCAGCGGACGCGAGTAGTCGCCCCGGTCGGGCGCGGCGGCCAGGTCAGCGTCCACCTCCGGGTACAGCGGATCGTCGACGATGGGCACGCCGAGCCCGGCCATGTGCACCCGGAGTTGATGGGTGCGACCGGTGTGCGGCACCAGCCGGTACTCGCCCAGACCGTCCGCGCGCACCCGGAGCAGGGTGATCTCGCTGACGGCGTTGACCGGGCCGTCGACCACCCGGGCACGCAGGTCGCCGGCGTCCTTCACGATCCGGTTGCGAACGGTGGTCGGACCGGTCAGACCCGCGCGCACCGGAGCGAGGGCGCGGTATTCCTTGCGGACCTGCCGCTCGGCGAATAGGCGCTGGTAGGCGGACCGGTCCTCGGGGCGGCGGGTGAACAGCAGCACGCCCGCGGTGAGCCTGTCGAGTCGGTGGGCCGGGGCCAGCTCGTCGCCGAACTCGCGGCGCAGGCGCACCAGCGCCGTCTGCGTGACGTGCCGGCCGCGCGGCATGGTCGCCAGAAAGTGCGGCTTGTCCACCACCACGAGGCCGGCGTCCCGGTGCACGATCTGCAACTCGAAGGGCACCGGCGTCTCGGCCGGCAGCGCCCGATAGAGGTAGACGGGCACCGGACGCGGCACCGTCGCGGCCAGCTCGACGGGGCCGCCGTCGGCATCGACCACCTGCCCGGCGGCGTGCTGCGCGCGCAGCTCGTCGACCGTCAGACCGGTCAGCACCGGCGCCGCGAGCAGCGCCTCGGCGACGGTGGGCGGGGCGTCGAACAGTTCCGGACGCAGCACCACGCGGGTGGCGTCCACCCCGTCGCGCGGCGGCAGCGGTTTGACGCGCCGCCGCCCGCGGCGGCTCAGCTCTCCAGGCGGGTCTTGAGGTTGCCCAGCAGCTCCGCCTGGATGCGGGCCAGACCCTTGGGCGCGAAGGTCTTCTCGAAGAAGCCGCCGACACCGCCGGCGCCCTGCCACGAGGTGATGGTCTGCACGCGCGAGCCGCTGCCCGCCGGGCTCACCCGGTAGACGGTCACCATCGACGAGTTGCGGTCGGTCTCGGTCACCGCATCGGCCGTGACCGTGACGTCGGCGAGCACATCGCGCGAGCGCTTCTGCGTGGCCTGGAGGATCCAGTGCACCGTGCCGTCGTCGGCCGCCCGGTAGTCGCGGTAGTTCGCGGGCAGAATCGCCGGGCGCACGGTCTGGTAATCGGCGAGCGCGGCGAGCACCTGATCGGGGGCGGCGGCGATCTCGATGGACGAAGTGGCAGAAACCTGACCCACGGCGGAGTACTCCTCGAATTCGGTGACACCCCGAGACCTCGGGGCGGCCTCCACGGTACCGACGTCCGCGCTACGGTGGAAACCGTGGCTTCCGATCGCCTGGAGACGGGCAGCGCAGCGTTCCACCGGGGGGTAGACCGCCTCCTGGCGAGCTATCACGCCATCGACGAGGGCGCGAGCATCCGGCTGGCGAAGAAGACCTCGAACCTGTTCCGCAAGCGCGCGGCGAGCACCGCCCCCGGCCTGGACGTGTCCGGGCTGAACCGGGTGATCTCGGTGGATCCGGTGGCCCGCACCGCCCAGGTGGCCGGCATGACCACCTACGAGGACCTGGTCGACGCGACCCTGCGCTACGGGTTGGTGCCGCTGGTGGTGCCGCAGCTCAAGACCATCACCCTCGGCGGCGCGGTGACCGGGCTGGGCATCGAGTCGACGTCGTTCCGCAACGGCCTGCCGCACGAGTCGGTGCGCGAGCTGGAGGTGCTGACCGGCGCGGGTGAGCTGATCGTCGCCCGTCCCGACAACGACGACGCCGACCTCTACTTCGGCTTCCCGAACTCGTACGGCACGCTCGGCTACTCGGTGCGCCTGGAGATCGACCTGGAGGAGGTGCCGCCGTTCGTGGAGTTGCGGCACGTCCGCTTCCGGTCGGTCCGGGACCTGCAGGAGGCGATGATCGGCATCGTCGAGACCGCCGAGTTCCGCGGTGAGCGCGTCGACTACCTCGACGGCGTCGTCTTCTCCGCCGACGAGAGCTACCTGGTGCTCGGGCGGCAGACCGACAAGCCCGGTCCGGTCAGCGACTACACCGGCGACGAGGTCTTCTACCGGTCCATCCAGCACGATCCGGCGCCCGGCGGCGCTCCAGACGGCGACGTGAAACGCGACCGGCTGACCATCCGCGACTACCTGTGGCGCTGGGACACCGACTGGTTCTGGTGCTCGCGGGCCTTCGGCGCGCAGAACCCGAAGATCCGGCGGCTGTGGCCCAAGCGCTATCTGCGCTCGAGCTTCTACTGGAAGCTGATCGGCTACGACCACCGCTGGAACATCGGCGACCGGCTCAACGCCCGCAAGGGCCTGCCCGCCACCGAGCGGGTGGTGCAGGACATCGAGGTGCCGATCGAACGGACCGCCGAGTTCGTCGAATGGTTCCTCGACGAGATCCCCATCGAACCGATCTGGCTGTGCCCGCTGAAACTGCTGTCGCCGGGGCCGGCCGGCGCCGACCCGGAGCAGCCCTGGCCGCTCTATCCGCTGCGCCCCGGGCACGCCTACACGAATGTGGGCTTCTGGTCGGGTGTCCCGGTGACCCCCGGCGATCCCGGGCACGCCAACCGGCTGATCGAGCAGAAGGTCAGTGAGTTGGGCGGCCACAAATCCCTGTACTCCGAGTCGTTCTATCCCGAAGACGAGTTCGACGAGCTCTACGGCGGGGCGGCCTACCGCGCACTGAAGGATCACTACGACCCGCGCGGCCGGCTGTTGACCCTCTACGAGAAAGCGGTGAAGCGCGCATGAACCTGGCGGAGATCTTTCAGACCTTCCTCGGCGAAGATCTGCAGATCCGATTCACGGCGTACGACGGCTCCGCGGCGGGCCCCGAGGACGCCGAGTTCGGCCTGCATCTGAAGACGCCGCGCGGGACCACCTACCTGGTGACCGCACCCGGCGATCTGGGTCTGGCCCGCGCCTATGTGTCCGGCGATCTGGAGCTGGTCGGCGGGCATCCGGGCGATCCGTACGGCACCCTGCAGGCCCTGGCCGGCGACCTGAACTTCGCCAAGCCCAGCCCGCTGGCGCTGGCCGCCGCCGCCAAGTCGCTGGGTCTGGAGCACTTCAAGCCGATCGCCCCGCCGCCGCAGGAGGCCCTGCCCCGCTGGCGCCGCTTCGCCGAGGGACTGCGGCACAGCCGCGTCCGCGACGCCGAGGCCATCGGGTACCACTACGACGTCTCGAACGCCTTCTACGAGCTGGTGCTGGGACCGGCGATGACCTACACCTGCGCGGTCTACCCGGATGCCGACGCCACCCTGGAGCAGGCGCAGGAGAACAAGTACCGGCTGATCTTCGAGAAGCTGGCGCTGAAGCCCGGCGACCGGCTCCTGGACATCGGCTGCGGCTGGGGCGGCATGGTGCGCTACGCCGCCCGGCGCGGTGTGCACGCGCTGGGCGTGACGCTCTCGAAGGAGCAGGCGGAGTGGGCCCAGCAGGCGGTCGTCGACGAGGGGCTCACCGAGTTCGGGGAGGTCCGGCACAGCGACTACCGCGACGTGACCGAGACCGGTTTCGACGCGGTCAGCTCCATCGGCCTCACCGAGCACATCGGGGTGGCGAACTATCCGGCGTACTTCGGCTTCATGCGCGACAAGCTGCGCCCCGGCGGGCTGCTGTTGAATCACTGCATCACCCGGCCGGACAACCGCTCGCGCAGCAAGGCCGGGCCGTTCATCGATCGCTACGTCTTCCCGGACGGCGAACTGACCGGCGCCGGCACCATCATCTCCCGGCTGCAGGACGTGCCCGGGCTGGAGGTGCTGCACGAGGAGAACTTCCGCGAGCACTACGCGATGACGCTGCGCGACTGGAACGCGAACCTGGTGGCCAACTGGGACGCCGCCGTCGCCGAGGTGGGCGAGAACACCGCGCGTCAGTGGGGCCTGTACATGGCCGGCTGCCGGATCGGCTTCGAGCGGGACATCGTGGAGCTGCACCATGTGCTGGCGGTGAAGCACGACAGGCAGGGCGCCGGCTCCACTCCGCTGCGCCCCTGGTGGACGCCGTAGGGGCCGGTTTCGGCACTGGCTGTCTTCGAGAGATCCCAACTGTGACGTAGCTCGGCGGCCCTCGGTCCGATCGGCCGCGTTTCGCCAGGTCGGTGGCCGGTACCCGCGATTCCGCCAGAAGTTACGTCACAGTTGGGATCTCGCCGGCACGTCAGTCGCCGACGACGCGGGCGCCCAGCTCGGTCTTGAGCAGTTCGAGGGCCACCTCATTGGGGTCGAGGCGGGCATCGCTGGTGCCGGTCCGGGCCGAGGCGATCATCTCCTCGCGCTCGGCATCGGTCAGCTCCTCGTCGGGTACCGGCTCGGGCGCCGGGGCCGAAGCTGCGGCTGGTTCTCCCGGCTCACCGGCTCCCGGCCCTGGCGAACCGGCCGGCCAGGGCTCCTCGGGTTCGGGCGGCGCCTCCGGCGGCGGGGGTCCGGCGTCGGCGCCCGGCCGGCGGCCGCCGCCCTGCTCGGAGCGGCTGGGCCGGGTGAAGGCCTGCCGCCTGGGCGCGTTCTGCTGCGGCCCCGACCGGCTCGGCGCGGCGGACGGCTGCGGGGTAGCCGCGGTGTGGATCACCCGCATCTGCCAGCCCGGCCCGAACAGCTCCGCGGCGATCTGATTGAGCATCGCCAGGCGAACCGGATCGGTGAGGCGACCGATCAGCGGCTCGATGGGATGCCCCAGCACGATCACGCCGTCGACCACCGAGTGCACCCCGGCCGCGGAGAGCATCGGCTCCACCGTCGGTCCGCCCTGCGGGTGACTCCGGACCGCCGCGCGGATTTCCGCCCAGCGAGCGCTGACGCTCTCGACGGTGTGCCCGGGGCCGCTCTGCGGCTCGGGAGCCGGCGGATCCTGCGGCTGCACTCGTGCCTCCGCGTCCGCCTCAGGCTCCGGCTCCGGAGCTGGAGGGACGGGAGGTGCCGGCGGGGCCGGCTCAGCGGGGGTCTGCTCGGCGGCGGGCCGCTCGGTCGGAGTCGGCGCGACGGGAGCCTGCGCGGCGACCGCAGGTTCACGGCGGACCGGCTCGGGAGCCGGCGGAGTGGGCGCGGCCGGGGCTGATTCGAGCTCAGTCGGAACCGGCTCGGGAGTCGGTCGCGCGGCGGGCGGTGCGGAGGTGGGCCGCGCCGGTGCCTGCCGGCGCGGCGGGACATATCCCTCCGGCGGGGCGTCGTAGTAGGGCTCCTCCGGCGGCGGGATGTCGTCGTAGCCCGATGCCTGCTGTGCGGGCGGCACCGAACGCTCCGGGACGGCCCGGGCGCCGGGCGCATCGCCGGGCCGCGCAACCGATTCGGCGGGGCTCGCGGGCTCGGGCACCTCCGGCGCCACGGGCGCTGGCGGTTCGGGCGCAACCGGCGCTGGCGGTTCAGGAGCGACGGGAGTCGGCGGTTCGGGCACGACGGGCGCGGGCGGCTCGGGAGCACTGGCGGCTACCGGCTCCGAGCGGGTCTCCGGAGCGGGTTCCGGAGCCACGGGCACCGGCGCCTCGGCCACCGCGGGCTCGGGAACCGCGCGCTGTGCGGGCGTAGCGACCGGCTCGGCGACAGGCGCTGCTGCGGGTGCCGGAGCCGGCTCGGGCGGTGCAACGGGCGCGGGCGTCTCCGGCGGCGCGGTGCGGCGCTGTGACGGGCGGACGAAGCGGGACGGGCCCTCGTCGTCGGCCACGGGCGCCGCCGCCGCCGAGGCGGGCGCGGCCGCCGGAGCAGCCGGGCCGCCCGACGCCGCGGACGCGGGCCGTCGTTCCAGGGCGTCGATCCGCTGCAGCAGTGCGGCATCGTCGGCGGTGGCCGCGGGCAGCAGCAGCCGCGCACACATCACCTCGAGCAGCAGCCGCGGCGAGGTGGTGCCGCGCATCTCGCCGAGCGCGGCGTGCGCCACCTCGGCGTAGCGGGTCAGCGTGGCCAGACCCAGATAGTCGACCACCGACCGCATCCGGGTCACCTGATCGGCGGGCGCATCCACCAGGCCGCGTTCGGCGGCGTCGGGCACCGCCTGCAGCAGGAGCAGGTCGCGGAACCGGTCGAGCAGGTCGATGGCGAAGCGGCGCGGATCGTGCCCGGCGTCCACCACCCGCTCCACCACCCCGAAGAGGGCGGCGCCGTCGCCCGCGGCGAGCGCATCGACCGCGGCGTCGATCAGCGCGGCGTCGGTGACGCCGAGCAAGGAGAGCGCACGGTCGTAGGTGACGCCCTCGGGTCCGGCTCCGGCCAGCAGCTGATCGAGGATCGACAGCGAATCGCGCGGCGAACCGCCGCCGGCCCGAATCACCAGCGGGAACACATCCGGAGCCACCGTGACGCCCTCGCGCTGGCAGATGTTCTCCAGCAGGCCACGCATCACGGGCGGGGCCAGCAACCGGAACGGATAGTGGTGGGTCCGCGAACGGATCGTGGTGAGAACCTTCTCCGGCTCCGTGGTGGCGAAGATAAAGATGAGGTGCTCCGGCGGCTCCTCGACGATCTTCAGCAGCGCGTTGAAGCCCGCGTTGGTGACCATGTGCGCCTCATCGATGATGAGCACCCGGTACCGCGAGGACGCCGGCGCGAAGAACGCCCGCTCGCGCAGATCACGCGTGTCGTCCACACCGCCGTGGCTGGCCGCGTCGAGCTCCGTGACGTCGAGAGTGCCGGTGCCACCGGGCGCGAGCGCGCGGCACGACTCGCACTCCCCGCACGGATGGGCGGTGGGGCCCTGCTCGCAGTTGAGCGAGCGGGCGAGGATCCGCGCCGAGGAGGTCTTGCCGCAACCGCGTGGCCCGGAGAACAGATAGGCATGGTTGATACGTCCGGAGGTCAACGCCACCGAGAGCGGATCGGTGACGTGCTCCTGCCCCACGACCTCGGAGAACGAGGCGGGACGGTACTTCCGATAGAGAGCCACGACTAGAGGGTACCGACGGGGTCCGACAACCACGACGACGACGAGCGCACCGCCCGAGCCGGCGGATAGACCAGCCCTGGACCCGGGATGCATCAGCGCGTTCCACACCAGTGCATTCCTGTGGAGGGAAGCACCAGCGCGTTCCACACCAGCGCGCCCCAGTGGAGGAAAGCACCAGCGCCTGCCCCGTGGAGAAATGACCGGAGGGGCCGCGCTCGCGCAGCCCCTCCCGACGTCCCTCGCGCGGCGGAACGGGCCCCCTCAGACCCCTGCGGCGCGGTTCCCGAACCAGGTACTCGGCACCGGCCCCTCGCAGCCCCTCAGCTGCACTCCAGTGCCAGACCCGTGTGGCTCGGACCACTTGATACAACCAGACCGCCCCGGCGGGATCAAGGTCCGAATGTTATTGACTCA
The DNA here is from genome assembly GCA_964513715.1 of uncultured Gordonia sp. Lineage (GTDB taxonomy): Bacteria > Actinomycetota > Actinomycetes > Mycobacteriales > Mycobacteriaceae > Gordonia. Next base: position 16,402 of record CAZEOP010000052.1, read on the forward strand.
TGCTCAGTAAGCCCTCGGGTCGAGATTCCCGCATGTCAGGGCGCTCGACACGCGTCAGCCACCGGGCGACAATTATCAGAAAAGTGTCACAGATCACGAGCGTGGTGACCTGCAGGTCACCCGTCAGGCTCGTGATCGGCCCCGAAAGTTAACGGCTGACAGCGGTCAACACCGGCGCCCGGTAACGAGTAGGCACCAGTTGTTACACGATCCGACGGGCGAGGGTGTCGCGTCAGTTACCTGCGCGGCACGCCGCGAGAAGCACACACAGCCCCACCACATCCATCGCCGCCTCGACCTCCGCCAGCGGCGGCAGAGTCGGCGCCAGACGGATGTGACGATCGTCGGGATCATCGCCGTACGGGTAGGCCGCGCCGGCCGGCGTGAGCGCCACCCCGGCCTCCTTGGCCAGGCGAACGGTCTCGGTGGCCGTGCCGTCGACCACCTCGAGGTCGATGAAGTAGCCGCCTTCGGGCATCTCCCAGGTCGCCACGCCGTACTCGCCCAACCGGCGATCCAGGACTTCGTCGGCGGCCTCGAACTTGGGCGCGATGCTCTCGCGGTGCTTGAGCATGTGGGCGCGGACGCCCTCGGC
>CAZEOP010000053.1:0-16973 GCA_964513715.1 uncultured Gordonia sp.
TCTGACCCAGTTCTTCAACGACTTCACCGTCTTCGGCGGCGACCTGCTGCACATCGCCATCACCTTCGGATTCGGCGGCTGATCCCAGCCCCGCACATCCTGTCGGAGGAGACTCATGCCGCTTGCCCTCGGGCGAGCGGCATGAGTGTTTTCTCACCCGGTTCGCCGGCTCAGAGCAGGCGGCCGGTCCGCGCGTAGAGCGCACCGTCGTAGACGGCCGGCGCGTCCGCCTCCCGGCGCCAGAGCGGCGCGGGCTCCCCGGGCCGCACCGCCTCCACCGCTCCGGCCCCTCGCGCGAGGGCCAGCACCGTGCCGTCAGTGCCCAGCACCGCACCGCAGTCGACGGCCCCGCCCGCTCCGGTCTGCGCAGCGAAGGCGTAGCAGCGGCCGGCACCATCGTCCACGATCACCTGGCGCCCGCTGCCGGACACCCGGATCGCGCTCGGATCTCGCTGCGGCAGGTCGCGCCTCCAGAGATTGCGGCCCACCGCGACGTCCACGCCCACCACGGCGACTCCGTCGTCGCGCTGCTCCAGCAGCACCGGTACCGGCGTGACCGGGCCCTCCCCCGCCGCTGCCAACCGCTGTCCGCCCTGCGCCGAGACCCCGCGCGGATACGGCGTCGCATCCGTGGCGAAGAAGCGGATCTCGTCGCCGGGGCGTTCCAGGGCGAAGCCGCCGCCGAAGGCTGCGTAGCGCACCTGCTGCCCGACCTTGACCGCGATTCTCATCAGCTCGTGGCCGTCGGCCGCGGCCAGCACCCGGCCCGCGCCGTCGGCTCCCTCCCGCTTGTCCAGGGCGTACAGCACCGGCGACCCCGGCGTCACGAGGAACGACGTCCCCTCGGCCCGCCAGGCCACCGAGCCGTCCGGTCGATACAGCGTGGGCGCCGAGCCCGCCGCGGTGAACAGGAAGTCTGTGCCCACCGGGTACCCGACGGCCCGGCCGGCGGTCGGCTCCCGCACCGGGCGCGCGGCCGCATCCAGGGCGGTGAAGACCACGGCGGTCTCGCCGGCCCCGGAGACCGAACACGCCGCGTGCGCGCCGGCGACGAGACAGGCGACGTCGTCGAATGGGCCGCCCAGGCCGACCGTCCCGCGCGGGGCCCCGGTGGCGGCGTCGAATACCGCCAGCGCGCTGGCACGCGCCGAGCCGGGCGCCTCGCGCACCGTGTAGAGCACCGTGGCCGCGTCACCGCCCACCGGGGCGAGCAGCGCATCACGCCGGTCCTCGGGAACCGACCACAGCTGACCGGGCGGCCGGCTCAGGGCCGGCAGCAGCACGGAGACCGGCGCGGTGTCCGGCGCCGGCGCGCTGCGCTCACGCTGCGCCTGCCGGGCCGACGAGATCAGACCCGCCACCAGGAGCGCGGCCACCAGCACCGCACCGATCACCAGCGCCCGGCCCCGCCGGGTCGCCGTCGCCCACCGCTGTGCCGCTCGCGCGAGAAAGTCCACCCGCGCCACGCTACCGCCGAGTCCGGACAGCGATACGACAAGACCCCCTCCGACCTGATCTTTCACAGGCGAGAGGGGGTCTCATACTGGTGGAGCTAGGGGGAATCGAACCCCCGACCTACTCAAGGCGGGCGGCCGTATCGGGCCGTCCGTCCAGTGTCGGGCGGTGCTTGCTGTGCAGGTCAGGCGGCCGGATGGCTGTCGATCAGCCCGTAGGGTGTCGCAGATTCCGGTTATTTCAGGTGGGTAAAAGGTGGGTGAATCGGCCTCGCCAGCATGTCCCGCAGCCACGCCCCGGTCTGGTCCAGCCGCGCTTCCACCCCGACGGGCAGCGGCCCCAGCCGGTCGAGGTCGGCGACGGCGAGGACGCGGAGCTGGTCGCCGATGGGCTGGGTGCGCTCGAAGTCATCCATGCAGAGACGGTAACCCGACCGCGTCTGCCGGTCATAACTTTGTAAACCTAGTTGCACTTTATCAATTGGGCATGTATAGTTAGGGTCAGACAACGAGAGGAGGTGAAAGACATGGAACGCACAGAACTCATCGCCTGGCTCGCCCTGGCGGTCAACATCTGGATCGCGTGGCAAACCCGCCCGCCACCAGGCCCGCCGCCCGGCAGGCACCGCAAGAAGCGGTAGCCCTGCGGCCCGGAGCCCCGCCCCTCAGGCTACGAGGGGCGGGGCCACCCGGGGCCACCACCGAGCCTACGCCCGAAACACCACACCGAAAGGCCTGAAAAATGAACAACCGAATCGCACTCGCCGTCACGGTAACGGCGAGCACCGCACTGATACTCGCCCTCGTCGACGCGCCGTGGCCGCTCTGGGCAGCCTGGGCCGTCCTCGTCGCCATCCAGATCCTCGCGCACACCCGGAAGGCCAGGGCATGACCGCCATCTACCTATCCGCCTCAGAAGTTGCCGAGCGCATCGGGGTAACAAAGTCCGCGATCTCGCGGTACAAGATGCCGGCGCCGGACGCGCTGATCGGCAAGACGCGGGGATGGCTGCCTGAGACCATTGACACCTGGCACGCGAACCGGCCCGGGCGTGGCGCACGCACCGACCTACACCCGAACCAGTGACCGACCTCCCACCAGCCTGCCCCACATGCGACAACCAGGGCGCCGTCACGGGGACGCTCACAGCGGCGGCGCTCGACCTCCATCGCGCCCTACACGGCCTCCATCGCACCCTGAGCCGCCTGCTCGTCGCCACGCTGACACCGGTCGTGACCCTGATCGCAAGGCCATTCACCCGGTAGTGTGACCCCCAGTGCCCGGCGGCCCGGGTTGGTTCTCTCTGACAGGCGAGCCTCCTGCCGCCGGGCACCCCTTTCCCTTTCGTTGCCGCAAAGCGTTGCACTCTGCGGCACGTTGCGGTAATGTGGGTTTTGTCAGAGAGAAACACCACCTACAGGAGGAACCCAAAATGATCGACAACCGCCGCGACGCCGAAGTCTTCGTCATCGACTGCATCGAGAACGGCGACGCTTCCGCCGACCAGTACGACATCGACGCGATCGTCGACGCCTGCTACGACAAGGCCGGCGGCTGGAACATCGACGCCGTCGAGGCCGAAGAGTTCTGGGAGATCGTCGAAGCCAATGCCCTCGAAGTGCCCTGATCATCCGCGACGAAGCCTGCGACGAGATCGCCGCCGGCTTCGAGCCGGTCGGCGACAATCGCGCCCGCCGCAGCTGACTACTGAGAGGACCACCGCCATGAGCACTTTCACCCAGGCCTTCGCCGAAGCACTCGACGACATCGCCGCCGGCCGCTACCCCCGCACCGCGGAACTGCGCGCCGCCGACGTCGACGCCGGCGAGTTCGAGGAGATCTTCGCCTACCACGACCACCTCCTCGAGATCGACCTCGACATGGGCATCGCCTACTGGCACTCCCCCAACGAGGCCGGCGACATCGACCCCGTCCACGCTCGCCTGAGTGTCGAGCAGATCGCCGCCGCCCGCACCCTGCTGGCCTGACCCCCGCACAACAGAAAGCGACGCACCTCTATGTCTTCTGATCGACTCACCGTGAGCCTGCCCGGCCAGCGTGTCCGCGACCGCCTCGACGAGTACGGCCGACTCATCGGCTCCCCCGGCTACGCGCCGACCCTGCTGCGGATCCTCGACGAACGCGACGCCCTCATGGCCGGGGAACTGCGCCGGGTCCCGCTCACCGAGCGCGAGGCCGACGTCCTGGCCTCCATCCTGAACGGCGTGTTCCTCGGCGTCGGGATCTCCGGCCCGGGGATCGGCGCCGGCATCCTCATCGGCGAGGTGCTCGACGCCTTCGAGATCGCCCGCCAGCACGGCACGCCCTACGGCGAGCAGTTCGGGATCGACGAGGACGCGCTGCTCGGCAAGCTCCGCGGCATCGGCCCGACCGCCGACCTCGCGCTGCGCGAGGCCTTCGCCCGCTGGTGGAGCGACTCGGAAGACCGCGACTACGCGTCGGTCGGCCTGCGGATCATCTCCGACACCCCGACCCGCGACGACATCCTCAACGCGGTGCGCGACGGCCGGCGAGGTGAGCCGTGAGGCCCCTGTCCGCGGTGCACCTGCCCGCGATCCGCGACACGCTCGTGGAGAACTCGCGGCGCGAGCACCGCTACGTCAAAGGCCTCGTCGACGTCGCACCGAAGGACTCCGAGGCGTGGCGGCTCGCGACAGCCCGCCTGTGGGACACCGCGGGCGCCCTGGCCAACGCCGGCCTGTGGTGGATCACCCCCGACATGACCACCCTGGCCTGGCACACCGCGAACCACTCCGACGTCTTACCCGACTGGAATCCCGCCGACAGCGCGCACCGCAACGGGCTGATGGTCTTCGACGGCGGCGTCCCCCTGGACCTGCAACTGCCCCTCGACCCCGACGAGAACCTGGCCAAGATCGGCCTAGAGCCCCCGCCGATGCGCACCGTCCGGCTGGCCGCGGTCACCTGGCACCACACCCCCGACACCGTGCGCCTGGCGTTCTACACCGCCGACCCGCGCATGCTGACCACCGGCTGCGTCGACGGCACCTGGATCACCCCATGGGCGGCCTCGGCCGCACCCCTGGTCATGGTCCCCCACCCGCGGCCGAACCTCGCCCTCGACCTGCTCGCACTCCGGCTCGTCGCCGCCGCGCTCCTGATCTCCGCCGAGCCGACCGTCGCCACCGTCCGCGCCGCCTCATGGTCCCTCGACGGCCCACCGAAAGCCCGCGGCCGCGTCAAGGAGGTCCCGGCGGTCAAGGTCGTCGCGCTCCGCGAGATCCTGCACCCCGAACACCACGACAACGGCGACGGCAGTGGCGCCCGGACGTTCACTCACCGGTGGATCGTGCAGGACCACGAGCGCACCTACTGGACCGGCCCGGGACGCACCGTCGAGACCAAGAAATGGATCGCCCCCTACGTCGCCGGCCCCGCGAACCTGCCCCTCATCGTGAAAGAGACCGTGCGGGTATGGCGCCGCTGACCAGCGCCGAACAGATCGCCGCCGACTACCTGACCGGCCTCCTCCCGGCCACCCGCGCCCAATACCGCACCACCCTGCAAGGCTGGTGGACGTGGTGCGACCTGCACAACCTGCACCCCCTCACCGGGGTACGGCGCGTCCACATCGAAACCTGGGCGCGCTACCAGCACGAAATCCTCGGCCTCGAGCTCCGCACCGTCGCCGCCCGCCTGACCCCCGTCTGCGGGTTCTACGACTACGCCCACGCCGAAGGGCACCTCGACGCCGATCCCGCCGCGCGGGTCCGCCGCCCACGCCTCAAACGCGGCTCGACCGGCTCGTGGCTCACCCGCGAGCAGCTGCGCGGCTTCCTCGCCGCCGCGACCGCGCACCCACACCCCACCGTGACCGCCCTGGCGCACCTTCTCGCCCTGTCCGGGCTGCGGATCTCCGAAACCCTCGCCCTCGACGTCGACGACGTCGGCCGCCACCGCAGCCTGGTCACCCTGGCCCTGGACCGCAAAGGCCACCACAAGCAGATCGTGTCCATCCCGTCCGCCACCGCCGCGACCCTGCCCGCCGTCATCGACGGGCGCAGCACCGGGCCGCTGCTGCGCGGCCTCACCGGGCACCGCCTCACCGCCGACGCCGCACGCCAGATCGTCAGCGCGCTGGGCCGTACCGCCGGCGCCGACCGCACGATCACCCCGCACAGCCTGCGCCGCACATTCATCACCCTCGCCCTCGACGCCGGCGTCCCCGACCGCGACATCATGGCCTCCACCGGCCACTCCTCGCCGGAGATGATCTGGCACTACGACATGGCGCGCGCCGCCGTCGAACGCAACGCCGGCCACCAACTCGCCGACTGGCTCGATCTCGGCGAAACCACCCCCGGCACCTAACCCGGCCGCTATCGTTTGAGACCATCACGCGCATGCGTGAGCCCCGCGCATGCGGGGCTTGGTGGCCCGCCACGATCCCCCAGATCAGGCGGGCCACCGCCATATCCACGATTCAGCAGAGGGTCGACCTACAGTCAGCGTCTATGAACCCGATCCTGGAACCGTCCCTGATTCACCTGGCGTGCGGCGGGCCGTCGCACACGACCACCACCGACGAGCGCGGGCGGCCGATCGCACTGCACCGCTGCGCCCGCGCCTGCGGCAAGGGCGGCGGGCGATGGCAGACAGGTGAGCCCGACGGCGTGAACTACGCCTGGCGGGACTGACCCCGGAGATGACGAAAGCGGCCCCCGGACACCGTGCTGGTGTCCCGGGGGCCGCACATCGTCCTATAGGGCTACTGCTCGGGTGGATCCTCTGGGGCCTCGAAGAACGGGACGACCGCCGCCCGTGCCTCTTCCTCGGCGATCTGCCTCTCCGTCTGCTCGACGTGCTTGGCGAGCATGACCGCTGCATACTGCTGGACGGCCTGCTCGTCGGTGGCCTCGAGGTTGCCGAGGGCGCGGCGGGCGAGGACGACGGCGCGCGCGGCCTGGTCTTCGGTGAGTTCGAAGGTCAAGATCATGGTGGTCTCCTTACGAGGGTTCGGTGCCGATGACGACGGGTGCGCCGGTGGCGAACTGGAGGACGGCCTCGGTCTTGCCGCCGGCGCCTTCGCGGGACGAGAGAGTGAACTGACGGATGCCGGATCCGACAGTCGCCTTGCCGGGCATGGCCACTGTCTGGCTGGCGGTGCCGAGCATGACTTGATCGGCCTGGGTGGTGGTGGCGTCGACGCCGACCGCGGTCGAGTTGACGTGAACCGCTTTCGCGGCCCTTCCCAGAGCAAGACTCTGGGATGCGGTGGCTTCGGCTTTTACGCCAATAGCCATCGGATAATTCAGCCCGTTTGCCTCAGCGTTCAATCCGATGACAACGCCGCCGCTATTCGACGATCCCTTGGCTCCATCGCCGATGACGACTGAGCCACCCGCAAAGCGCGTCTGAGCGTTGCGGCCGATCACGACCTCGGGTCCCCACCCGGTGCCCGCATTGGTGGTCGCCCCAGCCCCGATAACGACGGCGCCGTTGCGCCCAGAGAAAGCGACCGGCGTTCCTCCAGCCGGATCGGAATTGACGACCACGCCAGGCGTCTTCGCCGTGTCGAGGACATCTCGCAGCGTGGATGCCGACACCACCCCCGCCGTCGTGTTCGTGCCCGTCGCTATCGCCGCCGCGGTGACCGTCGTATAGCTGGTGTCGCGGATCGTGTAGAAGCCGTCGGTGGTCAGCAGCCCGAAGAATCGCACGTCCTGACCGGCACCGAACTGCAGACCGTACGCCTGCGCGGTGCTCGAATCGGGGAGGTAGGTGTAGGTGGTGTTGGTCAGCTTCTTGAAGCGGATCTGATGGCCGTCGAGGGTGAAACCCTGCGCCATCGCGTCCGCGCCCGTCAGGACCGCGGTGCAGAAGACGGGGAGCTGGTCGATGGAGGTGAGACCGTCCGCCGCGGCCAGGGGCGGGAACTCCACCCCGGGGGCGGCGGGGCCGATCACGACCGCCACCGACCGCGACGGCCCCGTGTCTGGAGGCTCAAGCCACTCCGGCGTCCCGGACTCCCCGACCGTGAGGATCTTCCCTGCGTCGCTGACCGTCGTCTCAGACAGGATCTCCCCGAAATCCGCGAGCGCGGTGGCCAGCTCGTGGAGGATCTCGTCGAGGCCGTCGACCGTCTCCTGCGCCTGCACTGCCGCGGCCTGTGCGGCGTCTCGCGCGGCCTGCGCCGCACCGACCACCGGCGCCGGCCACACCACCGTGCCATCGAGCAGCTCGGCGAGAGTGACCGGCTCCCCTTGGTCGGGGACGACGAGGTCCCAGGACCGCCACCACGACCCCATCCGCGCAGACACCTGCACCGGCCCCGCCTCCACAGTGAGGGTCGCGGCGCCGTCGACGATGTCGACCTCATGCCAGTCACCCATCAGCACCACCGACGGGCTGGTGGTCGACGGCCGGTCCAGAGGCGACCGGACGCGCAGTGTGCCGTCACCGGCGAAACCGGCGATATCCGCGAAATTGAATTGCACGATGGTCATGTCACGGCTCCAATTCGATAGTGCCCACACCATCGGCGGGCGGCGCATAATTCCCGACATCAATACTCTTGCGGTCGACAGAGAATGCGCTCCGGCGAATACCGCCGATCACATTCCACGCTGTGGCGTCACGGAACCGGACCCGCACAAACGCATAGAAACCGGTGCTCACCTTCGCTTCATCCACCGGTACCGCACCGGGGTCAAAGTCCGGGATCTGCACATTCATTGCGGGCGTCCACGATTTCCAATCCAGCGAATTCGATTCGTTGGAAAAGCGCGCCACCGAATACTCTTCCGCACCGGTATTGATGATTGCGCCGAGTTTTCGCGCGAATTCGCGCATAACGACGAGTTCGATCTCGAAATACTGCCGTCCCGTCGTGACGACATGGAACGTTAGAAAAGCGCGCACATTCCACGCGCCCGGAGCGAGCAGCCGAATCTTGTGCCGGTAGGTCGGCTCCCACACGGCGGGAGCCTCATGCTCGGCGTTCTTGCTCGCCGCGACATCGGTATCGAACGGCATTGGCAGCCACTGATTCGCGTACCCGCCGACCGTTGCGTTGTGCGACATCGTCAGCGTGCACGTCCCCGGATTTTCTTCCAGGGACTCGATCTGGCCGATTAGTGCGGCCTGGCCGTCCGCCAGGTCCCGCAGATCCCCCGGCCCGAAGCTGTCCAGGACCGCCTCATGGTGGTCGACCTTGCCCCACTGCCCGGAGAAGAAGTCGGCGATCGACCCGAGCACGCCGCCCAGCACTCCGGACCCGACACCCTGCAACGCCTGCAGCAGGCCACCGAAGATCCCCGACCCCAAGTCCAGGGAGAAGAACCCGGGGACCAGAGACTGGAGGTCCCTGGGTTTCCGGATGGTTGCGGGGTCGGCGTTCGCGACATTCGCCTGCAGTTGCGTCGCCATCCGCGTCACGATCCCCAGCGGCCCACTGGCGAGGGGGCCGCCGGCGAGGGTGCCGTCCAGGGCACCAGGGAATCGGGCTGCGGCCTCCGCCTGATACGACTCCGACGACGTATCCTGCAACACCTCGCCGAGGGCGCTCGGGTGCACGACATTCTCGGGGAGATCCGCCGGAGCCGTCGTGCCGTAGTCGAACTGCGGCGTAGTCACGACGCCTCCTTGTGCAGAGGGCAGTTCGCGGTGATCTTCGCGTACCCAGTCATCTGTGCACGCATCTCGCTCATGAAAGCGACCATCTGCAGATGGTTCGCGGCGGTTGTCCCGACGAGCTCGTCGACCTTCGTGTCCACCTGGTCGACCTTCGTGTCGACACGGTCCAGGTCGTCTCGGAGATTCGAGTCGTGGGTGTTCTTCACCTGGTCCTTGATCTCGTCACTGACTGACCCGTTACGGTGCGCCTTCACTGCTCCGACGACTCCCGATACGGCGCCGATGAGGATCGCTGCGGCCAGCACCATCCAGACCACGAAGGCACGCCAGGAGTCGATTGAGTCGGGACCCGCTACTGCCGCCCAGCTCACTCGACCACCGGCGCGGACGGGTCGGCTTCGCCGTTCACGTTGCGGGTCCACGCCGACGTGACCGGGGTGTTGGCGACAGCGAGGCCGCCGCCGAGCATGGCCAGCACCGCCGACACCAGCGGCAGCCACACACCACCGGCACCGGCGTACAGGCCGTAGCCGACGAGCAGTGCCTGCGCCGCGGTGAGGATCGCGTACAGGGCGGTCCGCAGAGACGACACGCTGCGGGCCATCCACCACGCCAGGCCGGGCCCGGCGACCGCGGACAGCAGGCCCGCCCACATAGCCGCCTGATCCGACGTCGCCACGCCGAGGCCGACGAGCATGGTCGTCACCACCGGCAGGCTGTTGTAGATCAGCGCCCGCACGTCCGCGGCGGACTTGATGCCGAGGCGTGTCGGCAGCGACGGCGCGGTGCTCGCCGCGCGGTGCCGGGCCATCACTTCGCACTCCGTGCGATCGCAGCGTTGGCCCACATCAGGGCTTCCTCGATTGCTGTCACCGCGAGGGACTTCTCTCGGCCGTCCGGGCACGTCTCGTCGACGACGATGGCCGCCGCCTTCAATGTCGACCGCACAGCCTCGTGGGCTTCCACGCTTTCGGGGCTGTTGGACGGGTGGTAGTCGAACCGGCGGTCCATGTCGGCGATCACTTCACACCCCGCAGCAGCTTCGCGACACCGGCTCGCAGCGTCAGCCGCTGCCCCGCCGCGTTTTTTCCGAGGTCACCGTCCGGGCCCCACGAGTCGAAACCCGGCCCCATCTGGTCCTCGACGTACTTCACGCGCCGCTCGATCGAATCGAGCTTCGCCATGATCATGTTGATGTCAGCCATGCTGAGACCTCCGGTCGTGGGGATGATCCGGGCGCCCAAGCCGAGCGCACGGTTGTATCGGGTGCGGCGGTCGTCGATGCCGTTGAGGCCGCCGTTGATCAGGCGGGTCACCGCCTCCAGGTCGCCGCGGCGGGCGGCGTCGCGGATCTGGTTGCCGCGGGCCTGCGTCCAGTACCAGGTGACGCCGACGAAGCCGTACCGATCACTGGCGAGCTGGGCGGGATCGCGGACGAAGAAATCGGCCGTCGGCACCAGGCCCCGGCCATGCGCCCACCGGGACAGGGCGGTGTAGTTCGCGCGGCCGGTGACCTGGATCGGGCCGCGGCCCTTGAAACGCACCCCATCCCCGGCGACTGTGTTCCCCAGGTCGGCGCGCCCCTCGTACGCGGCGCCGGAAGCGTACTCCTCCATCGCGTACAGGCCGTCAGACTCGTGCCCGACCTGAGCCAGCCACATCGCCGCCGACACCTGATCAGTCGCACCGCAGTCCCGCATCGACTGCGCCAGCGCCGGCAGCAACTGCCGGTAGCGGTCGAGGGAGACGGCGCCGCCCATCGCCTGCGACAGCGACTCGGCCGACAGCCCGGCGACGGTGGGTGGCGCGGTCTGCGAGATCGGGAGCGCCGCATACGCTTTCGGCGGAATCAGCACCGCGAATTTCTCGATGCCCATCCACCAGTGCTCGATCCCACCGAACCGCGCCGAGTCGGAGACGTACACGCGCCGCGTATCGGTGTCGACGCCGACGACCGTGATGTAGTGCATGATCGTCTGGTTCTGCGGATACCCCGGCACCCCCGTGCCGGGGCCGGCCCAGATGTTGACCATGACCGCGCGGCGCTGCACCGTGATCGTGTCCACCAGGTACCGCCACAGCGCGTCGATCTGCGCCGCGGTGGCGTAGTTCGGCCAGCGTGTCGCCCCGTACGCGGCGGCGGCGCGCCGGTTCACGACGGAGATGATCTGCGAGATGTCGTCGGTGCCGTTCACGGTGGTGCCGCACTCGCGCGCGAGGGTCGCCTCGTCGGCGTCCTTCCCGAACGTCGACAGAGTCACCTTCGCCGTCGACGGCCCACACGTCCATCCGGTCTGCTGCGCGTGGTACTTGTGCGGCACGATCACCTGCGGCATATCGCCTCCTGGATGCAGAAAGCCCCGCCGGGTGACGGGGCCTATTTGATGTGAAGCGGTGGTCAGATAGTTATGGATCAGGCGTCAGAGGCGACGACACCCATAAGCTTCTTCGGGATCTTCTTCGGCGGCGCCGGTGCGACACCCACCAACGCCGACTCGGCAGGCGCGGTCACATCCGGGGCGACCGGCGCCTCCTGCTGTGCTTCCCGGGTGCCCTCGACGAGCCAGCCCGGCAGATCGATCACGATGTCCGGGTCGCGGGGCGGGCCCTGCGTCACCCCACACCGGTACAGCAGGTCCGCCATCTTCGCGACCTCATGCACCGGGATCGGATACTGATGATCCGTGCCCATCAGCAGCGCGAAAGTCATTGCCTGCGTGAGAAATTCGACCTGCGCGGCGGGGTCGAGGTCGGTCAGATCTTGCGAGAGTTCAGCCACGAGAATTGCCCTTTCTACCAAAGGCCGGCCGTGTTGAGGGCGCCGAAAGCGGTCGACACCATGCGGATCGCGCGCTCGAGGGAATCCATGTCTGCGCGCAGGTCACCGAACTTCGGCGCCCATACCGGATCCCCCGCCAACGGGAGGGTGAGTTCCCGGCAGCGGCGAGTGAAGACGCGTGCCCCGAGGTAGCGCGAGGTGGCTCCCACACGGTCCCCGAGTGTCCAGTGCCCGAGGCCGCGGTCACCGATGATCCACTGCCCACCCGGAACGAAGTTGTAGCTGGTCTTCGGGTCGGTTTCGCGGCGCCGGGACCGCAGATCCATGACCGCCGCCGGCGTGTACGCCTGCGTCACACCCTGGCAGGCGGTCTCGAGGCCGTGCCCCCACCCTTGCTCGGCGGCCCGGCCCAGCAGCGGCACGCTCATGTAGGCGAGCACCGAGTCCTTGAGAATCGGCATCAAGAACGCGTTCAGGATCGACCCGAGTGAGCCGACGCCGAAACCTGCGATCTGGATGTTGTCACCCAGCACGTCGCCGGCGTATCCGATGCAGGCCTCGAAGAGTTCGTTGACGCCGGGCATGGACTGGCCGCCGGCAGTGATCCGGCACGGGCCACCCGGACCGCGGGTCATCTCGAACTCCGGCAGCGGACTGAGTTCGGAGTCGACGTAGACGGTGTACGGGTGCTCCGGCTGCGACGACAGGAATCCGGGCAGTTTGTACCCGGTGGTGTCCACCGGCACACCCGTCAGCAAGTCGTAGGAGTCCTCGACATAGTTCGAGGTGATCCCGGCGATCGTGCGCGCCATCCCGGTGGCGAGGTTCCCGCCGAGCGACGTGCCCTTCCGCCACCCCGACTTGTCGACGACGTCCACGAACAAGGTGCCGTTACGCCAGCCGGTGCCCGCACCCGGCCAGGGCTCCGGATCCCCGGTCAGCCAGCGGCGGGTCACGATCTGAAGTTCGGCGTCCTCGAGGATCGGCTGGGCGACTTCGAGCCATGATTGCTTGATGGTGCCGGACATGATCGTCGTCGGCGCCACCGAGTCGCCGATCTTGCCGGGCACCACCACGATCTGGGACTGCGCCCACATCCCCAAACCCCAGTTCGCGGGGTTGAGGATGTCTTTCGACATGTCGAAGTTCGTGACCTGCAAGCGGAGAACGTTCATCGCCAGCGACGCCTTGAGCACCCAATCGGCGGGCCCGAAAAGGAACTGGACTTTCGGCTGCTGAATCAGGGAGACCGGCAGAAAAGGGTTCGCCGCGACATTGACACACCGCAGCTGGTGGTTGTCCTCCAGGAACGTCAGCACCACGCGGGCGCCGTCCGGCCCGGACTTGAGATGCACGCCCTTGTCCGGGTCGAGCTGCCCGCCGGCGCGGACGCCGTCCTTCTCCACGATGACGTGGATCAACGTCGTGGAGCGGGCTTCCTGGTCGAGGGCCCAGAACCCCAGCCACGTCGAATCCCGGTCGTACATGTCCAACGGGATCTCGACGGTGATCGTGCCGACGTCGTTGTAGATCAGGTTCATGCCGGAGCCGTCGAGACGTTCGACGACCTCCCCGACCTCCATCCAGTTCCCGTCGAACAGCCGGATACGCGCGGGGATCTGGGTGCGTTCTTCGAGCCACTGGTCGTATTCGTCGGCCCACAGCGCGAAGTCCTCGACCGAGCTGCCGGTGTAGGTGGTGGCGGTCATTCCAGGCCGCTCTCGGCCGACCAGAACCGGCGCATGCGCAGCTTCACCTCGGCGCCGGCGGGGCCGGTGATCGTCACCGGCAGCAGCACCGGATCACCCGGACGGCCCGTGTACGGCGGCATCGGATACAGCGTGAACACGCCCCCCATCTGCCCGGCCGCATTCGAGCCGTCCGCCGCCAGATACGGGACCTTCCCCGACCTGACCGACCGCACCCGCCACATCGTCGAAATCGCAGGGATGTTGATCGCGCGCGCCGCATGCGAATCGGGCACCCACCCGACGTCGATCTGCTGCTCCTGCCCGAAACTGAAGTCCGCGACCTGGAAGCCAGTCGGACCGGCGCCGGGCTTCAAGAACCACTCCAACCAGGCGGGCTGGTCGGTCGGATTCCACGCCGGCAGCCAGTACGTCGCCGTCCCACCCGAATGCGCGGGGGTCTTCACCTCGTGCGCACGCGACTCGTACCGCGGCTCCAGCGAATGCGCAGTGACCACCGCGCGCGCGAAACCATCGAGCTCCCAGTCCTGCTCGGGTGAGAACTCGATCTCCCTCGCCAGCCGCTGATACAGCCACCGCAGATTTGAGTAGTCGCTGGTGTACCGCCACTGCACCGTGTTCCGGTTGAAGTCCGTGCCCCACAACTTCCGGAACCGCGACACCTGCGCAGCCACACCTTGACCCTCGTCGTGGATGTTGTACGCCTGCACCGTCTGCCGCACCGGAATCCTGGTGCGGCCCTCACGGCCACCGATTGCACCGTCCGCCTCGATCAGGCTCGTCGTGAACCCGGTGCCGAAGATCCCCGACGGGGACACGTCCAGGACGATCCCCTCGTCGAGGGCCACATCGTCACCGGACACCACGAGGGTGTCCCGCTTGCCCTTCAGCTCGATCAGGGCGATGCTCATCGGCCTGCGATCACTGCGGCGGTACGGCGCTTCTCAGTCTGCTGCGCGGTCAAGAATGCGTCCTCCACGGTTGCGGTGCGGATGTTGTACTCGATGTGGTCGCGGTATCCGACGCCAGGCGCGTTGTGGCGGGCCGGTTCGGCCATGCGCTGCACGATCTTGATGGCGGCGTTCGCGTCGTCCCACTGCTCGCGCGTCAGGATCGGCTCGGGCCCGCCGGTCTCGTTGCGGGTGAGGGTGACCCCCTGCGGCAGCCAGCCGCCCGCGTCGTACCAGTGCGGGGACTGCGCCTGCCAGAACGCCCACGCCTTCGACGGGGAGCCGTACCGGTTGGCGATGTACTTCTCGCCGGCCGCGGCCTGCTCCTCGGCGGTCGGCCCGTACCCGTACTCGGCTCGAGTGGTGTCGAGAAACTGAAATAGCCCCTCGGCGGTGGAGGTCGGGTTCTTCGCGTTCACGTCCCACGCGGACTCGCCGTTCACCAGGCGCAGCGTGTCGAGCCATTCGTCCCCGGCCCGCCACGCCGACTCCCACTCGGCCCACACCGCGGCCTTGGCGCCGGGGGTGCCGTCCGCGATTCCGCCGTCAGGGGTGTTGGTGACCATGCCCGCGGTGTCCGGTGCTGCCGAATCCAAGTCGGAGCCGGGAACGGTGGCAGTGCCCGGCGCGGTCGATGTCGGATCGGTCGTCGTGGACGGCGCCTGCGTCGCACCCACGGCAGTGCTGCCGCTGCGCTTCTTCAGGTTCTGGTTCAGCTGGTCCGCCGCCCCCAGCCACGCCGGCGAGTCATTGATGCCGAGGACGCCGAGCAGCGACGACACCTGGCCGCCGACCAGGTCCTTGGTGAAATTCCCGGCGATCTCCGAGATGGACGACCCGAACGACTTGCGCTCGGTCGATTCGCCAGTCGACCCCGTCGAGCCGGTGGAGCTCGTGTCGGGCGGTGTGGCTGGGTCTGTCGAATCAGGCGTGGCGCCCGGCACGACCGTCCCCGGCGCTGGAATCGCGTCATCGGCGACCGCCCCGTCGCCCGGCCACGTCGACGACTGCCGGGTGTGCACATGGTTCTGGTGCTGGGCGTACGTCGCGTCGTCGTAGTAGCCGGCGTTCAGGTTCCCGTGACCGCCCATGCCGATCTTCTGGCCTGTCCCCGGGTTCTGCCAGATGATCTGCTCAAGCCCCTCGGATGATCCGGCCACAGACGCCGCGTACTCGGCGAATCTCTGCATGGCGTCGACCGATCCAGCCCAGTCAATGCCCCGGTTCAGGCGCTCCGGATTCGGGGCGTACCCGGCCTCGCCGCGGTCAGTCTCCTGATGGCCCGGGTAGGTGGAGGGTGCGACAGAGAATTGGTTGCCGAGTTCGTGCACCCATGCAGGGAAGGCGTCGCCGCCGGACCCGTATCCGCCGGTGTCGGTGCCCGGCTGTAGGCCGTACTCCTCGCGGACACCGCCGATGACGCCGCCGACTGCCAGAGCCTGCAGGCCGTTCATGCCTGCCAGGAATGCCGGTGACGGCACCCATCCTGAGTTCAGTGCCGCGACGACCGCTGCGCCACCGGACTCCATCGCCGACTCTCGTACGACGCCTTCGCCCGCCGATACGCGCACGATCGGAATGCCGTTGCCGTCGACGCCGACGAGGCTGTCGCTCGTGCCGGTGCCCGGCCCGTAGAACCGGCCCGCCTTCGTCCGTCCGACCACGCCGCCGGTGGCGAGTTCTTGGATCTTGGGGACTCCGATGGAGAAGCCGCCCATCTTCTTGCCGAACGCCTCGATGGTGGGGACCGTAAACTGGAGGCTGTTCCAGGCGCGGATGATCCAGTTGATCACCCCGCGGAAGGCGTCCTTGATGCCGTCCCACATGCCGCTGGCGGCCGAGGCGATCTTGTCCTTGACGCCGGTGAAGAAGTTGACGACCGCGTTCCAGCGGTCGATGATCCAGTCCTTCACCTCCCCGGCTTTGTCGGCGATGTTCTGAAAGCCCTGCTTCAGGCGCTCGAAGACGGCCTTGATGATGTCCCAGGCGACGCTGATCGCGGCCTTGATGCCATCCCAGACGGGGGTGATGATGTTGTGCCACAGCCAGAGTGCGACCGTCGCGACCACGTTGAACGCGGCCTTCCATCCAGCGAAGATCGTCTGGATCACGCCCCACGCGACCCCGATCGCGGCCTTGATGCCATTCCAGGCGGGGACCATGACGTTGTTCCACAGCCACATGACGACGGCGCCCGCACCACGGAAGACCGCTTGGAGGCCGGGCCACAGGGTGCCGGAGATCCATCCCCAGAGCGCGCCGATCGCCGACTTGATGCCGTTCCAGGCGGGCAGCATCACGTTCTGCCACAACCAGATAGCGGTCTGCCCGATCCCCGAGAAGAGTGCCTTCAGGCCCGGCCACACGGTAGTGGAGAGCCATCCCCAGACTGCCGAGACCGCGCTCTTGATCCCCTCCCACGCGCCCTGCACGATGTTCCGGAACGTCTCAGACTTCTTGTACG
>CAZEOP010000054.1:0-11558 GCA_964513715.1 uncultured Gordonia sp.
GCCGCCTTCTTCGACGTCGACAACACCCTGGTGCACGGGGCGTCGATCGTGCTCTTCGCGCGCGGCCTGGCGGCCCGGAAGTACTTCTCCTACAACGACATCGCCAAGTTTGCCTGGCAGCAGGCCAAGTTCCGGCTGACCGGCCGGGAGAACATGGACGATGTGGCGCAGGGCCGCGACAAGGCCCTCAGCTTCATCGCCGGCCGCCCCACCGACGAACTGGTGGCACTCGGCGAAGAGATCTACGACGAGTACATCGCCGACAAGATCTGGCCGGGCACCGCGGCGCTGGCGCAGCGGCACATCGCCGCCGGCCAGCAGGTGTGGCTGGTCACCGCGACCCCGGTGGAGCTGGCGCAGACCATCGCCAAGCGGCTGGGCCTGACCGGCGCGCTGGGCACCGTCGCGGAGAGCGAGGACGGCGTCTTCACCGGCCGGCTGGTGGGCGACATCCTGCACGGCCCGGGCAAGGCGCACGCCATCCGTTCGCTCGCGGTGCGCGAGGGCCTGAATCTCAAGCGCTGCACGGCCTACTCGGACTCGTACAACGATGTGCCGATGCTGTCGCTGGTGGGCACCGCCGTCGCGATCAACCCGGACGCCGATCTGCGCGATGTGGCCAAGATCCGGGGCTGGGAGCAGTACGACTTCCGCACCGCCCGCAAGGCCGCCAAATACGGCGTCGGCACCGCGATGGTGGTGGGCGCGACGGCCGGCTCGGCCACCGTGGCCGCCAAGCTGCGCCGCAATCGCGCGGCCCGCGCCGACGACGCCTGAGCCCACAGGCTTCGGCACGGGGCTTCGACACGGTTCGTCGCAGGCTCCTCACCGGCTCAGCCGGCGGATCCAGGCGCACGCGACAGGCGGACCCCGGGTCACGAGACAGCGGATCCAGGCGCACGCGACAGGTGGACCCCGAGGGCACGAGGCAGCGGATCCCGAGGGCACGAGACAGCGGATCCCGGGGGCACGAGACGGGCTGAGGCCCGCCGGCTGAGCAGGCCTCTGAACGAAGTGAAGAGGCCTTGTCGAAGCCCCCTGCCGAAGCCCGCTGACAAACACCAATGCCCGCGGGCGGAACGGCACCAGGTTTCCGCCGGCTGAGCAGGCCGATGAACATTTCGGCGGAGCTCAATGTGAACTTCGTGAAGAGGCCTTGTCGAAGCCCCGCCGAGCCTTCTCGCTGATCGAGCGCAGTCGAGATCAGCGGAGGGTGTCGATGATGGCGGAGAAGTCGCGGTCGGGATGATCGGCGGCGAAGGCGGCGTAGAGGCTGGCGGCGGCGCTGCCGAGGGGCGCGTGGGCACCGGTCGCGGCGACGGCGTCCATCGCCAGGCCCAGATCCTTGTTCATCAGGGCGGTGGCGAAGCCCGGCGCGAAGCCGTTGCCGGCCGGCGAGGTGGGCACCGGACCGGGCACCGGGCAGTTGACCTGCACGGCCCAGCAGTTCCCGGTGGCGCCGGTGATGACGTCGTACAGCGACTGCGCCGACAGCCCCAGCTTCTCGGCCAGCACGAAGGCCTCCCCCACCGCGATCTGCTGCACCGCCAGCACCATGTTGTTGCACACCTTGGCCGCCTGACCGGCCCCGGCGGCACCGCAGTGGATCAGCTTGCCCGCCATCGGCTCGAGTACCGGGCGCGCGGCGGCGAAGCCGTCGTCGGTGCCGCCGACCATGAAGGCCAGCGTCCCGGCGGCCGCACCCTTCACTCCCCCGGAAACCGGCGCATCTACCTGCGGGCACCCGGCCGCCGCGGCCCGCGCGTGCAGGCTCCGGGCGTCGTCGACGGAGATGGTGGAGCTGTCGATCAGCAGGGTGCCGGGGGCGACGGCGGGCAGCAGCTCGTCGTACACCGCACCGACCACCGCCCCGCTGGGCAGCATGGTGATGACCGCCTCGGAACCCGCCACGGCGGTGGCGACGTCGTCGCACGCGGCGACGCCGGTGGCCGCGGCGGCCTCCCGCGCGGCGGGCACCGGGTCGTAGCCGCGGACGGTGTACCCGGCGCCCACGAGATTGGCGGCCATCGGGCCGCCCATGTTGCCCAGTCCGATGAAGGCGATGGTGGTCATTCGTGCGTCAACTCCTCGGTGGCGGCCGATGCGGCCGGGTCAGGCTTCGCGGTGCCGCGCGGCGAGTGAGCGCCCCACGATCATCCGCATGATCTCGTTGGTCCCCTCGAGGATCCGGTGCACGCGCAGATCGCGGACGATCTTCTCGACCCCGTACTCGGTGAGGTAGCCGTAGCCGCCGTGCAGCTGCAGCGCCTGGTCGGCCACCTCGCCGCAGGTGTCGGTGACGAAACGCTTGGCCATGGCGCACTGCTCCACCTTGTCCGGGGCGTCGGCGTCGAGCGCCCGCGCGGCGTTCCAGAGCATCAGGCGGGCGGCCTGCAGACCGGTCGCCATGTCCGCGAGGGTGAACCGGATGGTCGGCTCGTCGATCAGCGCCGAACCGAAGGCCTGGCGGGCGGCGACGTGCGCGGCGGCCTTGTCGAAGGCGGCCTGGGCGCCGCCGAGCGAGGAGGCGGCGATGTTGAGCCGGCCGCCGTTCAGCCCGTTCATCGCGATGCCGAAGCCGATGCCCTCGGTACCGCCGAGCAGCGCGCTGGCCGGCACCGCGACGTCGTCGAAGATCACCTGGGCGGTGGGCTGGGCGTGCCAGCCCATCTTGCGTTCCTGCGCACCGAAGCTCAGCCCGGGCGCGCCGGCCGGCACCAGGAAGGTGGAGATCCCCTTGGGCCCGGCGCCACCGGTGCGCGCCATCACGACGTACACGTCCGAGGTCCCGGCGCCGGAGATGAACTGCTTGACGCCGGTGAGCCGGTAATCGTCGCCGTCGCGTTCGGCGCGGGTGGCCAGCGCCGCGGCATCCGAGCCGGCGTCCGGTTCGGTGAGGCAGTAGGAGGCGACGGCATCCATACTGGCCAGCCGGGGGATCCACTCGGCCCGCTGCTGCGGTGTGCCGTAGGCGTCGACCATCCAGGCGCACATGTTGTGGATAGACAGGAAGGCCCCGACGGCCGGATCGGCGTAGGCGAGTTGCTCGAAGATGCGCACCCCGTCGAGGCGGCGCAGCCCGGAGCCGCCGCTGGACTCGGCGCAGTAGATCGCGCCCATGCCCAGGGCCGCGGCCTCGCGCAGTTCGGCCACCGGGAAGTGCTTGGCCTCGTCCCATTCGACGGCGTGCGGGGCCAGTTTCTTGGCGGCGAAGGCGGCGGCGGTCTCGACGATGACGCGCTCGTCGTCGTCCAGGCCCGCCGGGCCCCCGGAGATCTCCGTCATGCGCGCGGCCTCACTTCATCGTCGGGATGACGAACTCCGCGCCGTCCCGGATGCCCGACGGCCAGCGCGAGGTGACCGTCTTGGTCTTGGTGTAGAAGAGGAACGCCGTGGTGCCGTGTTGGTTCAGGTCGCCGAAGCCCGACCGCTTCCAGCCGCCGAAGGTGTAGTAGGCCACCGGCACCGGGATCGGCACGTTGACGCCGACCATGCCGGCCTGCACCCGCGAGGTGAAATCGCGCGCGGCGTCGCCGTCGCGGGTGAAGATGGCCACCCCGTTGCCGTATTCGTGCTCGTTCGGCAGCGCGAGGGCCTCCTCGTAGTCCGCCGCGCGCACGATGCACAGCACCGGGCCGAAGATCTCGTCGGTGTAGATCGACATGTCCTTGGTGACGTGGTCGAACATGGTCGGGCCCAGGTAGAAGCCGCCCGAGATGTCCTCGCCGGCGAAGGTGCCGGACGCCGGGCCGCGCTCGCGGCCGTCGACGACGAGCTCGGCGCCGGCGGCGATCCCGGCGTCGATGTAGCCGAGCACCCGCTCGCGCGCGGCGGCGGTGACCATGGGGCCGTAGTCAGCCTCGGGGTCGAGGCTGTGGCCCACCCGCAGCGCCCGCACCTTGTCGACGAGTTTGGCGCGCAGCGCCTCGGCGGTGGCCTCGCCGACCGGCACCGCGACGCTGATCGCCATGCACCGCTCACCGGCGCTGCCGAAACCGGCGCCGAGCAGGGCGTCGGCGGCCTGGTCGAGGTCGGCGTCCGGGAGGATGATCATGTGGTTCTTGGCGCCGCCGAAGCACTGGGCGCGCTTGCCGTGGGCCGCGGCCGTCGCATAGATGTACTCGGCGATGTCGGAGCTGCCGACGAAGCCGAGAGCCTGCACCTGCGGGTGGGTCAGCAGCGCGTCCACCGATTCCTTGTCGCCGTGCACCACCTGGAATACACCGTCGGGCAGACCGGCCTCACTGAGCAGCTCGGCCAGCCGGACCGGCACGGACGGGTCGCGCTCGGAGGGCTTGAGGATGAAGGCGTTGCCCGCGGCCAGCGCGGGGCCGGCCTTCCACAGCGGGATCATCGCCGGGAAGTTGAACGGGGTGATGCCGGCGACGACGCCGAGCGGCTGGCGCATGTCATAGACGTCGATGCCCGCGCCGGCGCCCTCGGTGTACGAGCCCTTCAGCAGGTGCGGTGCGCCGATACAGAACTCGATCACCTCCAGGCCGCGCTGCACGTCGCCCTTCGAGTCGGCGAGGGTCTTGCCGTGCTCGCGGGAGAGCAGGGTGGCCAGCTCGTCGAGGTTCGCATTCACCAGGTCGACGAAGCGCATCAGTACCCGGGCGCGCCGCTGCGGATTCCACGCCGCCCATTCGCGCTGCGCGGACGCGGCGATCTCGACGGCCGCGCCGACCTCGGCGGCCGAAGCCAGCGGCACCTGCGCGGCCACCGCGCCGGTGCTCGGGTCGAAGACGTCGGCGCTCCGGCCCGACGGTGCGACGGCGCCGATCGTCGCGGCGCGCTCACCGGCGATGTAGTGCGGAACGGTCTGGGTCATGGACGCCTCGCTTCTTCTGCTGTGTGCTGCGTCTCATCATCGGCGGACGGCGGGGCGCGGTCAACGCGCAATAGCGCACCGCGGGCCGTGCAGTTCTGCCTCCGCCTCGACGCCGGAGGAGGGCGATCACGCCTACCATCGAGCCGTGCCCACCGATCCGCCCACCGCCGACTCCCCGCGCACCGAACCGCCCGCGGCCGGATCGCCCGCCGCCGGACCCGCGGTGCGCCCGATCGACCCGCACGAGGTCCGCGCCGACGATCTGCGCTTCCTGCTGGCGGTGGCGCGCAATCGCAACCGCGGCGCGGCCGCGGCCGAGCTCGGCGTGGACGCCAGCACCGTGACCCGGCGACTGCGCGCGCTGGAGCGGGCGCTGGGCACCGTCCTGGTCCGCCCCGGTATCAGCGGCTGGGAGCTGACCGACAGTGGCCGCGCGGTGGCCGAGGGCGCCGGCCCGATCGACGACGCGGTCCGCCGCGCGGTGCAGGCGGTCTCCGGCGGCAGCGCGCACGCCCTGCGCGGCACCGCCCGGGTCACCGCCCCGGATGCCTTCGGCGCCTACTTCGTGGCCCCGGCGCTGGTCCGGCTGCGCGCAGCGCATCCGGCGCTGACCGTGGAACTGCTCACCGCCACCCGGGAGCTGAACCTGCACCAATCCGGCTTCGACGCGGCGATCACGGTGGGCCCGCCGGCCCGTGGACGGCTCGTCGCCGAGCCGCTGAGCGAGTACACGCTGGGCCTGTACGCCTCGGCCGGCTATCTGGCCGACCGCGGGGCGCCGGCGACCCTCGCGCAGCTGCGCGCCCATCCGCTGATCTGGTACGTCGACTCGCTGATGGAGGTCGGCGAGCTCGACCTGGACCGGCATCTGCCCGGCGTCACCCCGGCGCTGATGTCGACGAACGTCTTCGCGCAGGTCGAGACCACCCGCTGCGGCGGCGGCATCGGTCTGCTGCCCGCGTTCGCCGCCGCACGACATCC
Source organism: uncultured Gordonia sp. (assembly GCA_964513715.1). GTDB lineage: Bacteria > Actinomycetota > Actinomycetes > Mycobacteriales > Mycobacteriaceae > Gordonia. Next base: position 5,813 of record CAZEOP010000054.1, read on the forward strand.
CGAGCTGCGCCGGGTGCTGCCCGATCAGGTGGAGGTACGACTGCAGTTCGCGCTGGCGGCACGCCGCGAGCGGCTGACCCATCCCACGGTGCTGGCGATCCGCGAGGCCGTGCTGGCCGAAGTGGCGGGGCGACGAGGAGAACTGCTCCCCGGCTGAGCTGCCACCCGGCGACGCGACCGACCGGCCGAGCGGCGGTGCCGATGTCCGGGGCTCAGCCCAGGTAGACGCCGCCGCGGCGGCTCAGCATCCGGAACAGCGTCTGCTGGATCTCTTCCCGGACGTGATCGGTGAGGTCGAAGACCACCATCGGATCGTCCGCGGCCGCCAGGTCGTAGCCCGAGGTCTCGATGGGCCGCCCGAAATGGATGTGCCACTTGGACGGCAGCGGGACCATGCCCAGCGGGCCGAGCCACGGAAACAGCGGCGTCACCGGGAAATACGGCAGCCCGAGCGCCCGGGCCAGCGGCTTCAGATCCGCGACCATCGGGTAGATCTCCTCCGAGCCGACGATCGACATCGGAATGATCGGCGCCCCGGTGCGAATCGCGGTGGTGACGAAGCCCCCGCGACCGAAACGCTGCAGCTTGTAGCGGTCCTTGTAGAGCTTGCCGATGCCCTTGAAGCCCTCCGGCCACACCGCGGTCAGCTCACCCTGGCGCAGCAGGGCCTCGGCGTCGTCGCAGCAGGCCAGGGTGGCGCCGATGCGCCGGGCGATGTCGCTGATGACCGGCGTCTCGAAGGCCATGTCGGCGGCCAGCGGGCGCAGATAGCGCTGATTGGGGTGGTTGTCGCGGACGGCCAGCGAGCAGATCACCGCGTCGATCGGGATGGCGCCGGCGTGATTGCCCACCAGCAGCGCCGCACCCTCGGCCGGCAGGTTCTCGATGCCGCTGACCTCCACCCGGAACCACTTCTGATACAGCTGGCGGACCGCCGGGAACCAGACGGTCTCGGTGAAGTGCGGGTCGAAGCCGAAGTCGTCGACCGTGTAATCGCCGGTCATCCGCTCGCGGATGAAACCCGAGGTGGCGATCAGGGTGTCGGCGAGCGCGGTGCGCAGTCCGCCGAGGTTCAGCAGCGGCGAATGCCGGACCGGCGCGAGCGGCAGTTCCGGTTCCTCGTGGAGTTCCAGGTGCTCGCGGATCGCGACGATCTGCGCGGGCGGCTCGCCGAAGCCGTCGGTGTTCGGGTGCCCCTGGGCGCCGCCCCGGGCGCGGGCCGGAGCCGCCTTCGCCGCGCGCGCGGCCGGGTCGTTGCTGGTGTAGAGGGAGATGACCTTCGCGGTGCGCGAGTCAGCGGACTTGTCCGTCGACGCCATGGTCGGCTCCCCCTTTCGTTGCGGCCCGGTGCTTCTTCGTAACCCGGGGTGACAGGTAGTTCATGGTACGTCGGTGTTCACTGCAGCGCAGTGGCCGCCGCCACCGCACGCCGCTCCAGGCCGCGCCAGGCATCGGCGCCGACCACCGCGTGACTGTCGCCGCGCGCGATGAAGTCGTCCAGCGTCTCCAGCGTGGTGTAGCGCGGGTGGAAGCCCAGCTCGGTGCGCATCCGGGTGGTGTCCAGGACGCGGCCGTGCGCCAGGTAGTCGCCCTGTTCGGACCGGATCGACGGCAGGCGCGCCTCCTTGAGGACGCCGACCAGCGGGGCCAACAGCGCCGCCGGCACCGGAAGCTGAACGTGTCCGGCGCGGTGCACGGCCTGCGCCATGGTGACGATGCCGTCACCGGCCAGGTTGAAGGTGCCGCCGCGGGCGTTCAGCGTGGTGTGCTCCAGGGCCCCGAGCGCATCCTCCTCGTGCAGGAACTGCAGCCGTGCCTGGTGCCCGAAGACGGTCGGCACCACCGGCATCGACAGGTAGGCGCTCATCCGGGTGGTGATGCGCGGGCCCAGGATCGCCTGCGGACGCAGGATGGTCACGTCGATGTCCTGCCGGCGCCGGGCTAGTCCGCGCGCATAGCTCTCCACGTCGAGCATGTCGCGGCCGTAGCCGCGGCGCGGCTCGCGGCGGGCCGGGGTGCCCTCGGTGAAATACGCCGGGTCGGCGGGGCTGGCCCCGTAGATCATCGCCGTGGAGCGCAGGATCAGCCGTTTGACGCTCGGCGTGCGCTGGCAGGCCGCGCACACCTGCATGGAGCCGACGACGTTGAGCTCCTTGATGGCCGGCGAGTGCGCGGCCGAATCCATCAGCGAGGGAGCCGCGTGCACCACGGTGTCGACCTCGTAGCCGGCCAGCGCCTTGGCGATCGCCGGGCGGCGGATGTCCAGGCGCAGGAACTCGGCGCGGCCCATCCGGCGCAGCAGCGCCTTGCTGGGGATACGCGAGTCGACGGCCACCACCCGATCGATGTGCGGATTCTCGGCCAGCCGCGCGGCCAGATAGCCGCCCAGGAAGGTGGACGCGCCGGTGATCAACACCGAGCGCGGCGGCGTCGACTGCGAGACCTCTGCCATGGAAGCAAGGTTAGTCGAACGAAAAGAACCCGCCCAATGCCGGGCGGGTTCTCTCGATCATCGTTGCACGCTGCGCAACAGCTCTTATTTACCGAGCTTGCGACGCTGCACACGCGTGCGGCGAAGCAGCTTGCGGTGCTTCTTCTTCGACATGCGCTTGCGGCGCTTCTTGATCACTGAACCCATGGGGCTCTCCTCACGATCGCTGGCGATGGTCTGAAGAGGACGCGACGACGTGCGACGACGCTGCGTCCACGGCCTCCAGTCCCGCTCAGCGCGACCGGGACCTCGGCTCGAAGTCTACCGATCCGATCGGCCCGGTGAGAAATCGGGCCGGGTCCGGCCGTCGACGGCGATTCTCGCCGGTGGGCTCAGCCCACGTCGAAGTACGAGGTCTCCAGGTAGTCGTGCACCGCCTTGGCGTGCACGCGGAACGAACGTCCCACCCGCACCGCCGGCAGTTCGCCGTTGTGCACCAGGCGGTACACGGTCATCTTCGACACGCGCATCAGCGCAGCGACTTCGGCGACGGTGAGGAACTGGGTGGCCGAGGCGCCGGTGGCGCGCTCAGCGATGTCGTTCCGCTCTCCAGGCTTTTCTGCAGCAGCCATGAATCAATAAACCTCCGGTGCACGCATCGCGGCCACCGGCTTCCCCTCCGGCGGACATAGACACGTACGTGCTGGTAGGAGCTTAACGTGGCGGATGTGAAATATGCGACGTGAGTGGCGGAATCCGATCACACATTGTCCCCGACACGCCGATCAGATCACAAATAATTCCAGGTCAGCGGCCTAGAGTTCATCCTCCGCCAGTTCCGCGACGGTAGCCGCCCCCGGTCGCGAACCCTCAATGTCCACTCGACGTGCCGCCTGGCGGCTGAGCTCCGCGGCCGCCCGCGCGGCCTCGCCGACCGCGTGCCGCAGCCCGTACCGCTCGAACTCGCGCAGCGCCGCCGCGGTGGTGCCGCCGGGCGAGGTGACCGCGGCGCGCAGATCCACCGGCGAGACCCCGGACTCGGCCAGCAGCGCCCCCGAGCCCTTCAGCGTCTGGGTGGCCAGCTCCAGCGCCTGCGGCCGGGTCAGCCCCAGCCCCACCCCCGCATCGGTGAGCGCCTCGACCAGCAGGAAGAAATAAGCCGGCCCCGAGCCGGAGATCGCGGTCACCGCGTCCATGTGCTTCTCCGGGACCACCATCACCCGGCCCACCGACTCCATCAGCCGCACCGCGACCGCCACCTGCTCCTCGTCCGCGTAGCGGCCGGCACTCACCGCGCTCATGGCCTCGTTGACCAGCATCGGGGTGTTCGGCATGACGCGGACCACCGGAGCCCCGGCCGGCAGCGCCATCTCGTAGCGGGCGGTGGGGATGCCCGCCACCAGCGTCACCGTGATGCGCTCGTCCTCGCCGTGGTCGTCGGCGCGGGCCAGCTCGCGCAGCACACCGTCCACGCCGTCGGGCTTCACCGCGATGAAGACCACCTGCGCACTCTCGGCGGCATCGCGGACGTCTTGCGTCACCCGCACGCCGTAGTCCTGCGCCAGTTCCGCGGCGCGGGCGGGCAGCTGCTCCACCACCACCAGGTCCCGGCTCGGCTTGCCCGCATTGATCAGGCCGGCCAGCAGCGCCTCACCGATCTTGCCGCCGCCGATGATCGCGATCCGCTCGGTCATGTCCCCTGCTTCCTGTCATGGTGTGGCTGTGAATCCGGTTGGGCGCCGCGGCCCGGAACGGGGTGAGGGTCCGCGGCATCGCCGCGATCCAGATACCGGCGCGCGAACTCCAGCGACCGGGTCAGCATGGCGGTGCGCTCGGCCTTCGACTTGGCCGAACCGGTGTGCACCTCCAGCACCGCGGCGCCGTCGAACGCGCTCTCGGCCAGCCGGCGGCAGACCTCCACCACCGGCTGATTGCCGTCGCCGGGGATCAGATGCTCATCGTGCGCGGCGCCGGTGCCATCGGTCAGATGCAGATGCGCCAGGCCGTCGCCCATCCGTTCGAGCAGACCCAGCGCGTCGACGCCGGCCGTCGCCGCATGGGACAGATCCAGCGTGTAGTGGCGGTAACCGTGGTCGGTGGGGTCGATCGACTTGCCGAACGCCGAGGCGCTCAGCCCGGGGGCGCCGCCGCGCTCGGCCATCCGCTGCGCGGACCGCTCCCCCGCGCCGAAGAATCGGTCGGCGCGCATCGGGAACATGTTCTCCACGGCGACGCGGACATCGCCCTCGGCCTCCAGCCGACGGACCAGCTTGTCGAAGCCGCGGACATAGTCGCGCTGCCAGCGGAACGGCGGATGCACCACGACGGTGTCGGCCCCCAGATCCTCGGCGGCCTGCACGGAACGGACCAGTTTGGCCGACGGATCGCGGCCCCAGACGCGCTGACTGATCAGCAGGCACGGCGCGTGCACGGACAGCACCGGGACCTGATACTCCTGCGACAGATGCGCCACATGCGCCACGTCCTGGCTGACCGCATCGCCCCACACCATCAGTTCGATGCCGTCGTAGCCGATCTCCGCGGCGTAGGCGAAGGCCGCTTCGGTGTTCTGGGGGTAGACCGAGGCCGTGGACAGGCCGATCGGGATCTCCGGGCGCAACGGGGCTGCTTCCTGTGCGTTCGGTGGCTCGTCCGCTAGACCAGCATGACGAGCGGGCCGATGGTGACGATCAGACCGACCGCCAGCGCCAGCAGGGTGGTCGGCAGATCTCGTTTGCGCAGCACATAGGCAAAGGTGACGATCGCGAAGATGACGATCACGGCGAGCACCAGCGCGAAGTAGACGTACTGCTTCCACAGGACCGTGAAGCCGATGAACAGGCCGGCGCCGATGGCCAGGCCGAGGGCCACCTCGCCGACCAGGGCCAGCCAGCCGAGCAGCGCCTCGCGCGGTACACCCGCCGTCTGGTCCGCCGCCTCGACCTCGGGTCCGGCGGCGTCCGGGCCTCCTGCAACGGGGCCTCCTGCAACAGTGCCTCCGGCAACGGGGTCGCCGGCAGCCGCGGCTGCCCGCTCGGCGGCCTCCCGCTCGGCCCGGCGCGCCGCCCGCCGCCCGACACGCGGCGGCTCGGCGACCGCGGCGGTCACCTCGGTGACCGCCGAGCGCTGCGCGTCGGCCAGTTCGGCGGCCGTGGCCAGATGATCCGCGCCCTCGGCGGACGGAGCCTCGGTGTCGATCACCTCGGGGAACGGTCCGGTGGCCGGGTCCGTCGCGGCGGCGGCGACCGGCTCCTGGGCGGCGGTCTCCGGGGTCACGGCAGCGGCCGCCGGGGTCACGGCAGCCGGAATCTCGCC
>CAZEOP010000054.1:11658-16923 GCA_964513715.1 uncultured Gordonia sp.
CGCAGCAGTCGGAGTCGCAGCAGGCGGGGTCTCAGCAGTCGGGGTCGCGGCCGCCGGGGCCGCAACGGTCGGGGTCGCAACGGACGGGGTCTCAGCAGCCGGGGCGGCAGCGGTCACGCCCGCGACGGTGGCGCTGGCAGCGGCCGGAGCCGGCGGCAGTTCGTCGTCCAGCAGATCGTCGGCGACGACCGCGCGGATCTCGGCCGGTTCCAGTTCGAGTTCGTCGTCGACGATCACGATCGGGATGATCCCGGTGACCACGTTCGACGACTCGATCGTCGAGACGGCCGCCGCCGGCGCCGGAGCAGGAATGTGCGCGGGCATCCCGGACGCCCCGATCGCCGAGACGCGCGCGGTGTCGGCGGCGGTGGCCGCGGTGGCGGCCGGCTTCGGCGTGTACGAGGGCATCCCGGAGGCCGAGGCCGCACCCCCGTCATCGGAGGCCGGATGCACCGAGGGCGCATCGGCGCGCGGGAACGAACCCTTCGACGCGCGGGCGACCAGCTCGTCGACCGTGATCGGACGCGACTCCGGGTCGGGATCTCGTGCCATGCTCGCCTACTCCGTCCTGCCCGGTACCGCGCGCTCCTGCGCCCGGAATCCGGTGCTCTCGGTGGCCAATACTAGTGGCCGGTGGTCATCGGTCCGGCAGGCTCGCTGTCGAGCCGGCGCAGAATCACGCCCTCGCGCAGCGCCCACGGACATATCTCGAGTCTATCCACACCGAGCGCCCGCATCGCGGCCTCCGCGACCAGCGCACCCGCCACGATCTGCGGTGCCCGATCGACACTGACGCCCTCCAGTTCGGCGCGGTCGGCGGTGGTCATCCGGGAGATGAAGGCGATCAGCTGCCGGATGCCGTCCTGGGTCACCGTCCGGTGCACCCGTGGACCCGCGCTCGACGGTGCCGCACCGGTCAGCCGGGCCAGCGAACGGAAGGTCTTCGACGAGCCCACCGCCAGGTTGGGCTTGCCGGGCGTGCGCAATTCCTTGGCCGGACCGCGCAGCTCCGCGTCGAGCCAGTCGCGCAACACCGCGATGCGGCGCCGGTCCGGCGGGTCGTCCTGGATCCAGTCGCGGGTCACCCGGCCCGCGCCGAGCGGCAGCGAGATCGCGATGTCCGGCTCCTCGTCGACGCCGTTCGACATCTCCAGCGAGCCGCCGCCGATGTCGAGGGCCAGGATGCGCCCGGCCTGCCAGCCGTACCAGCGGCGCACCGCCAGCGAGGTCAGTCGGGCCTCGTCCACGCCGCTGAGCACCACCACGTCCAGGCCCGAGGTCTTGCGCACCCGGCGCAGCACGTCGTCGGAGTTCACCGCATCGCGCACCGCCGAGGTGGCGAAGGCGATCATCTCCCCGCAGCCCGAGGACACCGCGATCTTGGTGAAGTCGTCGATCGTGGAGACCAGCGCGTCGGATCCCCGCTGGGTCATCCGGCCGTCGTCGTCGATCTGCTCGGCCAGCCGCAGCACCGCCTTGGTGGAGCTCATCGCCGTCGGCGCACCGCCGGCCTTCGCATCCACCACCAGCATGTGCACCGTGTTGCTGCCCACGTCGAATACACCGATTCTCACGCGCTTCAAATTACTGCCGACCCGGCGGCCGGGGAAAGCCGACGGCTACCGTGGGATGCCGTGGCCCCCGATCGCACCGTCGCGCAGCCCGCGCCCGAGGTACCGCTGGACTTTCCGCGCGAGTGGTACGAGTTCTTCGACCCCGCCGACCCCGACCACCTGATCCGCGCCGACCTGACCTGGCTGCTGTCGCGGTGGACGTGCGTCTTCGGCACCTCCGCGTGCCGCGGCATCGTGGCCGGCCGGCCCGACGACGGCTGCTGCACGCACGGGGCCTATCTCACCGACGACGACGATCGTGCCCGCCTGGAGCGCGGGGTGGCGATGCTCACCCCCGAGGACTGGCAGTTCCACAAGAAGGGCTCGGGCGACGATCCGCTGGGCCCGCGCGGCTACCTGGAGGAGAGCGACCTCGACGGCGAGCCGGCCCTGAAGACGCGCACCGTGAAGGGCTCGTGCATCTTCGCCAACCGGCCCGGCTTCCCGGCGGGCCAGGGGTGCGCACTGCACGCCGTGGCCCTGCGCCGCGGGATCGAGCCGCTGACGGTGAAGCCAGACGTGTGCTGGCAGCTGCCGGTGCGGCGGGCGCAGGAGTGGGTCACCCGGCCGGACGGTACCGAGGTGCTGGAGACCACCGTCACCGAGTTCGATCGGCGCGGCTGGGGCGAGGGCGGGCACGACCTGTCGTGGTACTGCTCGGGGTCGCCGGATGCGCACGTCGGGGCGACGCCGCTGTACGTCTCGTACGCGCCGGAGCTGACCGAGCTGCTCGGCGAACCGGCCTACGAGGCCCTCGCGCAGGCCTGCCGGCTGCGCTCGGACCTGGGCATCGTCGCCGTCCACCCGGCCACCGCCGCGGCCACCGCCCGTCGCACCACCGACCTCAAGTACGAACAGCTCTGAACCGGGCACCGTTCCGGCCCGCCGACTGAAAAGCGACGCCAAAGCCCGCCAGCCGAGAAGGCCACCAAAGCCCGCCGGCTGAGCAGGCCGCGGAACGAAGTGAAGCGGCCTTGTCGAAGCCACCCCGCCGCCCCGCCGAACTCAGCCCTCGAACTTGTAGCCCAGGCCGCGCAGGGTGATCAGGTGGCAGGGCTGGCTGGGATCGGGCTCGATCTTGGACCGCAGCCGCTTGACGTGCACGTCGAGGGTCTTGGTGTCGCCGACGTAGTCGGTGCCCCACACCCGGTCGATCAGCTGGCTGCGGGTCAGCACCCGGCCGGCATTGCGCAGCAGGTACTCCAGCAGGTCGAACTCCTTGAGCGGCAGCGTCACCTCCGAGCCGGAGACGGTGACGGTGTGCCGTTGCACGTCCATCCGGACCGGGCCCACCTCCAGCACGCCGATGGCCGCATCGTCGTCGTCGGCGACCACGCCGCCGCGACGCAGCACCGCCCGGATGCGGGCGATCAGCTCGCGCGCCGAATAGGGCTTGGTGATGTAGTCGTCGGCGCCCAGTTCCAGGCCGACCACCTTGTCGATCTCGCTGTCGCGGGCGGTGACCATGATGACCGGCGTCTGGCTCTTGGCGCGGATCGCCTTGCAGATCTCGGTGCCCGACATGCCGGGCAGCATCAGGTCGAGCAGCACGATGTCCGGGTGGAGGCGGTCGAAGGCGGCGACGGCCTCGGAGCCGTCGTTGATGATGCTGGCCTCGAAGCCCTCCTTGCGGAGCAGGAAGGCCAGTGGATCGGCGAGGGACTCTTCGTCTTCCACGATCAGGACGTGCGTCACGGGGCTGATTCCTCCGATTCAGGGGATTGTCCAAGGGGGATGTAGAGGGTGAACGTGGACCCGGTGCCCGGCTTACTCCACAGACCGATGTGCCCGCCGTGGCTGGCGGCGACGTGCTTCACGATGGCCAGGCCGAGGCCGGTGCCCCCGGTGGCACGCGAGCGGGCCTTGTCGACGCGGAAGAAGCGCTCGAAGACGCGCTGCTGGTCGGCGGGCGCGATGCCGATGCCGCGGTCGGTGACGGCGATGGCCACCATCGGCTGGTCGTCCATCTCGATCAGCCGCCGGCTCACCGAGACCACCTCGCCGGCCGGCGAGTGGTTCACCGCGTTCACGATCAAATTGTTCAGCGCGGTCAGCAGCAGGGTGCGATCGCCCGGCACGCAGATGCCCGCGGGCGCATCGCCCACCAGCTCGATCTGGGCCACCTCGGCGCTGACCGCCGCCGAGGCGAGGGCGTCGTCGATCAGGGCGTCGACGTCCACCTCCGCGAACTCCTCGATCCGGCCCTCCTGTAATCGGGACAGGCCGATGAGCTCGTTGATGAGGGTGCTCATCCGGGTGGCCTCGCGCAGCACCCGGTGCCCGAAGTGCTCGACGGCGTCGGGATCGTCGCGCGATTCGAGCATGGCCTCGGTCATCAGGCCGATCGCGCCGAGCGGGGTCTTCAGCTCGTGCGAAACGTTGGCGGCGAAGTCGCGTCGAGTGGCCTCCACGCGCTGATTGGTGGAGTCGTCATCGCCGTAGACCAGCGCATAGCGCGCGGTGCCGCCGGCGGCGGGCTCGGCCAGGCGCACCACGCAGCGGACGTTCTCGATGGTCCGCGGCATGGTCCGGCCGGTGGAGACGAAACCCATCGCCGACATCGGCGGGACGAAGTCGAAGTGCCGGTCCACGCCGGTCCCGAAGACCTCGGTGACCGCCTCGGCCACCGGATCGGCCAGCACATCGCGGAGCAGCCCGAGTTCCACCGCGCGCTGGTTGAACAGCACGATCCCGTGGTTCTCGTCGACCACCGCCATCCCCGACTCCGAGCCGGTCACCAGCAGGTTGAGCAGGCCGCTGCGGCTCACCGAGCCGTCGCTGTTGAAGGTGACGGCGTCCTGGTCCACGATCATCGGCGCAGCCGGGGAGTCCGGGGACGATCCGTCGGCGGCGGGCACCGGCGCGCCGGTGGGCACGGCGGATTCGTCGGTGGACTCGGACACAACCGGGAGTCTACGGGCAGGCATCACCGCGGAGCGAGCTCATCCGGCCCGCTCAATGCGCTGTTCACGAAGCATTCGACCGGATTTCGGGAAGGTGAACCGTCCGCTACCGGCTGGCGACGACGATGTCGGCGTAGTCGGGGTGCTTCTCCAGGTACTTCTGCACATAGCTGCACACCGGGACCACCTTGTTGCCGCTGGCCCGGATGTCGGCGAGAACCTTGCCGACCAGCTCGGCGGCATAGCCGCGGCCGCCGTACTGGTCGAAGACCACCGTGTGGGTCAGCGCGAGGTGGTCGCCGTCGAGGTGTCCGGCGTCGAGCGTGTAGTCGATGTAGCCGACTTCGGTCGGCGCGCCGTCCTCGTCGATGTCGGCGCGGTACCGCTCGCGCTCCGCCAGATGAATCACTGTGAGGACGCCGTCAGTCATGCTTCCAATGTAGCCGAGCCCACTGGCCCCCGCAGGCCCGCCGGCGCGCGGCAGAGGGTGGCTTCGACACCGGCTCGTCACTGCGTTCCTCGCCGGGCTCAGCCGGCGGTCCTTACCCGTCTGCCATGAGATTCCAGCCGAGTCGAACCACCGCACGCAGGTCGAGTCGAGCTTCCCCGCTCCACGTCGAGGTGAACCGCCCTACGCAGGGCCGAGTCGAAACCGCCACGATCCACATCGAGTCGAACCGGCCGCGTTGAACCGCTGCGTTCCATGTCGAGTCGAACCGGCCGCGTTGAACCGCTGCGTTCCATGTCGA
>CAZEOP010000055.1:0-16858 GCA_964513715.1 uncultured Gordonia sp.
GAACTTCCCGCAGGAGCCGGGCGCGCTGCGCCGGTTCCTCGACGAGGTCCTCGGTCCGGACGACGACATCACCCTGTTCGAGTACGTCAAGCGCAACAACCGGGAGACCGGTGCCGCCCTGGTGGGCGTGGAGCTGGGCCGGCGCGAGTCCTTCGATGCGCTGATGGACCGGATGGCGCACTCGCGTCTGGACGTGGAGCTTCTGGAGCCGGGTACCCCCGCCTACGAGTACCTCACCTGACTCTCTCCGACGTCGCGTCGTATCGCTCGGACGATGCTCTGCGGAACGGCTCGCCGGTGTGTCGAAACGTGCCTGAGACGACCTCTCGATAGGCGTCTCACGACGCTCTGACCTGCAAAAAGGGCGTGATTTTGCCTTCCGACTAGCTGACCACGGGCCGGTTAGTGCCCGAACGAGTGAAAACGTGAGGGCCGACACATGTGCCGCCGTGAGACATGTATATTCCTACCCACGAGTCAGGCCCGGTTCAGGCAGGGTCGAAAGTCCCTTGCGGGGCGATGACCGTCTCGGCCGGGGGTGCCGAGCCCGACGAACGAATGTGAAGGCAGGGGAGTGAGCACAGACACGGTCGACGCCGGCGCCACGCTTGCTCGCTCTCGACGGAGCTGGTCGGGCAGCGGCGTGGGCAAGTGGTGGAGCGAGCACATCACCAAGTCCTTCGAGACCTTCGGTCGCCAGCTGGCGATGTTCGTCGAAGTGTTCAAGGTCCTCATTACCGACTTGTTTAAGGGTCGCTTCCCGTTCCGGGAGTTCGTCCGGCAGTGCGCCTTCATGGCGTCCACCTCGGTCTTCCCGACGCTGCTGGTCGCGATCCCGATCGGCGTGATCGTCTCCATTCAGGTCTCCAACATCGCCGGACAGATCGGTGCCACCTCGTTCGCCGGTGCCGCCACCGGCCTCGGCGTCATCCGCCAGGGTGCCCCGCTGGTCACCGCGCTGATCATGGCCGGGGCCATCGGCTCGGCCATCGCCGCCGACCTCGGCTCGCGCACCATCCGCGACGAGATCGACGCCATGAAGGTGATGGGCGTCAATCCCGTCGAGCGGCTCATCTCGCCGCGGCTGCTGGCCACGATGGTCACCAGCTTCCTGCTCTGCGGCTTCGTCTGCTTCGTCGGCTTCATCACCGGCTACCTGTTCAACGTCTACCTCCAGGGCGGCACCCCGGGCAGCTACACCGGCACCTTCGCCTCCTTCGCCGGCGTGCCCGACCTGATCTTCGCGCTGGTCAAAGCCGTGATCTTCGGCGCGATCGTGGCGATCGTGTCCTGCGACCGCGGGCTGACCACCAGTGGCGGCCCGGCGGGTGTGGCGAACTCGGTCAACGCGGCGGTCGTCAACTCGGTGATCCTGCTGTTCACCGTGAACGTGGTGCTGACCCAGCTCTTCGCCCTCGTCGTCCCGGCGAAGGTGGTGTGAGGTGACCGCCTCCAGGTATACGCCGTCCGCGCTGCGCCCGTTGCGGGCGCTGGAGAAGCTGTGGACCGTCCCGCGCGACGGTCTGCTCTCCCTCGGTCACATCATCACCTTCCTGGTGAAGTCCATCGGCCTCGCGCCGATCACCTTCCGGCACTACCAGAAGGAGGTCTGGCGGCTGCTGTCGGATGTGGCGTGGGGCAACGGCGCCATCGTCGTCGGCGGCGGCACCGTCGGCGTCATGGTGATCCTGGGCATCATGGGCGGTGCGACGGTGGGTATCGAGGGCTACACGGCCCTGAACCTGCTCGGCATGTCTCCGCTGACCGGCGCCCTCTCGGCGTTCGCCACCACCCGGGAGATCGCACCGCTGCTGGCCGCCACCGCCTTCGCGGCCCAGTCCGGCTGCCGGTTCACCGCGCAGCTCGGTTCCATGCGCATCAGCGAGGAGATCGACGCCCTCGAGGCCATCGCGATCCGGCCGCTGCCGTACCTGGTCACCACCCGGATGGCCGCCGCGGTGCTCTCGATCGTCCCGCTGTACGCCGTCTCCCTCGCCGCGAACTACATCGCCGCGCAGGTGATGTTCCAGTTGCAGAGCGGACAGGGCGCCGGCACCTATCTCCACTACTTCCAGCAGTTCATGCTCTCGACCGACGTGCTCTTCTCGTTCCTGAAGGTCGTGGTCTTCGTCCTGCTGGCCACGTTCATCCAGTGCTACTACGGCTACTTCGCCTCGGGCGGTCCGGAGGGTGTCGGCATCGCCGCCGGCCACGCGATCCGCCTGACGATCATCGTGATCGTCTTCGCCAGCCTGATCATGACGCTGGTGTTCTGGGGCACCACCGCGGGAATCCGGATTTCGGGGTAACAGAACATGGTGAGAATCGATACCGGCGGTCGCGACCCCTCGGTGGCCACCTATCTGTGGCGCGGCGCAGTCTTCTTCGCGATTTGCCTGCTGGTCCTGGTGCTGCTGATGATGCGCTACCAGGGCAAGTTCGACAGCAATACGCGCGTCACCGCGCAGATGACCGACGTGGGCGACGGCCTGATCTCGGGTGCGGACGTGCGCTACAACGGCTTCATCGTCGGCACGGTCAAGAGCGTCTCGATGACCGGCGGCTCATCGACCACCGCGGTCAAGAACGTGGCCCTGGAGCTGGATACCCAGCAGGCCAAGGGCATTCCGGCGAACACGACCGCGCGCACGGTCCCGGCGAACCTCTTCGGCGTGAACTCGGTGGAGCTGATTCAGCCCGCCGATCCCACCGAGATCGGTCTGCGCGACGGCGCCACCGTCCACGCGGACACCTCCGCGGAGACGATCCGCCTGCAGGACGCGCAGAACGATCTGCGCGATCTGCTCAAGGCGGTGCCCGCCGAGGATCTCGGCATGGTCCTGGGCACGCTGAGCGAGGCGCTGCGCGGTGGCGGCGGCACCTTCAAGACCTTCCTGCCGGTGCTCGACACCTACTTCAAGCAGCTCAATGCGCAGTTCCCGGCCGGCGCCCCGTCGGGATTCGCGGACTACAACGCGGCGATCACCGGGATCTCCGAGTCGACGCCGCAGTTGCTCGACGCGCTGGGTCGCGCGGTGATCCCGTCGATGACGATCGTGGAGCACCAGCGTGACCTGACGGCACTGCTGTCGGCGGGCCAGGGCGTGGTCGACGTGACGCAGACGATGTTCGCCAAGAACGGCGACGGCGGTGAGCGCCTGGTCGGCGATCTCAACACCATGCTCGGCGCCACCATGTACGACCCCGACGCCATGCCGCAGGCCGTGCACGAGCTCTACATCTTGGCCGGCCGGGTGCTGGGCGTCTTCACCGGCGTCAACGGTCGCGTTCAGCTGAATCTGGGGCTCAGCTTCAGTCCGTTCGAGATGTACACGCGGCAGAACTGCCCGGTGTACGACGGTGGCAAGTACGGCCAGTTGCGCGCGCCCGGCTGCGTGGGTCCGGGCACCGGTACCGGTCCGACGATGTCCGGCCCGCTGTCGGTCTATCCGTCGGACGGCATGCGCCGGGTGGCCTCCGGGCAGGTCACCACGGGCAAGGACGACCGGCTGCTGAGCGAGGCGCTGGGCCGGGAACCGTCGACCGCCGAGTCGATGATGCTGGCACCGCTGGTCACCGGTGCCGCGCCGCGTTCGTCCGCCGCGCCCTCGCCGGAGAAGACTGCCCCGCCGAAGAAGACGCCCCCGTCGTCGTCGCCGAGCACGACGACGTCCGCGAAGAAGGAGGGAGGCCGGTGAGCCAGGCGAGCGAGAGCATCAAGAAGCCGCTGATCGGATTCATCGCCTTCGCGGTGGTGGCCCTGTTCATGACCTATCTGATCTGGTCGACGCTGCAGCGCACCCTCGACGGACCGACCGGCGACTACTCGACCGTGTTCCACGATGCCTCCGGGCTCGCGGTGGGTGACGACGTGCGGATGGCCGGCGTGCGCGTCGGCCGGGTCGAGTCGATCAAGCTCGAGGACGGCAAGGCGCGCGTCGGTTTCGACGTCCTCAAGTCACAGACCGTCTACAACAACACGCAGGCGGCGATCCGCTACCAGAACCTGATCGGCCAGCGCTACATCGCGTTGAGCCTCGACGGCGGTACGCCGGGAACACCGCTGCCCAAGGGCAGCACCCTCAAGCTCGACGGGGTCGACTCGTTCGACGTGACCCGGCTGCTGGCGGGCTTCCAGCCGGTCTTCGACACCCTCACCCCCGAGCAGGTGAACGGGCTGACGATGAGCCTGATCAACACCTTCCAGGAGGGTGATCCGATCTCGCTGGAGAACACGATCCGCCAGGTGGGTCAGGTGGCCGCCGACATGGCGGACCGCGACGAGGTGCTCGGCGGCATCATCGCCAATCTGTCGACCGTCATGCGCGAGCTCGCCTCGCAGGGCGACCAGCTGCAGGTCCTCATCGACAACACCGCCAGCCTGGTGGAGGGCCTCAACTCCAATTCGGCCGCCTTCGGCAAGTCGGTCGAGCTGATCGGCCGCACCGCGCAGGGCTTCGGCGCGGTGATCGCCGACAGCCAGGCCAGCCTCGCCTCGGCGAGTGCGCACGCCAAGTCCGCCACCACCACCCTCATCGGAATGGGCTCGACGCTGGACCGCGGGGCGCAGGTGCTGCCCGGCTTCCTGGTGCATTTCCCGATGGTGATGAGTCAGGGCAACTACTTGAACATCTACGCCTGTGACCTCGACATCGCGATCGGCGATGTCCTGCTCCCGCCCGGTCTGCTGACGCAGATCGGCGGCTCCAATCACTCGGTGGTGTGCCGATGAAGAAGCGTCTGGCCTCCTCGTTCGCCGACCGGAGACTGCTCTGGTACGGCCTGATCGGCACGGTGGCGATCGTCGCGCTGCTGCTGGCCATCGTCGGATTCAGTTCGCTGGGCATCGGTAAGCGCACCTACTCCGGGGACTTCGCGCAGGCCGGCGGCATCATGTCCGGCGACAAGGTGCGGGTGGCCGGCATCGACGTGGGCGAGGTGACGTCGACCAAACTGGCCGGCGATCATGTGCACATCGAGATGCGCGTCGACAACGACGTTCGCGTCACCGACACCGGCACCGCCACCATCAAGCTGTCGACCCTGCTCGGTCAGCGTTTCATCGAACTGATCGAGGGTGACGGTGACGCGCAGACCCCGGACGGTCTCATCCCGCTGGACCGCACCCAGGTCCCGTACGACCTGCAGAAGACGCTGGAGAAGGGCGTGCCGATCCTGGCCGGCATCGACGACGCGCAGCTGGCCGCCAGCCTCAAGGGACTGAACAAGCAGATCAAGGGGGTGCCGGAGATCGCGGCGCCGACCCTCGACGCGCTGACCCGGATGTCTGGGGTGCTGAACAACCGCACCGACCAGATCAACCAGCTGATCAAGGACACACAGGCGGTGGCCGACCAGGTCGACGCGAGCCAGCAGCAGCTGTCGATCATCGTGGGCCAGGGCGCCCAGCTGGCCGGGAAGATCCAGGCCCGCGAGCAGCTCGTCACCCGACTGCTGGACGGCATCGCCGAGCTGATGACCCAGTCGAAGGTGCTGGCCGCCCAGAATCAGGACCAGTTCGGGCCGCTGATGGCCAACCTGAACACGATGACGCAGGGCCTGGAGAAGAACCGCGACAATCTGCGCGCGATGCTCGACATCCTGCCGGTAACCGCGCGCGCCATGAGCAACCTGATGGGCGACGGTCCGTACGCGAACGCCTATCTGCCATGGGGCATTTTCCCGGACAACTGGCTGTGCCTGGCGAGGGTGGTGGACGGATGCTGAGCATGCGAGGCGACCGGCGGGCCGTGCGCCGCGGATTGGCGGTGGTCGCGTTGACCACCGCGACGATGGTCGGGGTGAGCGGCTGCTCCCTGGTCCCGATCGGCTGGAAGACGGCCACCGGGGCCGCGCAGACCTACACCGCGTACTTCGACAGTGCCGCCGGCGTCTACGAGGGCAACGACGTGGCCGTGCTCGGCATGCCGGTCGGTCGCATCACCAAGCTCGAGCCGCAGGGCACGCGGGTCAAGGTGGAGCTGGCCGTCGACAGCGATGTCGCGATCCCCAAGGATGCGACGGCCGCGATCGTCAACACGTCGATCGTCACCACCCGGCACATCGAGCTGACCCCGGCGTACACCGGCGGCGAGAAGCTCGCACCGGGCGGCACGCTGGCGCACACCGCGTCGCCGGTGGAGATCGGCACGCTCTTCGACACCATCGATTCGCTGGTGACCAACCTGAAGGGCACGCCGGGGGAGCGGCCGATCGCCGATCTGGTCGACATCACCTCGGGTATCGCCGACGGCAACGGCGAACGGCTGCGCGAGGCCCTGACCGCGCTGGAGAAGGCGGGCCGTCTGGGTGCCAGTAATGGCGATGCGATCGCGGACATCGTCAAGACGATCAGCGATCTCACCAGCACGCTGACGGCCAATTATCCGAAGATGGAGGCCTTCTCCAGTTCGGTGACCCAGGTCTCGGAGATGCTCGGTGAGCACGGACCGGGCCTGGAGGCGACGCTGGCGAACGTGAACCAGACCCTGCAGAACACCGCGGAGTTCCTGGAGGGCAACGCCGGGAACGTGTCGGCGTCGATGACCCGGCTGGCGGCGCTGGCGGCCAACCTGTCGGACTTCTCGCGGGAACTGGTCGACACCATCGACATGGGTCCGATGATGTTCCAGAACCTGAGCAATTCGGTGTCCGCCGAGCAGGGTGCCTGGCGCGGCCAGGCGCTGGTCGACAAGTCGCTGATCGACAACGAGATGCTCGCCAAGCTCTGCGAGGCGATCAACTTGCAGAAGAACGGCTGCCGGACCGCGCAACTGCGCGATTTCGGCCCGGACCTGGGGGTCTTCTCCGGACTGTTGGAGCTGAGCAAGCGATGAAACCGACGAAGAAGATCGCGCTGGCCGCCGTCTCCCTGGTGACCACCGTCAGCCTCACCGCCTGCGGCGCACTGCCCGGCCTGACCGTCGAACAGATCCCGCTGCCGTCGCCGGGCGGTCTGGGCGACACCATCGAGCTGCACGCCACGTTCGACAACGCCCTCAACCTGCCCGGACAGGCCAAGGTCCGCCTCGGCGGCACCGATGTCGGCGAGGTCGCCGACATCGTCGCCAAGAACTACCGCGCCGACGTCACGATGAACGTCTCCGAATCGATCAAGGTGCCGGTCGGCACCGGCGCGGAGCTGCGGCAGGCCACGCCGCTGGGCGATGTCTTCATCGCGCTGCTGCCCCCGGCGGAGGCGAGCAAGGGCTACATGCGGGCCGGCGACACCCTCTCCGGTCCCACCTCGGCGGCCGCGACGGTGGAGGATCTGCTGATCAGCATGACCGCGCAGGTCGACTCCGGCTCGATCGGTGCCCTGCAGAACATCTTCACCGAGCTCTCGACGGCGATCGGCTCCGAGGGCCAGTACGTCGAGTTGCAGGGTGCGATCAACGGCTTCACGACGGCGATCGACAAGTTCAACCGCAACTCGGCCGAGGTCGACGCCGCGATGAAGAACACCCGGGTGCTCACCGCGCAGCTGGCCGCGGGACGGAACCAGATCGCGGCCGCGGTCAACAAGCTGCCGCCGGCGATCAACGCGATCAACGACGAACTGGGCCTCATCCTGGACACCCTGGACAAGTCGAATCAGGTCACCGCGGCCACGAACGACTTCCTGGCCACCCGGCAGGCCGATCTGATCGAGCTGTTCACGCACCTGAACGAGACGATGGTGGCGCTGGACAAGACCGCGCCGCAGCTGGGTCCGCTGATGCAGCGCCTGTTCGAGCTGGACCCCAAGTGGCAGCAGTCCACGCCGGGTAGCGCGGCGGCGGTCTCGGCCAAGGTGTACTGGCTCTCGCCCGGCGTCGGCTTCGATTCGGGTTCGCGTTTCCCGGAGCTGCAGGACATCGACCTGGGCCTCAAGAGCCTCCAGCAGACGCTGACGATCGTGCTGGCCCGGCTGACCGGAACGAGGGGGGCGAACTAGATGATGGCGTTTCTGCGCAAGCACTCGATTCTGCTCGGCAACCTCGCGCTGCTGCTGGTGATGCTGCTCGGCCTGGCGTACCTGGCGTTCGTCTCGCTGAACCTGCGGCCGTGGCAGGACCGCTACCGCGTCACCGTGTCCTTCCCGGTCTCCGGCGGTCTGCAGGGCACCTCCAAGGTGGCGCTGCGCGGCGTCGAGATCGGCGACGTGGAGAACATCCAGGTGCAGCCGAAGACGGTCGACGTGACCCTGCGGCTGCGCAAGGAGTACAAGATCAACCGTGACGCGCGGTTCTCGGCGCTCGGACTGTCCGCGGCGGGCGAGCAGTACGTCGACATCGTGCCGGACACCGACGAGGGCCCGTACCTGCGCGACGGCGATCGGATCGAGCCCGGGCAGACCCACGTCACCGCGCCGTTCGCTCAGATGCTGGAGACCAGCCTGGATGTGATCGCCCAGATCGACACGGTCAAGCTCAGCGGCGCGCTCGAAGAGCTGACGATCGCCCTGAACGACGATCAGCCCAACCAGCTGAAATCGATCTTCCAGTCCGGCGGCGTGATCTTCGCCAAGCTGTACAGCGTGATGCCGCAGACCACGAAGCTGATCGAGAACGCCGGCACCATCTTCAAGACGACCGCCGACGTGCAGCCCGATCTCGGCCGGCTGGTCGGCGGTGCGTCCACGGTGATCGACTCGGCCGTCGCCGCGAACGACGAACTGACCACACTGCTGGGGACCGGACCCGGACGGCTGACCAGCCTGACCGGTTCGCTCGACTCGATCAGTGACCCGGTCACCGATGCGCTCAGGCAGATGCTCGACGTGGCACAGCAGGGCGCACTGCGCGCCCCCACGCTCGCCGTGCTGCTGCCGTCGATCCGCGACGGCTCGGCGCAGGCGCAGAAGATGTTCCACGACGGTGCCTGGTGGGCGCTGGCGTCGATCTACCCGCGGCCGTACTGCGACTACGCGGTCACCCCGACGCGGCCGACGCAGATCCTCGAGTCCGCGGTGCCGACCAATCTGTACTGCGTCACCGAGAACGAGAACCTGCAGCGACGGGGCAGCGTCAATGCGCCGCGGCCGAAGGGTGACGACACGGCCAACCCGCCGCCCGGTTACGATCCGAACGCCCGCACGGTGCCGCTGAAGTGACCCGGCCGGGATTCAGTACGCCGATGTGCACGACGACGATGAAGGACGCATGAGCTCGGACCCCACTCCCGAAGAAGACCGCACCGCCACCGAGGCGATTGACACCGGGGCGCTTGACACCGGGGCGATTGACACCGAAGCGGCGGATGTCGTTTCGGCGGACGCCGGGACATCCGGAGCCGACGGGGCGGAAGGGACGCCGGCCGCGAGCCGTATCGAGGCTAAGCGTGCGGCGCGGGAGGCCGCGGCGGCTCCGGCCGCCGGCGGCCGGGAGTTCACGGTCACCGCGGGTGCGCTCCGGGCGGCGCTGCTCGCGCTGCTGGCGATCATCGCGCTGGTGGTGATCGGGCTGCTCAGCTGGCAGTACGTCGCGAAGTCGCGCACGCTGAACGCCTTCGCCGACTCGAAGGCGGCCTCGACCGAGTTCATCACCACCTACTTCGAGACCATGATGACGCCGGGTGCGACCCCCGAGCAGGTCAAGGAGAAGATCGTCCCGCTCACCACGGGTGAGGCCCGGGACCGGGTGGCCGCCGACGCCGAGACCAACACGAAGTGGGCCACCGACGCCAAGTTCAGCAATCCGAAGCTCGTGGTGAACTCGGCGACCGTCGAGTCGTTCACCGCGAACAGCGCCACGACGGTGCTGGCCGCCACGTTCACGGTCAGCAGCGCGGCCGAGCCGGCCGGTGCGCAGCAGGTCTTCCTGCTGCAGCTCGACATGGTCCGTCAGGACGGCAAGTGGCTGGTCGGCCGGATGATTCCGGTGCCGGGGATCTCGAGCAGCGATGCCCCGGGAGCCCAGTCCGGGGCCGGGGTGGCGCCCGCACCGACTCCCGAGCCCGCACCGGCGCCCGAACCCGCTCCGGGCGGCTGATCGCCGCGCCCGGTCCCGCGCGCGGCAGCGGGATCAGCGATCCGCGCGTTCCAGGATCGCGACCGGCCGGTCGCCGAGCAGCAGATCACAGGTGACCCGGCCGTCGAAGGTCGCACCGGTGCGCACGTCGCGCCAGTGACCCGCCGGCAGATCCACCTCGGCCTCGGCCCGCTCCTCGCCGGGAGCGAAGGTGGCGATCATCCGGGCGGCCAGGACCACCACGTCGGCGCTCTCGTGGCGCGCTCCGCGGGCGAACGCCACCATGTGCCGGGCGCGGGCGCCGCGCACGGTGACCTCCCGATAGCGGCCGGTCGCGCCGAACGCGCGCGGGTGCCGGCGGCGCACCGCCAGCGCCTCGCTGATCAGCCGGAACTTGCGGTGCTCGGGCGACTGGCCGTAGTCGACGGGTCGCCGGTTGTCCGGGTCGGTCAGCACGTTGTTCCACCACTGCGCACCCTGATAGAGGTCGCCGACGCCGGACGCCAGCAGGGCGACGGTGGCGCGCGAGATCGCCTCGTCGCGGCCGATCGGCGCGATCAGGTCGACGAACTCGGCGATCAGCGCGGCCGGCATGCCGGTCAGCAGACCGGCGAGCCAGTCCTGCGTCTGCCGCTCGGCGTCCTCGTTGACCTCCGACCACGAGCTGATCAGCGCGGCCTCGCGCATCGCCTTGGCCGTGTAGACGCGCAGCCGCTCCCGGAGCCGCTCGTCGGGCAGTCCCTGCTCGGGCCACACACCGACCAGATTCTGCAGCAGCAGGTAGGCGGTGCGCGGATGCGGTGGCGGGCGGTCCGACCAGATCTGCCGCACCAGCAGATTCCAGCGCTGCGGGACCTGCGCCAGCACGGCGATGCGGGCGCGGGTGTCACCGCTGCGTTTGGCATCGTGCGTGGAGATCGCGTTCAGCGAGCGCGGCCAGAACCGGGCGCGCAGCCGGTTCACCTCGTGGAAATCGGCGCGCGAGCGGGACGGGTAGATCGGATTGCAGCCGAGTTCCTGGGCCGAGACGAGGCGGGCGGTGCGGTGGAAACCGATGTCCTCGATGGCCTTGGCGCCGATCACCGCGGTCAGTTCGCTGACCCGGAAGACGGCCTCGGGGTGCTCGTCGGGCGCCAAGAAGACCGCGGCCAGGGCATCGAATCCGGCGGCGGCCGAGGCAAGCCCGGCCCGCGCCTCCTCGATCGAGGCCAGGGCATCGTCGAGCAGCAGCGGATAGTCGGGACGGCTCACCCGGGCGGTGGCGACGAAGGCGCCGATCGCCTGTTCCACGACGTGCCGCGGCACCGAGGCGAAGGCCTCGGCCACGGCGTCGCTCGCCCAGCGCAACCGCGCCGGGAAGATCCCGCGGGTGGTGTCGGCGCGCAATTGCTGGGCCAGCCGGCGTAGCTGATCGCCGTCACCGGAGACACCGGTGATCCAGCGGTAGATCTCGTCGAGTTCGATCACCCCCGACGGAGCGGTGAACAGGCCCTCGATGTGCTGCAGTTGGTCGTAGCCGGTGGTGCCGTCCACCGGCAGGGTCGGATCGAGCTGTTCGCCGGTGCCGAGGCCCTTCTCGATGTAGATCAGCCGGTCCGGCCCCAGCAGCTCGCGCAGAGCGGTGAAATAGCCGGTGGGGTCGCGCAGACCGTCGGCGTGATCCACGCGGACGCCGTCGAGCAGGTCCTGCTCGGCCAGTTCGCGCAGCCAGCCGTGCGTCGCCTCGAAGACCTCGGGCAGATCCTGCCGGAGCGCGGCCAGTTCGCCGATGTCCAGGAAACACCGGTACCCGGTCCACGGGGTGTGTGGCGGGATCAGCCGGTAGTGCTGGCGAGCCAGGACCTCGTGCGGGTCGTCGCCGGGTGCGGCGGTGCCCGGCGCGGTGGGCAGCACCCACTCGTGCAGCCGGAGATTGCCGTCGTCGTCGAGGGTGAGCAGCTCCAGGTCGGCGGTCGAGCCGAGGTACGGCAGGCCGATCAGGTCGTCGACGCCGTCGATGGTGGCCGGGTGCAGGTCGAAGTAGTGCGCGTAGCGCGATCCGGTGCCGTGGATCAGCACATCGCTCCACCACGGATTGTGCTGCGGCGAGCCGACGCCGACGTGGTTGGGCACGATGTCGACGATGATCCCGATTCCGACGGCCCGGGCGTGTTCGCGCAGCAGCCGGTAGCCGTCCAGGCCGCCGAGTTCGGGGGAGATCAGCGCCGGCGGGCGCCAGTCGTAGCCGTGTGTCGAGCCGGGCATGGCGGCCAGGATCGGCGAGAGATACAGGTGCGATATCCCCAGCTCGACCAGTTGGTCGAGGATGCCGGCCACCTCGGCGAAGGCGAACTGCGGGGTCAGCTGCACCCGGTAGGTCGCGATCGGCTCGATCGGGATGGCGGTCACTCCCGCAGCGTACCGGTCAGTCTTCGCGCCGCGGCGCTGCTCCGCGTGCGGTACGCGCGCCGTCCAGGATCACGGCGACGGCCTCGGTGAACTCGGCCGTGAAGTCACGCCCCGACGGCCCGGTGACACCGAGCCGTTCCATCTGGGCCCGGGTCTGCTCCTCGATGGTCAGACCGATGGTGAGCTGGCACAGCGCGGTCGCGACGCCGCGCGCGGCCGGCGGCGCCAGGCCGCCGGACTCGGCGGTGCGGGCGAGTCGGCGGGCCAGACCCGAGGTCGCCAGCCCCGAGGCCCAGGCCGAGGAGACCACCTCGGCGCTGTCCGGGACCGCCAGCAGCGCTGCGCGCATTCGGTCGATCAGCGCGGCGAGGGTGGCATCCCAGGCCAGGTCGTCGGGCGCGGAGACCTCGGCCAGCAGATCGTCGGCGAGGGCCGCGAGCATGGTCTGCTTGTCGGGGAAGTGCCAGTACAGGGCGTTGGGCCGGACGCCGACCTCGGTGGCCAGCCGGCGCATGCTCAGATCGGCCAGGCTGTGCTCGGTCAGGATGCCGCGGGCGGCCCGCAGGATGTCCGCTCGCGTCATGGCCACGATGTCCACTCTAGGCGACGGTCCTGTACGTCGTACAGGACCGTCCTGTACGGTGTCCAGGTGGATGTTGGCGAACTCACTCGACTGGATGCGGAGCACGTCTGGCATCCGTACGGGGGATTCCCGGCTTCGACGGCGCCGCGCGTCGTCGCCTCGGCCGCGGGCGTCGCCGTGCAGCTGGCCGACGGCACCGAACTGATCGACGGCATGAGCTCGTGGTGGGCCGCGGTGCACGGCTACCGCCACCCGGATCTCGACGCGGCGGCCATCGCCCAACTCGGCGCCATGAGCCATGTGATGTTCGGCGGACTGACCCACGAACCGGCCGTCGCGCTGGCCGCGGAGCTGGTCGAGATCACCCCCGCGCCGCTGACCAAGGTCTTCTTCGCCGACTCCGGCTCGGTCTGCGTGGAGGTCGCGGTCAAGATGGCCATCCAGTACCAGCGCAGCCGCGGGCTGCCCGCCAAGCGCCGACTGCTGACCTGGCGCGGCGGCTACCACGGCGACACCTTTGCCCCGATGAGCGTGTGCGATCCCGACGGCGGCATGCACGCGATGTGGCGCGGCGTGCTCGCCGAGCAGTTCTTCGTCGACGCGCCGCCGCGCGACTTCGACGCCGGCTACGTCGCCCACCTGGAACGTGCGCTGGCCGCGCACGCGGACGAGACGGCCGCCGTGATCGTGGAGCCCGTGGTGCAGGGCGCCGGCGGCATGCGCTTTCACGACCCGCGGCTGATCACCGAACTGCGCCGGCTGTGCGACGAGTACGACGTACTGCTCATCTGCGACGAGATCGCCACCGGCTTCGGGCGGACCGGTGAACTGTTCGCCGTGGAGCACGCCGGGATCAGCCCGGACATCCTGTGCCTGGGCAAGGCCCTCACCGGCGGCTATCTCACGCTGGCCGCGGCGCTCACGACCGCCGAGATCGCCGAGACCATCAGCGCGGGCGAGGCCGGCGGTCTGGCGCACGGGCCCACCTTCATGGCGAATCCGCTGGCCTGCGCGGTGGCCCGGGCCTCGCTGCGACTGCTGGCCGACGGCTCCTGGCGCGAGCGGGTCGCGATGATCGGCGACCGGCTGGCGCGCGGACTCGCGGTGCTCGACGGGATCGCCGGCGTCCGCGAGGTGCGCACCCTCGGTGCGATCGGGGTGATCGAACTGGACCGCGAGGTGGACCTGGTCGCCGCCACAGATGCCGCGGTGGCCCAGGGGATCTGGCTTCGGCCGTTCCGCAATCTGATCTACGCCATGCCGCCGTACATCTGCACCCCCGACGAGGTGGAGGCGATCGCCGCGGGCATGGTCGCCGCGGCGCGCGCCGCACTCGCGGCTGCCGATGACGAGGCGCACCGGGACCGGCGTCGCGAGACGGTGGGCGCATGACCGCCGTGCACCGCGCCGCGCCGCCGGCCGGGAGTCCGGCGGCCGCCGGCGATCCGCTGGCCTGGCTGGCCGAGGAGAACGCGGCGATCGCCCGTGCCGGACTGCATCGGGCGCCGATCGCTCGGCAGATCGGTGCCGGCCGGCCCGGCGAGGGTGAGTCGCTGAACCTCGCCTCGAACGACTACCTCGGCCTGTCCCGGCGCCCGGAGGTGATCGCCGCGGCGCAGCGGGCGCTCGCCGACTGGGGCGCGGGGGCCACGTCGTCGCGCCTGGTGGTCGGCACCACCGCGGCTCATCTGGCCTTCGAGGACGATCTCGCGGACTTCCTGGGCATGCCGGCCGCGCTCGTCTTCTCCTCCGGCTATCTCGCCAACGTCGGGGCGGTCGCGACGCTGGCCGGCCGCGGCGATCTCATCGTGAGCGACACCGGGACGCACGCCTCGCTCATCGACGGCTGCCGGCTGTCGCGGGCCCGCGTGGTCGTGGTGCCGCGCGGCGACGTCGCCGCCGTCCGGCGCGCGCTGGCCGAACGCACCGAACAGCGGGCCCTGGTGGTGACCGACTCGGTCTACTCGATCGACGGCGCATGTGCACCGATCGCCGAACTGTACGGTGCCGCAAGCGAATTCGGCGCCACCCTGCTGGTCGACGAGGCCCACGCGCTCGGTGTGCGCGGTCCCGGCGGGCGGGGTGTCATCGCCGAATGCGGCCTGTCCGGTGCGCCGGGTCTGGTGCTCACCGCGGTGGCCTCCAAGTCCCTCGGCGCGCAGGGCGGCATCGTCGCCGGTCCGGCAGCGCTGCGTGATCTGCTGATCGACCGGGCGCGCACCTTCATCTTCGACACCGGCCTCAACCCGGCCGCCGTCGCCGCGGCTCACGCCGCCCTCGGGGTGCTGCGCGCCCGGCCGGAGCTGCCGGAGCGGCTGCGTACCTCGGCGGCCGCCTTCGCCGCGGCGGTCGGGGCACCGGAGCCGGAGTCGGCAGTGGTCTCGCTGATCGTCGGCGATCCGGAGGCCGCGGTCGCCGCCGCAGCGCACTGCCGGGATCGAGGGGTGCTGGTGGGCTGCTTCCGGCCGCCCTCGGTGCCCGCCGGCACCGCGCGACTGCGGGTGACGGTGCGCGCCGACCTCGAACCGGACACCCTGGTGGCCGTCGCGCAGGTCGTCGACCAGGCCCTCGCGGCGGTGGGGGCGCGATGAGCGGCGCGGACCGAGCCGCCTCCGGCGATGCCGCCGGGGGCGAGGTGCTGGTGGTGACCGGCACGTCGACCGACGTCGGCAAGACCATCGCGGTGGCGGCCCTGGCGGCCGCGGCGCGCGCCGAGGGGAGACGGGTCGCGGTGTGTAAACCCGTGCAGACCGGCGTGGCGCCCGGCGAGCCCGGTGACCTGGACGTCGTGCGCGCCCTCGTCGGCGATCTGCCCACCGCGGAAGTCGCGCGCTACCCCGAGCCGCTCGCTCCGGAGACCGCCGCCCGGCGCGCCGGCGTGCCGTACCTGCGCATCGACGAGGTCTGCGAGGCCGTCGAACACCTGCGGCGCGACGCCGACCTGGTGCTGGTGGAGGGTGCCGGCGGGATCCTGGTGCGGCTGGCGCCGAACCTCACGCTGCTCGACGTCGCGGCCGCGCTCGACGCGCCCGTCGTCGTCGTCACCGATCCCGGGCTGGGCACCCTCAACCACACCGAACTGACCGTCGACGCGCTGCGCGCCGCCGACATCGGCGTCGCCGGCCTGATCGTCGGGTCCTGGCCGCAGCGGCCGAATCTCGCGATGACCTGCAATGCCGAGGACCTCCCGCGCCTGACGGGGGTGGAGGTTCTCGCGAGGATCCCGGCGGGTGCCGGGGACCTGAGCCCGCACAGCTTCCAGGCGGCCGCGCCCGCCTGGTTCACCCCGAAGGAGAACTGAGTCCGATGACCACGACCACCGAAGCCCCGGTGACCCCCGAGACCGCCGGCGACATCCTCGCCGTCGCCCGCGAACAGGTGCTCGAGCGCGGGGAGCCGCTGGCCTACGAGCAGATCCTGCAGGTGCTGCGCCTGTCGGACGAGCGGCTGACCGAACTGCTGCAGCTGGCCCACGACGTCCGGCTGCGACACTGCGGCCCCGAGGTGGAGGTGGAGGGCATCATCTCGCTGAAGACCGGCGGCTGCCCGGAGGACTGCCACTTCTGCAGCCAGTCCGGCCTGTTCGCCTCGCCGGTCCGCAGCGCCTGGATCGACATCCCCTCGCTGGTGGAGGCCGCCAAGCAGACCGCCAAGACCGGTGCCACCGAGTTCTGCATCGTCGCCGCCGTCCGCGGCCCGGACAAGCGGCTGATGACCCAGGTGGCCGCGGGTATCGAGGCCATCCGCAACGAGGTCGACATCCAGATCGCCTGCAGCCTGGGCATGCTGACGCAGGAACAGGTCGACGAGCTGGCAGCGATGGGCGTGCACCGCTACAACCACAACCTGGAGACCGCGCGCAGCCACTTCCCGAAGGTGGTGACCACGCACACCTACGACGAGCGCTGGGACACCCTCGCCATGGTCCGCGAGGCCG
>CAZEOP010000056.1:0-16799 GCA_964513715.1 uncultured Gordonia sp.
CACCGAGGGCGTGCCGCGCTGGCGCAAGGGCTCGGGCCTGGGCTGGCTGACCGCCGAGTACGCGATGCTGCCCGCCGCCACCCACGAGCGTTCCGGCCGCGAGTCGGTGCGCGGCAAGGTGGGCGGGCGCACCCACGAGATCAGCCGGCTCATCGGCCGATCGCTGCGCGCCTGCATCGACCTGGCGGCCCTCGGCGAGAACACCATCGCCATCGACTGCGACGTGCTGCAGGCCGACGGCGGCACCCGCACCGCGGCGATCTCCGGCGCCTACGTCGCGCTGGCCGATGCGGTCAGCTGGCTGGGTGCGGCGGGCAAGCTGGCCGATCCGCAGCCGCTGAGCTGCGTGCTGGCCGCGGTGAGCGTGGGTGTGGTGGACGGACGGGTCCGGCTGGATCTGCCCTACGAGGAGGATTCGCGCGCCGAGGTCGACATGAACGTGGTCGCCACCGATGCCGGGACCTTCGTGGAGATCCAGGGCACCGGCGAGGGCGCCACCTTCCCGCGGGCCACCCTCGACAAGCTGCTCGACGTGGCCCTGGACGGCATCGGTCAGCTGGTCGACGCGCAGCGGGCCGCGCTGGCGGCGCCGTATCCGGGCGAACTCCCCACCGCCGAATGAGCCGGCTGCTGCTGGCCAGCAACAACGCCAAGAAGCTCGGCGAACTGCGCCGGGTGGTGGAGGCCGCGGGCATCACCGGCCTGACCGTGCTCGGGCTGGGCGATGTTCCGGCCTACCCCGAGCCGATCGAGGACGGGGCGACCTTCGAGGAGAATGCACTGCTCAAGGCGCGCGCCGGGGTGGCCGCCACCGGCCTGCCGACGCTGGCCGACGACTCCGGGCTGGCCGTCGATGCGCTCAACGGCATGCCGGGTGTGCTGTCGGCCCGGTGGAGCGGCGGCGGGGGCGATGAGGCCAACAACGATCTGCTGTTGGCCCAGCTGGCCGACTTGCCGCCCGCGCGGCGCGGGGCCGCCTTCGTCTCGGTGTGCGCACTCGTGGTGCCCGGCGGCGAGGAGACGCTCGCCCGCGGCGAGTGGCGCGGTGCGATCGTGACGGCGCGGCGCGGCGGCAACGGTTTCGGCTACGACCCGCTCTTCCTGCCGGACGATGAGGTCGCGGCGGGCCGCACCTCGGCGGAACTCACGCCGGCCGAGAAGGACGCGCTCAGCCACCGGGGCAAGGCACTGGCCGCACTGGTCCCGGCCCTGGCCGCGCTGGCCGGCTGACCGGCCCGAAATCGGTGTGTCGACCGGTCAGACGCCGAACCGGTTCTTCACGTCCTGGCTGCGGATGTGCTCCACCCAGAACGACAGGAACGGGATGGTGCCGGCCAGGCAGGTGAGGATCGTCTTGGCGGCCGGCCAGCGCACCTTCATCGCCAGGTCGATGGTGCAGATCAGGTAGATGACGTAGATCCAGCCGTGCACGATGCCCACCACCTCGTAGCCGGTGACGTCGAAGCCGTACTTGGCGATCATCTCGGCGACCAGGGCCAGCAGCCACAGGCCGGTGATCCAGGCCATCACGCGATAGCGCAGCAGCGCGCTGCGGATCTTGTCGATCGGCGTGGTCACGGTGGCCGCGGCGGCCGGGTCGGTGACGGGGGTCTTGTCGGTCACGAGGCGTCCTTCTCTCGACGATCCGGCGCCGGCGAGGAGGGGCCCCGCTGATCGAGGCCGGCCAGATAGCGGTTGTACTCGGTGAGGTCCGGGTCGGGCGCGGCGTCGGCGAGCACGGCCACCGACGGATCGGCGGCGCCCGGGCGCTCGGGCAGGATCCCGGCGGCGATCTCGGTGGGGCCGCTGCGCACCTTCTCCTGTTCGGCGACGGTGGGATCGGCCTCCATCACCACGAATCGGCGGTACGCCCAGACCACGGCGATCGCGAAGACCGGCCACTGCAGGGCGTAGCCGAGGTTCTGCGCGGTGCCCGAGGCGGACTCGAAGCGGCTCCACTGCCACCAGCCGAGCGCCAGGCAGGCGCAGGCGGCCACCACGACGAGCGCGATCAAGGCCGGCCGGTGCCGACGGCGGCCCGGGGCGGGGGTCTGTTCCACGCTCACCACGGTACCCGGCGGGCCCGTGTGACCCGGATCGCCGCATGTAAGCTAAGCCTAACTTTTCCTCGGGAGGCGAGTGTGGGCAAGGGATTCCAGGGAGCGGTGCTGCGGGCGCTGGGTGCCAAGGAGCATCTGGCGCGGGTGACCGGCAGTGAACGGATCTCGCCGACGATGGTGCGCTTCGACTTCGTCAGCGAGACGCTGCTGTACCCGGAGGGGGAGAAGCCGTCGGCCTGGGTCCGCGCCTGGTTCCCGGACGTCGAGGGCGGCGGAAAGCAGTATCAGCGCGGTTACACGCTGGCCGATCCCGATCCGGCGAGCGGCACCTTCTCGATGTACTTCGTGCTGCACAGCCCGGCCGGCCCCGCCTCGAACTGGGCGGCGCACGCCCAGCCGGGAGACGAGCTGGTGATGCAGCGGATGGGCGGCGACGGCTGGGAGCTGGACGATCCGCAGCCGGCCGGCTATGTGCTGGCCGGCGACGTGGCCGCCTGGCCGGGAATCTGCTCGATCATCGAGGCGGTGCCCGAGGGTGTCCCGGTGCGGGCGTTCATCGAATACTCCCACGACGACGACCCCGCGCTGCCGGTCCCGCAGCGGCCCGGCACCACCGTCGCCTGGGTACCCAGCCGGCCCGACCGTCGCGCGCTGGTCGACGCCCTGGGCGACGACGACTATCGCGGCTGGAGGAGCTTCGTGGGTGCTGAGGCCACCGCGACCCGGCTGGTGAAGGCCAAGCTGACCGGTGATCACGGCCACAACAAGGCCACCATGCACGCGCAGGCCTACTGGGCGGCGGGCCGTTCGATGGGCAAGCAGGCCGACATCTCCGAGCTGATCGCACAGGCCGACACGGACACCGAGGCCGCCCCGCCGTCGATCGAACCCAACCCGTCGCCGACCGAGGCCATCCCGTCGCCGAACGAGGCCGGCTCTCCGCTGACTGAGGCCGGTCCTGCGCCGATCGCGCCCAACCCGTCGTCGATCGAGGCCGCCTCTCCGTTGATCGAGCGCAGTCGAGATCCCGAGTTCGCCGAGGCGGCCGCGCCGGCCGCGGTGCTCGCCCCCGCCCGCCCGGCGCTGGTGCTGTCGGCGGTCATCGCGCTGCTGCTGGCCGCCCTCGCGGTGGTCCCGCTGATCCTGTTCGCCGAACTGGCCCGGCGCCTGGTGGCCGGGGCCGACCGCGAGGAACTGGTCTCGGTGGGCGTCGCCGGCGTGCTGGTGCTGTTGATCGGCACCGGCCTGTCCGCACTGCTGATGACCGGGCTGCACTTCTACGACCAGTTCTTCGCGGCGGCGCTGCGCCGGCGGGTGCTGGAGAAGTTCACCCGGCTGCCGCTGGGCTGGTTCGCCGGTAAGCGGGCGGGCGAGGTCCGCAAGCTCGCCACCGACGACATCGAGGCGCTGCACTACCTGGTGACGCACGCCGTCGCCGATCTGGTGACCGCGGTGGTGACGCCGCTGGCGATCCTGGTCTACCTGTTCACGGTGAACTGGGCGCTGGCGCTGATCCTGCTGGTGCCGGTGGTGATCTACCTGGTGCTGATGATCCGCATGGCCGCGGGCGATAAGCCGCGGCTGCAGCGGATGCTCGGCTGGAGCGCGACGCTGCCCGGCGACGCCGAGCGCTACATGCAGACGCAGCCGGTCGCCCGGATCTTCGGTGCCGCGGCCACGGTGGACCTGCCCGGCGAGGTCCGCTCGATGACCGACTTCCTCAAGGACTGGCAGCACGCGACCATCGACCGCAAGGCGGTGCTGATCCAGCTGAACCGGCCGATGACCTCGATGGTGCTGGTGGCCGTCGCCGGGACCGCGCTGGTGACCCTCGGCGCGATGGAAGCGGCGGCGATTCTGCCCTTCCTGATCCTGGGCACCTCGTTCGGCGACCGGTTGCTGATGGCCTCGTACGCGGCCAATGGGCTGCGCGGCGGCCTCACCGCCAAGAGCGCGCTCGATCTGCTGCTGACCACCCCGGAACTGCCGCGTCCGCGGGTCCCGGTGGAGCCGTCGGCGGGAACCTCCGCGGCCGCGCTGACCTTCGCCGGGGTGTCCTTCGGCTACACGCCCGGGCGCCCGGTGCTCCGCGACTTCTCGCTGGCGCCGGTGCCGGGTGGCACCACCGCGATCGTCGGACCGTCCGGGGCGGGCAAGTCGACGGTGGCCGCGCTGGCCGCGCGACTCTGGGATCCCGACACCGGTGCGGTGCTGCTCGACGGCGTGGATCTGCGCGCCTTCGACGAGGAGGCGCTGCGCGCGCAGCTCGCCGTCGTGCTGCAGGAGGTGCAGCTGGTGCGCGGCACGGTCGCGGAGAACATCGCGCTCGGGTTGCCGGACGCGAGCCGCGAGCAGATCGTCGCGGCCGCGCAGACCGCGCAGTTGGCCGACGTGATCGACGCCCTGCCCGACGGCTACGACACCGTGCTCGACCGCGACAGCCTGTCCGGCGGCCAGCGCCAGCGCATCGCCATCGCCCGCGCGATCCTCGGCGATCCGCGGGTGGTGATCCTCGACGAGGCCACCGCCGCTGCCGATCCGGACTCGGAATGGGAAGTGCGCCAGGGCCTTTCGCGGCTGCTGGCGGGCCGAACCGTGCTGGTGATCGCGCATCGGCTGCACACCGTGGCGCACGCCGATCGCATCGTCGTCTTGGACGAGGGGCGCATCGCCGAACAGGGCACGCACGCCGAACTGCTCGCCGCCGGCGGGCTGTACGCGGGTCTGCACGCGCAGGCCGCGGGGGAGGACGCCTGAGATGATCTACTCCGACTTCGTCACCGTCACCGGACCCGGCGGCCGCCGGGACCGCGGGCTCTTCCTCGGGCTCACCGCGCTGTCGACGGCGCTGCAGGCCGCGGCGGTGCTGACCCTGATTCCGCTGCTGCGCGGGCTCCTCGGGGCCGAGCCGGCGCAGGCCTGGCCGTGGGCCGGGCTGCTGGTGCTGGCACTGGCCGGGGCCTGGATCGCCGACGGCCTGGCGACCAGGGCCGGGCTGCGGCTCGGTTTCCGGGTGATCGATGCGATCGAGCGCACCTCGCTCTCGACCATCGGGCGGCTGGACCCGGCGCAGCTGCACGGCGAGCGCGCCTCCCGGCTGCGCGATCTGGTCTCCACCGGCGCTCCGGAGTCGATCTCGGTGGTGGTCCTGCTGGGTTCGCCGCTGATCCACGCACTGTTGCTGACCCCGCTGCTGGCGGTGGCGCTGCTGGCGGTGGCCTGGCAGCTGGCGCTGGTGGCGCTGCTCGGCGGACTGGCTATGTTCGCGGCGCTGGCGCTGGGCCGGCGCGCCGTGGTCCGGGCCGAGGAGGCCTTCGCCGACGCCGGCCGCGCGGTGGACGATCGGGTGCTGGAGTTCGCCTGGGCGCAGCCGACGCTGCGCGGTGCCGGCGTCGGCACCGCCACGCTCGACGACGTCGTGGCCGCCTCGCGCCGCCGCGGTCTGCGCCTGCTGGCCTGGCAGCTGCCCGGCGACCTGATCTTCTCGGTGGTGCTGCAGCTGGTGCTGCTGGCCTTCGGCCTCACCACCGGCTGGCTGTACCTGAGCGACCGGCTGTCCGGGATCACCGCCGCGGTGATGATCGTGGTGCTGCTGCGCATCGTCGAGGCGGTGGGCTCGCTGTCGTTGCTGTCGACGCCGTCGGCCGCGGCCGCGCGGGTATTTCGGCAGGTGGCTGCACTGATGGCCGATGAAGCCGCGCAGCCCGCGCCGGTCGACGGGCCGGCGCCGGCGGCCGGGCGGCCCCGCGCGCTGGCCGCGCGCGGCGTGGGTGTCAGCTACCCGGACGGCACGCAGGCCCTGAGCGACGTGACCGTGGAACTGCCCGCGGGCAGCACGACGGTGATCGTCGGCCGGTCCGGGTCGGGTAAGTCCACGCTGCTCGACGTGCTCGCGGGCCTGCGCGAGCCCACCGAGGGCGAGGTGCTCGCCGACGGCGCCGCCGCTCCGGCCGCCGCCCGCCGCGCCGATGCGGCGGTGCTGTTCCAGTCGACCGAGCTGCGCCCGGGCGCGCTGCGGCAGAACGTGGGCGCCCTCGACGATGCGGAGCTGTCCGCGCTGGCCGAACGCACCCGGTTGACCGGCGTGGTGGCCGCGCTGGAGCGCGGCTGGGACACCCCGGTCGGCGAGGCCGCGAACCGGCTGTCCGGCGGTGAGCGTCAGCGGGTGGGCCTGGCCCGGGCCCTGGCCAAGCCGTCCGGCGTGCTGCTGCTGGACGAGGCGACCTCGGCGCTGGACGCGGGCACCGAGCGTGCCGTGGTGGCGGCGCTGGCGCAGGGCCGCGGGGAGCGGACGACGGTGATCGTCACTCACCGCCCGGCGCTGGTGGAGCTGGCCGATCAGGTGATCGTGCTGGACGCCGGCCGGGTGGTCGATGCCGGCTCGCCGGACGAGCTGCGGGCCCGCGGCGGCGCCTTCGCCGATCTCTGGGAGCGCTGGCGGGCCACCGAGGGCTGGCAGGTCTGAGCGATCTGGTGCGCAAGAAGGGACTCGAACCCTCACGTCCTACGGACACTGGAACCTAAATCCAGCGCGTCTGCCAATTCCGCCACTCGCGCGTGCCCGACCAGCGTACCCAGTCCCGATCGCGGGTTTCTCAGCGGCGGCCGAGCAGCCGGCCGAGCAAGCGCACGGGTGCGGTCAGCAATGACAGGCGGGACTGGGCGGAGGCCGACTGCTCCGCCGGAGCGTCCGGGGCGAGGGCGTCGACCGGGGTGTTCCGCGACGAGCGGGCCTCATCGAGGCGGTCGCCGATCAGGCCGCTGAGTTCAGGCTTGTCCACAGCGAGAACGCTACCGCGTCGCCGTCGCCCTCTGAGACGAGGCCACCGACGATCCCGTGCGCTAACGTCGTGCCGGTGAAGTCGCAGCCGCTGTCCGAACCCGCCGTCGTCGACCAGCTGGGCGAGGTCCTGCGCGCCGCGGGCTACACCTCCGCCGGCATCGCCGAACTGCTCGGCGAGGCCGCCGCGGAGGCGCTGGTCGGCGGCACCTGGTGGCCGGCGCTGCGGGCCACCGCGCAGGCCGGCGACGACGATCGGCCGCTGGCCACTTTGGTCAGGCTCTTCCTGCTCGGCACGGACGAACCGGAAAGTGCTGTGGCACAGGCATTCTCACCCCTCTCCCCGGACGTCCTCGAGGCCCAGGGCGTGCTGCGCCCCGGCGCCGAGGGCGGCTACCTGGCGGCGCTCGACATCCGCCCGCACGGCTCCGACGAGCACGACTACCTGGTGGTCAGCGACCAGGATGCGCTGCTGCGGGCCGCGCCGCTGGCTCCCGACCATGTGCTGGGCATCGGGGGCGCCTCGATGTCGCTGGCCCGCGCGGTGATCCGCACGCCGGTGCGCCGGGCGCTGGATCTGGGTACCGGCTGCGGTATCCAGGCCCTGCACCTGGACGGGCACTGCGCGCAGATCGTCGCCACCGACACCAACCGGCGCGCACTGGCGCTGGCCGCGGCCACCGCACGGCTCAACGGTATGAGCTGGGAGCTGCGCGCGGGCAGCCTCTTCGAGCCCGTCGCCGGTGAGCGCTTCGACCTGATCGTGGCCAATCCGCCGTTCGTCGTCGGCTCGGGCGCTCAGGACTACGAGTACCGCGACTCCGGGATCGAGGGCGACGGGGTCAGCTGGCAGCTGATCGAGCAGGTCGCCGAGCACCTGGAGCCCGGTGGCGTGGCCCAGCTGCTGGCCAACTGGATCGTCCACGACCCCGAGCAGTGGGACGCGCGGATCGGCGCCTGGGTGCGCGCCACCGGCCTGGACGCCTGGGTGGTCCAGCGCGAGCTGGCCGCACCGATCGACTACATCTCGCTGTGGGTGGCCGACGCGGGGGAGACCCCGGAGGGCGCGGCCCGGCGCGGCGCCGCCTGGCTGGACTGGTTCGAGCGCGAGCAGATCGCCGGTATCGGCATGGGCCTGGTGACCCTGCGCAAGCCCGCCGCGGGGGACGGGCCCCGGGACGCCGATGTGGTGATCGAGGAGATCACCGCGGCCGGGCAGGAGGTGACCGGCTTCGAGGTGCAGGCCTGGTGGGCGCGCCGCGACTTCCTCCGCGAGACGAGCGATGCGCAGCTGCTCGCCGCCGCGTTGAGCACCGCGCCGGTCTTCCGCGAAGCGCAGTCGCTGTGCGGCGCCGACGGCTGGCAGGAGATCTCGGCCGCGGTGACCCGCCCCGGCGGCCCGGGTGCGGTGCTGCCGGTGGACGAGGTGATGACCGCGCTGCTCGCCGGCTGCCGCGGCGAGGTGCCGCTGGCGGCGCTGCTGACACTGCTCGCCGACGTTCACGGCGTGGAGGCCGACGCGCTCGCCGAGGCGGCGCTGCCGGTGATCCGGGAGGCGATCGGCCGGGGGATCCTCTACGTCGCGCAGTAGGCCGCGCTACGGCGCCGGCCAGGCGCTGTCCAGCGCCGCGGCCAGATCCGCACGCAGGTCGCGGGCATCTTCCAAGCCCACCGAGAAGCGCAGGTGTCCGTAGGTGCGAAAGCCCTCCGGATAGGCCGCGACCCGCGGACCGTCGGGGCCGACGTGCACGATCAGCGACTCGTCGTGCCCCACCGAGACCGCCGAGGTGATGACCCGCAGGTCGGCGACGAAGCGGTTCTGCAGGTCGGCGTCGCCCTTCAGCGCGAAGGCCAGGATGCCGCCGAAGCCGCGGCCGTCGAACAGCCGGCGGGCCACCGCGTGCTGGGGATGGCTCTCCAGGCCCGGATAGGCGACGTAGGCGACGCGCGGATCGGCGTCCAGGAAGCGGGCCAGTTCCAGCGCGGTCTCGGTGTGCCGGGCCAGCCGCAGCGGCAGGGTCACCGAGCCGCGCACGATCAGCCAGGCGTTGAACGGGGAGATGACGCCGCCGACGTCGACCATCGCCTCGGCGCGGATCCGCTCCACCAGGTCGGCCCGGCCGATCACCGCGCCGCCCATCGCATCGCCGTGTCCGTTGATGTACTTGGTCAGCGAGTGCACCACCAGGTCGGCGCCGTCGTCCAGCGGCCGGTACAGCGGGGGCGGAGTGAACGTGGAGTCGACCATCAGCACCACGTCGCGCTCGCGGGCCAGCCGGGCCAGTGCCGGGATGTCGGACACCTTGGTGGTGGGATTGGCGATCACCTCGGTGGCGATCAGCCGGGTGTTCGGCCGGATCGCCGCGGCGACCGCGTCCAGGTCGGTGATGTCGACGAAGGTGGCCTCGATGCCGTACTTGCGCGGCAGCAGCGTGGTCCACAGCTTGTAGGTGGCCTCGTAGGTGGTGTCCGAGACCACGACGTGATCGCCGCTGCTCACCAGGGTGAAGAAGACCGCGTGCAGCGCGGCCACCCCGGAGGCCAGCGCGAGGGCGTCCTCGCCGTGCTCCAACGCTGCCAGTTTCTGCTGCAACGCGATCTGATTGACGCCGGTGTTACGCGTGTAGGTCAGATGCTCGGGATTGGACCAGTCCATCGACGACGGGTCGTAGGGCAGGTGATACGAGTTCGCCATCGTGATCGGCACCCGGATCGCGGTGCCCTCGCCGGTGTCCGCGTTGCCGCCGTGCACGCTGAGCGTGGCGTCGGCGAGGGTGGCGGGGTCACTGCGGTCGGGTCGCGAGGGATTCATGAATTCACTGTAGGAGCGCCCGGAAGACGCCGCCGCGCCGCCCCGGGAAGCCCGGGACGGCGCGGCATCGGTGAGTCGGTGGTGCGGTGAATCGGTGGTGCGGTGGCTCAGCTGTACAGGTCGGCGATGGCCTGCGCGTAGGTGTCGTGGATGACGTTGCGCTTGAGCTTCATCGTCGGCGTCAGCTCGCCGGTGTCGATGGTGAAGTCCGTCGACAGGACGTCGAACTTCTTGATCTGCTCGGCCGCCGAGACCTTGGCGTTCGCCTCGGCGACAGCCGTCTCGAACTCCGCCCGCAGCTGGGGATTGCGGGCCAGCTCGTCCATCGAGGTGTCGGCCGGCAGGCCGTGGCGCTCCAGCCAACCCGGCGCGGCCTCCGCGTCGATGGTGATGAGCGCGCCGATGAACGGCTTCTGGTCACCGACCACCAGGCACTGGCTCACCATCGGATGCGCGCGGATGGTGTCCTCGAGCTGCGCCGGGGAGACGTTCTTGCCACCGGCGGTGACGATGAGTTCCTTCTTGCGGCCGGTGATGTAGAGGTAGCCGTCCTCGAGCCGGCCGATGTCGCCGGTGTGGAACCAGCCGTCGCGGATCGCATCGGCGGTGGCGGCCTCGTTCTGCCAGTAGCCGGTGAAGACCACCGGGCCCTTGAGCAGGACCTCGCCGTCGTCGGCGATGCCGACGCTGACACCCGGGACCGGGCGGCCGACCGAGCCGATGCGGCTGTGCTCGACGTTGTTGGCGGTCACCGCGGCGGTGGTCTCCGACAGCCCGTAGCCCTCGAAGACCGGGATGCCCACGCCGCGGAAGAAGTGGCCCAGACGCTCGCCCATCGGGGCGCCGCCGGAGACCGCGGCCTCGCAGCGGCCGCCGAGGGCGGCGCGCAGCTTGCCGTAGACCAGCTTGTCGAACAGGCCGTGCTTGAGCCGCAGCAGCAGCCCGGCGCCGCCGTTGTCGAGGGCGCGGCTGTACTCGATGGCCGTGGCCGAGGCCTTGGCGAAGATGGAGCCCTTGCCGCCGTCGATGGCCTTCTGCTCGGCGCTGTTGTAGACCTTCTCGAAGACGCGCGGCACCGACAGCACATAGTGCGGCTTGAAGACGTCGAGATCGGCGACCAGATTCGGCAGGTCGTTGGTGTGACCCAGGACCACGCCGTTCTCCATGCAGCCGACGGCCACGACGCGAGCGAAGACATGCGCCAGCGGGAGGAAGAGCAGGGTGGTCTTGCCCTCGGCCAGACCCGGGCCCACGGCGTCGCGGACGGCGGCGGCCTCGGCGATGAAGTTCGCGTGGGTCAGCACGACGCCCTTGGGGCGCCCGGTGGTGCCGGAGGTGTAGATCAGCGTGGCGGCATCGGCCGACCGGCTGCCGGCCTCGCGCTCGTCGAGCGTGGAGTCGGGCACGCCGGCACCGCGCTTGTGCAGTTCGGCGATCGCGCCCTCGTCGATCACCAGGGTCTCGCGCAGCGCGGAGGCCGCCGAGATGACCTCGTGGTGCTTGGTGCGGTGATCGGCGTTCTCCACCACCAGCAGCTTGGTGCCCGAGTCGTTGAGGATCCAGTCCACCTGGTCCGCGGCGGAGGTCTCGTAGATCGCGACGGTGGTGGCCCCGGCGCGCCAGATCGCGTAGTCGAGCAGGCTCCACTCGTAGCGGGTGGACGACAACAGACCCACGCGATCTCCGGGCTCCACACCCGATGCGATCAGGCCCTTGGCGACGGCGTCCACCTCGTCGGCGAACTGCTGCGCGGTCACGGTGAGCCAGTGCCCGGAGTCGCCGCGGCGCTTGAATACCGGCATCGTCGGCTGGTTCCGGCGCAGATCCTGGATCCGAGTGATGGTGGTGACCTCGTCGGCGACGGTCAGGGTGGACGGAGTGGTGAACTCCTGCATGGCGGTCATCCCTCTCTCGAAGAAGCGGTGATTGGCTGCCCATTGCGGTTCTTCAGGAACCTCGTGAACCTCCCGACCCTATCAACCTCCCCCAGTGGCGTAAGTCACAGGGCCTCCCCGGGGTAGGATCAGCTCTTGATGAATATCTGTGAGCGCGCATGAGCGACGCCGAAAACACCAGTTCAACCGCGTCCTCGTTCGACGGCTTCGGGATCGACGAGCGCGTACGCGCAGCCCTCGACGAGGTCGGCTACGAGACCCCGTCGCCGATCCAGGCGGCCACCATCCCGCCGCTGATGGCCGGGCGCGACGTGGTCGGCCTGGCGCAGACCGGTACCGGCAAGACCGCGGCCTTCGCGATCCCGATCCTGTCCCGGCTCGATACGCAGGCGCACAAGCCGCAGGCCCTGGTCCTGGCGCCGACGCGCGAGCTGGCCCTGCAGGTGGCCGAGGCCTTCGGCCGCTACTCGTCCAAGATGCCCGAGGTCAAGGTGCTGCCGATCTACGGCGGCCAGAGCTACGGCATCCAGCTGTCGGGTCTGCGCCGCGGCGCCCAGGTGATCGTCGGCACTCCCGGCCGGGTGATCGACCATCTGGACAAGGGCACCCTCGACCTGTCCGAGCTGGCCTACCTGGTGCTCGACGAGGCCGACGAGATGCTCTCGATGGGCTTCGCCGAGGACATCGAGCGGATTCTGGCCGACACCCCCGACGACAAGCAGGTGGCGCTCTTCTCGGCCACCATGCCCGCGGCGATCGGCCGGCTGGCGCGCAAGTACCTGTCCGATCCGCAGGAGGTGAAGGTCAAGGCGCAGACGAGCACGGCGGCCAACATCACCCAGCGGTATCTGCCGGTGAGCCATCACCGCAAGCTCGATGCGCTCACCCGGGTGCTCGAGGTGGAGCCCTTCGACGGGATGATCGTCTTCGTCCGCACCAAGTCCGGCACCGAGGAACTGGCCGAGAAGCTGCGGGCCCGCGGGCTGTCGGCGCAGGCCATCAATGGCGACATGGTGCAGGCGCAGCGTGAGCGGACGATCAACCAGCTCAAAGACGGCACCATCGACATCCTGGTGGCGACCGACGTGGCCGCACGCGGCCTGGACGTCGATCGCATCTCGCACGTCGTCAACTACGACATCCCGCACGACACCGAGTCGTACGTCCATCGCATCGGCCGCACCGGCCGTGCGGGCCGCTCGGGCACCGCGCTGCTCTTCGTCTCGCCCCGCGAACGGCATCTGCTGCGCGCGATCGAGCGGGCCACCCGGCAGGAACTGGTCGAGATCGACCTGCCCTCGGTGGACGACGTCAACGCGCAGCGGGTGCGCAAGTTCGACGAGTCGATCACCCGGAACCTGGAGTCGGGCAACCTCGACCTGTTCCGCGGGCTGGTGGAGAACTACGCGCGCGACAACGACGTGGCGATGGCCGATGTGGCCGCGGCGCTGGCCCTGGAGACGCGCGACGGCGGCTTCCTGATGGCCCCGGATCCGCCGGCCGGCCAGCGCAGCGAGCGTCCCGAGCGCCGGGAGCGGACCGCCAAGGGCGGCGGCAACTTCGCCACTTACCGCATCCAGGTCGGCCGCAAGCACAAGGTCTCGCCGGGTGCGATCGTCGGCGCCATTGCCAACGAGGGCGGCCTGACTCGCGGCGACTTCGGCAACATCAGCATCCGCGACGACTTCTCCCTGGTGGAGCTGCCCGACGATCTGGATGCCGAGACGCTCGCGATGCTCAAGCACACCCGGATCGGCAAGCACCCGATCGAGCTGCGCCGCGACATGGGCCCGCCCGGACAGCGCGGCGGCCGCAAATCCGGCGGCTACCAGGGCAAGGGCGGCTTCAAGGGCGGCAAGAAGGACTGGGCTAAGAAGGACGGCGGCAAGAAGCCCCGCGTCGCCGGCCGCGGCCGCGACTGATCAGCCGGGTCCGTCGTCGGCGTCGATCACCGCCTGCACGCGTGGCGCGTACAGGGCGATCAGCTCGCGCGTCGACGGGGCGGTGAACATCGGCATCTTCAGTAGGTAGCGCATGGTGGCGATGCCGAAGAGCATGCTCGAGAGCACGCGGGCGGTGTCGGCGTGCAGTCCGGTCTCGGCGACCACCAGCGGCAGCATCGCTTCCGAGGCGAACTCGCCGAACGATGTGGCGGTGGCCTCGTCGCTCACCGCCGAGCGCAGGAAGCCCTGCATGGCCGTGCCGGTGACCGGATCGTCCCAGATCTCGAGAAAGGTCTCGGTCAGTCGTCGCCCGAGGCTCGCGCGCGGTCCGGCGGCCGCCGCGGCGACCCGGGTGCCCGGGTCGATCGGGAGTTCCATCGCGGCGAGGAAGAGCCCGCGCTTGTTGGTGAAGTAGTAGGAGATCAGGGCGACGTCGACGCCCGCGTGATCGGCCACCGCGCGCAGGGTCGTCTTGTCGAATCCGCCGGCGGCGAAGAGCTCGCGCGCGGCGGCCAGGATGTCGGCCTGGGCCGTGCTCGTCCCGCTCCGGCGGCCGCTGCGGGCGGACGCGGCGTTGCTACTCATGCGCCCAGGCTAGCTGATTTCATCATCCGTTGACATCTGCTTCCGGTGGCGCGTACCTTCTCGTTTCAACAGTTGTTGAAATGAAGGGACTCCCCGTGCCTGCCGTACCCGTACGCAAAGTGATCGGCCTGATCATCGGTCTGGCCCTCCTGCTCCCCGCGGTCTTGCTGATGTTCATCGGCCCGGCCTCGCGCGGCGCCCCGCACGAGTTGCCGATCGGGGTGGCCGGACCCGCGCCGGCCGCCGCGCAGGTGGAGCAGGTGCTGGCGCAGCAGCAGCCGGGCGCCTTCGAGATCGAGCGCTTCGACGATGCCGCGGCGCTGGAGGCCGCGACGCGTGAACGGCGGATCTACGGCGGCGTGGTCCTCGGGCCCGAGCCGGTGACGGTGATCGCGACCGGCGCGAGCGCGGCCGTGGCCGGCACCATCACCCAGTTGGGCGCGGTCGCTGCGCAGCAGGCGGCGGGTGGCCCGGCGGGCGCCGGTACCGGCGGTACGCGGGTGATCGACGTGGCCCCGGCTGCGCCGGACGATCCGCGCGGGGCCGGCTTCGGTTCGGTGATCCTGCCGGTCTTCATGGCCGGCGCCGCCCTGGGCATCGGCTTGACGCAGTTGCTGGGCCGGGTGCGGCTGATCGCGATCGTGCTGCCGGTCGGCGCCGCGATCGTCGGGGCCACCTGCGTGGGTGCGGCGATGTGGGTGGGCGTGCTGGCCGGGGGATTCTGGGCGCAGTGGCTGGCCATGTCGGCGGGCATGCTGGCGCTGGGTGCGGTGATCGCCGGGCTGGTCGCGGTGATCGGCATGGCGGGGATGGGGGTCGCGGCCCTGGTCTTCATGCTGATCGGCATGCCACTGGCGAGCATCGCGACGCCACCGGAATACCTCCCGTGGATCTGGGGCAACGTCGGTCAGGCGCTGCCGCTGGGGGCCACCGGCAGCGCGCTGCGCGGGGCGGCCTTCTTCGCCGACGGCTCCCTGTTCGGCACCGGTACCGGGGCGGCCTGGGCGGCCCTGATCTGCTGGATCGTCTTCGGTTACCTGCTCCTCGGGCTGGCGGTACTCAAGCGCCGGCGGCTCACCGGCGAGGTGGCGGCCGCGGCCGCCTGACGGTCGGTCAGCCGAGCAGCCGGGGAAGGCCGGCGGCGGAGGTCATCGTCAGCCGCAGGCGCACCCCGCGCAGCGCGGAGGCTTCCGGGTTCACTTCGATCACCGGGATGCCCTCGCGCGCGGCGGTCTCGGGCAATTCGGCCGCCGGGTGCACCACGCCGCTGGTACCGACGACAATCACCAGGTCGGCGGCCTGGAAGACCCGCTGGGCGTGGGCCCAGGCGCGCTCGGGCAGCTGTTCGCCGAACCACACGACGCCGGGCCGAATGGGTTCCCCGCAGGCGGGGCACGACGGCGGCGCCGGGGCCAGGGCGGTGTCCGGGCCGGCGGGAGCGCCGCAGCGCTCGCAGCGCGGCGCGAAAAGGCTGCCGTGCAGGTGCGTCACCCCGGTCGAACCGGCCCGCTCGTGCAGATCGTCGACGTTCTGGGTGATCACGCTGACCTCGCCGCCGGCGGCCTTCTTCCGGTCGGCGAGCCGGGCGACGGCGTGATGGCCCGCGTTCGGTGCGACCCGTCGCACCCCGGCCGCGCGCTGCGCGTACCACGACCAGACCAGTGTCCGATCGCGCCGCCAGGCTTCCGGTGTGGCGAGGTCGGCGGGATCGAAGCGCTCCCACAGGCCGGTCAGGGCGTCGCGGAAGGTCGGCACGCCGCTTTCGGCGGACATGCCGGCACCGGTGAAGACGACGAGGCGACGGGCGTCATCGACCAATGCGCGGGCCCGTCCGGTGTCGGGCGGGGCAGTGGTCACCGGCCCGCCGCGGGGCCGGTGCCGAGCGCGGCGGCCAGCGCGGCGGCGACGGCGTCGAGATCGCCGGCGCGCCGGGTCAGGAAGCCCTTGGCGAAGGCCAGCTTGTCGCCGCCGTGGCGGGGCAGAACGTGCAGGTGCGTGTGGAAGACGGTCTGAAAGGCCGAGTGACCGTCGTTCAGCGCGAGGTTGATGCCGTCGGCGCCCAGCGCGGACTTCATCGCCGCGGCGACGCGTTGACCGGCGGTGAACAGTGCGGCCCCGGTTTCCGGCGGTAGATCGGCGAGGCCGGTGGAGTGGGCGCGGGGGACCAGCAGCGTGTGTCCCGGGGTCACCGGGCGGATGTCGAGGAAGCCGAGGATGTCGTCGTCGGCGTAGACGAGGCGCGCGGGGGCA
Source organism: uncultured Gordonia sp. (assembly GCA_964513715.1). Taxonomy (GTDB): domain Bacteria; phylum Actinomycetota; class Actinomycetes; order Mycobacteriales; family Mycobacteriaceae; genus Gordonia. The sequence continues at coordinate 16,326 of CAZEOP010000056.1, forward strand.
GCGCCGGCCACGATCGCGCAGAAGATGCAGTCGGTCATCGCCTGAAACGTAGCAAGGCCGCGATCCGGGCATCGCCACGACGACCAAGTATAACGATTTGATAACAGAAGTGGCGATGCCGTCGTTCCTGGTGAGGGCGCTTACTCGTCGTTCTACCAGCGAGTATACGCGTCGGTTGGGGATGAACATGAGGGAAACCTCATATTTGCGTGTCATTATGGAGCCCGTTCTGCGAATCCATCCCCAGGAGACACCCTTGACGCTCGACCAGTTCCGTTCCCGTCCGCGCACCGACCGCCCCGCCGCTCCGGAACCGAGTCTGCTCGACCGTCTCACCGCCGGGGAGGCCTATGCCGTGAGCTTCGGCGGGCAGGGCGGTCCGTGGCTGCCGACCTTCACCGAAGTGGTGATCGACGCCGATCTGGAAGCCGAGATGATCGTCCTGGTCGAGGCTGCGCGCGAGTTGCTCGCGCC
>CAZEOP010000057.1:0-16595 GCA_964513715.1 uncultured Gordonia sp.
CGGTCGCAACAGGGTCGGTCGCAACAGGGTCGGTCGCAACAGGGTCGGTCGCAACAGGGTCGGCGGCGGGGTCAGTCACGGGGATCCTCCGGGTCGAGTCCGTGCAGCGGGAAGACCGCGCGGCGGGTGGCCAGGATCGCGCGATCGGTCTGCTGCTGGGCGGCGTCGGTGACGCCGGGCGGCGGCGCGGCCCCGATGTCGCCGTCCCACGGGACGAAGTCGGCCGCGCCGTTGTCTCCCATCATGCCGACCGGCGGCCGGGCGTAGTCGGGGTGCACCTGCGCCGCGGCGGCCGTCGCCTGGGTCAGCCAGTCGGCGGGCGTGGGCGTGGCCGGATCGATGTCGCGGTCGAGCGCGGTCGCCAGCAGATGCGTCCAGGCCCGGGGCACCACGTTGATCACGCCGTAGCCGCCACCGCCGACCGCGACCCACCGGCCCTCGCAGTACTTGTCGGCCAGCTCGCGCAGGGCCCGCATCGCGGCGGCCTGGCCGTCGACGGTCAGTGCGAGATCGGTCAGTGGATCGGCGCGGTGGCTGTCGACACCGATCTGGCTGATGATGATCTGCGGCTTGAAGGCGGCGACCATCGACGGCACCGTCGCGTGAAATGCCCTGAGCCACAAGCGATCGGAGATTCCGGGCATCAGCGCCACATTCACCATGCTGCCGGCGGCCGCATCCCGGCCCACCTCGGTGGGCCAACCGGTCCCCGGCCACAGCGTGGCGGGGTGCTGGTGCACGGAGATCGTCATCACCCGCGGATCGTGCTCGAACTTCACCTGCACCCCGTCGCCGTGATGCGCATCGACGTCGATGTAGGCGATCCGGTCGTAGCCGTTGGCCAGCAGCCACTCGATGGCGATCGCGGCGTCGTTGTAGATGCAGAAGCCGGCCGCGTGGCCGGCCATCGCGTGGTGCATGCCGCCGCCGATGTTCACCGCGCGTCGCACCGCCCCCGAGGCCACCGCCTGGGTCGCCGCCAGGGTGCCGCCGACCAGCATGGAACCGGCTTCGTGCATGCCGTCGAACACCGGATTGTCGTCGCTGCCCAGCCCGAACAGCCGCTCGAGCATCGGCCCGCTCAGCGACGCGGTGCCCGAGCCGACCGCGCGCACGGCGTCGATGTAGCCCTGAGTGTGCACGGTGCGCAGAATCTCGTCATCCACCGGCAGCGGCGGCACCGGATCGACGCCGTCGAGCACGCCCAGCGACCGGGCCAGGTCCATGGTGAGCGCGAGCCGCACCGGACTCATCGGATGGGTGTACGCCCATTTGTAGTCCAGGAACTCGTCGCTCCAGATGACCGCCGTCTCCACGATTGCTCCCGTCCGCCCGGCGCGCGCCGCCCGATTCCCGGTTCCACGCTAGTGCGCGCGCAGCGCGATATCACCCGCATCGGCCCGTTACGCGCCGAAGGTCCCGGTCTCCCCGGCGACGGGACGGCGCTGCCCGGCGATGTTGGCGCAGAACGGCTTCCGGGCCCGCCGGCCCGGCCCGCGCGTCCGGCCCCGCGGCGCCCGCCCGCGCGCGCCCGGGCGCGGTGTACGCCCGGTCCGCCCGGTTCGTGGGTAGGCTTAGCACGGGCGAAAGGACTGAGACACTCGTGAACGAACTCGTCGACACCACCGAGATGTATCTGCGGACCATCTACGACCTCGAAGAAGAGGGCATCGTGCCGCTGCGCGCCCGGATCGCGGAGCGGCTGGAGCAGAGCGGGCCGACCGTCTCGCAGACCGTCGCCCGGATGGAGCGCGACGGCCTGGTCCGGGTGGCTGGCGACCGGCATCTGCAGCTGACCGACACCGGTCGCGCACTGGCCGTGCAGGTGATGCGCAAGCATCGGCTGGCCGAGCGGCTGCTGGTCGACGTGATCGGGCTGCCCTGGGACGAGGTCCACGAGGAGGCCTGCCGCTGGGAGCATGTGATGAGCGAGAACGTCGAGCGCCGGCTCCTCAAGGTGCTCGACAACCCGACCATCTCGCCCTACGGCAATCCGATTCCCGGACTGGAGGAACTCGGCCTCAATGTGCCGGTGCCGCCGGACACCACTGAGCGCCTGGTGGAGTTGCCCCAGGGCGAGTCGGTGGTCATCGTGCGCCGGATGGCCGAGCACGTCCAGGCCGATCCCGAGTTGATCGCCGAACTCCGCGATGCGGGAGTGGTGCCCAACGCCCGCGTCACCGTCGTGGTGAATCCCCGCTCGGTGACGATCAGCAGTCCCGGTCACGACGGTCTGACGCTCTCGTCCGAGATGGCGCACGCGATCTTCGTCGATCGCGCCTGAATCTTCGGCACTGCGTTCTCGGTACTGCATTTTGTTCTCGGTACTGCATTTTCGGTACTGGGCAGCTGCACCCGCCCGCGCTGCCGCTGATCAGCCGGCCGGCGTGCGGGTCCGGTCGGGCAGTTTCACGCCCAGCTCCGCGGCGAGGGTGCAGGCGTAGTCGACCACCTCGACGAGCATCGCGGGCCGCATGCCGTGCTGCAGCGCCTGGTCCAGCAGTCCGGCCAGGTGGTATTCGTGATCGCAGTCCAGCGCCCGTTCCAGAGCGACGGCGGCGAAGGCTCCCTCGCCCGCGAGGTAGCGCTGCAGTGCCAGCAGCGTCGCGGCCGCCGCGCCCGCCCGCCCGGTCAGGCTGCGGGCCAGCCGGATCCACAGCTGCTCGGCCGGACCGCGCCACTCGGTCAGGCCGAGCGCGATGAGCACATCGCGCGCGTGCACCGAACTCACCGCCTCGGCGAGCTCGTTGAGCTGCGCGCAGGTCAACGAGGCGTGCGTCTGCGCCGCGATCGTGTCGAGCACCAGCCGCACCCGCCGGGCATCGGCCCGCCCGGGTGGAGCCGGCGGCACCACCGGCTCACGGCGCCGGCAGTCCGGTTCGTCGCAGTGACGGCGCGGCGTCAGCAGGGCGGCCAGGTCGGCGCGCCGGTTCAGCACCGCCCGGCCGTCGTACACCGCGCGGTGCAGGGCCACCGGGGAGAGCAGCGGATCGCTCAGGCTGCCGGATGCGGCCGCCGGTGCGCCCAGGGGTGCGGACCGCTCGCCACCCGCGTCGCCCTCCCGGAGCGGCCAGCAGGTGAACCACCGAGCACCGTCGGCCAGTTCCCGCACCAGGAAGCCGGCCGAGATGCCGCCGAGCGTCGCGAAGCTGCGCGCCGCCGCTCGGAACGTCGCCAGGTAGCGGGTCCGCCCGGCGGCATCGGCCGGGTCGACACGATCGTCGACCGCCACCGCGATCACCCCGGTGATGTCGTAACCGGCGAGGATCGGCGCCACCTCGTCGAGTTGCCGGCGCAGTTCCCCGCCCGGCCTCCCGCACCGGTCCAGGACCAGATCGAGCCGGAGCGTGGCGCTCAGCCGATGGCCGTCGGCGAAGGCCAGCAGGACCAGCGAGCGCTCCGGCGTGAAACCGAGCAGCCCGGGCACCGAGGCGATCAGCGGCTCCGGATCGAAGAGCAGGGCCGGGCCCCCGGGCGATGGATGCGAGTGGATCGTCATGCATCGACGATGCGCCGCCGGCACGGGCGGGAACAGCGCCCGGCCGCCACCTGTGGACAGCGCGGGCTGTGTCCACAGCACCCGCCGACTGCGGGGTGACAGCGCGCCTCGCCCCGCCTATCCTGGCCGCCCCGAATCGTCGCGCGGGTCGTCAGCCGCCGAGCCCGCCGAGCCCGGCACCGGCGATGGGCTCAGCGCTGGAAGGCCGCGGCGACAGCGGTGTCGAAGAACGCCGCGACCCGGTCCGTCGCGTCCTGGCTCACCGCGCCGCCGTGCCGCAGCTGCACCACCACCCGGACGCCGTCGCGCTGGGCGATCCACTGGTCCAGCACCGTGACCTGGTCGGCGCCGTCGGACGCCAGCGTGCGGCGCAGCCGCAGCCGGTCCACCCCGTCCCGGGTCTCGAGCGGGGCGAGCACCTGCGTGGCGACGGTCTCCTGACCGGTCGATCCGCCGCGGAAGGCCGCGCATCGCGTTGCCGCGGAGGACAATTCGGCCAGTGTCTCGGCCGTGGTCGCAACCAGTTCGGTCACATTGCCCCGGGCGTCCGGGCCGGGACCGTCGGCCACGACCGCGGTCGCCACATCGACCCCGGCCGGCGTGCAGTCGGCCGGATCCACGTCGCCGCGCAGCGGTCGCAGGGTGATGTCGCTGACGATCCCGGGCACCTGCGCCGCGGGCACCGCCGTGGCCGGACCGAACGGGAACTCCGCCACCGGCACCGTCCGCCCCGACAGATCGACCACGGGTCGCGCGGTGCCGTCGGTCGTGCACCCCGCGGTCACGGCGGCGACAGCGAACACAGCGATCACAACAGAAACAATCTTCACACTCGTACACTCTGCCACCGCCCGCACTCCGTCACCACCCGTCACCGGACGGCGGGAATGAGCCGGCCACCGAGCGCGTTGATGCATCGAGTCCCCGGATACGGGAGACTGAAGACCCCGACATCAGATCCCCGACATCGAAGGGAGAACCGCGATGGATGAGCAGTCGCACGAGCAACGACCACTCTACGAGCTCGAGTTCCCCGGCCCCGCCGTCTCCGGACCCGCGGGCGACGGGCCCGTCCTGGTCCACGCCCTGGAGGGCTTCGCCGACGCCGGCCACGCCGTGACTCTGGCCGCCACCCATCTGCGCGAGGCCCTCGAGTGCCAGCTGGTGGCGACGTTCGACACCGACGAGCTGATCGACTACCGGTCACGCCGGCCGATGATCTCGTTCACCGGCGAGAAGTTCGACGGCGTGGAGATGCCCCGGCTGACCATGCACGCCCTCGTCGACAACGACGGCAAGCCCTTCCTGCTCCTCGACGGCTCCGAGCCGGACCTGCGCTGGGAGCAGTTCACCACGGCGATCACCGCGCTCGCCGAGCGTTTCGGCGTCAGCCAGGTGGTGGGCCTCAACTCGATCCCGATGGCGGTCCCGCACACTCGGCCGGCCGGCGTGATCGGACACGGCAACGACAGTGCCGCCCTCGGCGACCTGCCGCGCTGGGGCAACGAGATGAAGCTCCCGTCGAGCGCGTCCATGCTGCTCGAACTGCGCCTGGGCGAGGCCGGCTACCGCACCGCGGGCCTGTCCGCGCACGTCCCGCACTACCTGGCGCAGAACAACTATCCGGGCGCCTCGGCGGCGCTGCTGTCGGCACTCGGCGGCCTCACCGGGCTCAACCTTCCGGTGGCGGCACTGGAGAACGCCGCGACCAAGATCCGCGCACAGGTGGACGAGGAGGTCGAAGCCAACCCGGAGATCGGCACCGTCGTGCAGGCCCTGGAGCAGCAGTACGACCAGTACATGGCCGCCAAGGCCGAGCGCGAGTTGCTCTCGGCCGACGGCGACCTGCCCTCGGGCGACGAGCTGGGCGCCGAGTTCGAGAAGTTCCTGGCCGAGCACGCCGGCGAGTTCGACGGCCTCGACCTGCCCGGCGACGACCGGCCGGACTCGGCCGGTCCAGGCTCTGCCGGACCAGGCTCTGGCGACACCGAACGGGACGAGTCCTGAGTCCCGACGAGACCGACCCCGCTCCGCCCACCACGACCCTGCACGAACTGCTCACCGGCGACGAGGACCTCGCCTTCGAGCAGTTCCTGGCGTGGTGGGCGCAGCGCGGCATCGACCTCTACCCGCACCAGGAGGAGTCGCTGCTGGAGCTGGTCAGCGGCGCCAACGTGATCCTGGCCACGCCCACCGGCTCGGGGAAGTCGCTGGTGGCCTCGGGCGCCATCTACTTCGCGCGCTGCCGCGGCGCGCGCGCCTACTACACGGCGCCGATCAAGGCACTGGTCAGCGAGAAGTTCTTCGATCTGTGCGGGCAGTTCGGGGCCGAGAACGTCGGCCTGCTGACCGGCGATGCCTCGGTGAACGCCGACGCGCCGATCATCTGCGCCACCGCCGAGATCGTCGCGAACCTCGCGCTGCGCGACGGACCGGAATCCGACGTCGGCGTACTCGTGGCCGACGAATTCCACTACTACGGCGAGTCCGACCGCGGCTGGGCCTGGCAGGTCCCGCTGATCGAGCTGCCGCACACGCAGTTCCTGCTGATGTCGGCGACCCTCGGCGAGGTCTCGTTCTTCACCGAGGACCTGGCCCGGCGCACCGGCCGGGCCACCGTGGAGGTCTCCGGTGCCCAGCGACCGGTGCCGCTGGAGTACCGGTACGCCCTGACCCCGATCCACGAGACCATCGAGGAGCTGATCGGCAGCGGTCAGGCCCCGGTCTACGTCGTGCACTTCACCCAGGCCCAGGCCGTGGAGCGCGCGCAGGCGCTGCTCTCGGCGGCGATCTGCACCCGCGAGGAGAAGGCGGTCATCGCCGAGGCGATCGGCGACTTCGACTTCCGTACCGGCTTCGGGACCCAGCTCTCGAAACTGCTGCGGGCCGGCATCGGCGTGCACCACGCCGGCATGCTGCCGCGCTACCGGCGCCTGGTGGAGCGGCTGGCCCAGGCCGGGCTGCTCAAGGTGGTGGCCGGTACCGACACCCTCGGCGTCGGCATCAACGTCCCCATTCGCAGCGTGCTCTTCGCCGGTCTGACCAAGTACGACGGCCACCGCGTCCGGCGGCTGCGGGCGCGCGAGTTCCACCAGATCGCCGGCCGCGCCGGCCGGGCCGGTTTCGACACGATCGGCTACGTCGTCGCCCAGGCTCCCGATCACGACGTCGAGAACGCCCGGCTGCTCGCCAAGGCCGGCGACGATCCCAAGAAGCTGCGGAAGCTGGTGCGGCGCAAGCCTCCCGAGGGTTTCGTCGGCTGGGGCGAGCAGACCTTCCTGACCCTCGTCGATGCCCCGGACGAGCCGTTGCGCTCGCACTTCCGGATCACCACCGCGATGCTGATGGAGGTCCTCGAGCGCCCGGGCGACTGCTTCGCCGCCCTGCGCCACCTGCTGGAGGAGAACCACGAGCCGCGGTCCCGGCAGCTGCGCCACATCAAGCACACCATCGCGCTGTACCGCGATCTGGTGGCCACCGGCATCGTGACCCGGCTGGCCGCCCCGGCCGCCGACGGCAAGCGCGTGGAGCTGTCGATCGATCTGCCGGAGAACTTCGCGCTGACCAATCCTCTGTCGGCGTTCGCCGTGGCGGCCTTCGAGCTGCTCGACCGGGACTCGCCGAGCTTCACCCTCGACGTGGTCTCGATCCTCGAGTCGACGCTGGAGGATCCCCGGCAGGTCCTGATGGCGCAGCGCAAGGCGGCCCGGGACGCGGCGATGGCGGAGATGAAGGCCGACGGCATCGAGTACGAGGAGCGGATGACCCGGCTGGAGGAGATCTCCTGGCCGCAACCGCTGGCCGAGGAGATCGGCTTCGCCTACGAGACCTACCGCCGCGGCCATCCGTGGCTGGCGGGCACGCCGCCGTCGCCCAAGTCTGTGCTGCGCTACATGCGCGAGCGCGGATCCACGTTCACCGACTTCGTCAGCGAGTTCGGCCTGCAGCGCAGCGAGGGCGTGCTGCTGCGCTACCTGACCGACTGCTACCGCGCACTGCGCAGCGGGTTGCCGATGACCGCGGTCACCGAGGAGATCGAAGATCTCACCGATGAGCTCGCCGCACTGATCCGGGGCGTCGACTCGAGTCTGATCGACGAGTGGGAACAACTCACTGCCGCCGGCTGACGAGAAGCACCGGCTCGCGCCGGCTCAGACCGGGGTGACCTCGCCTCCCGCGATCACCAGTGCCGCGATCTCGGCCGCCAGCTCGGCGTAGGCCGGGCCGCGGCCCGACGAGGTGCGGTAGACCAGACCGATCCGGCGGCCCGGACGCGGCGCGCTGAACTCGGCCGTCGCCAGCCCGCCGGAGGCGGTCTCCACCGTTACCGAGGTGCGCGGGATGAGGGTGACGCCCAGGCCGCCCTCCACGCACTGCACCGCGGTGGTGAGCGAGGCGGCCCTGGTCTGCCGCAGGTCCGGATTGACCCCGGCCACCTGGCAGACCTCCAGCGCCTGATCGCGCAGGCAGTGCCCCTCGTCCAGGAGCAGCAGCGGCAGCTCCGCCAGCGCCGAGGGCGCCAGCCGTTTGCGCCCGGCGAGGCGATGGCCGGACGGGACCGCCAGCACGAAGTCCTCGTCGTACATCTCGATCTCGCCGATGCCGGGCGAGTTGGCCGGCAGGGCCAGCACGGCGGCGTCGAGGGAACCCTCGCGCAGCTGCTCCAGCAGCCGAGACGTCTGGTCTTCGACCACCCGCAGGTCCAGATCGGGCCGGCTCGCCGACAGTCCGCGCAGCAGGCGGGGCAAGACATACGGGGCGATGGTGGGGATCAGGCCCAGCCGCAGCGGACCGCGCCGCAGGCCGTCGCCGCCGGAGGCGTCGGCGAGGAAATTGTCGACGGCGTCGCAGGCGGCCATCGCCGCGGGCAGCAGTCGGCGGCCCTCGGCCGTGAGCATGACGCGTCGAGTGGTGCGCTCCACCAGCCGCACCCCCAGACCGTTCTCCAGTGCCGCCAGGGCCTGCGAGAGCGAGGGCTGACTCACGCCGAGATCGCCTGCGGCAGAACCGAAGTGAAGCTTGCGGGCCACCGCGACGAAGGCCCGCAGCGAGCCGATCGAGGGCTGATAACTCTGATCACTCATACCTATCAATGTAGTGCCTATCATCACCTTTCATTTTCGCCAGGCGTGCGCGAGAATGGGGTTACCGCCGAGTAGAAACCCCGCTTCGGCGAGTGACAACCACAACGAAGGAGTCCTGACATGGCGCTGCTCACCATCGGAGACCAGTTCCCCGCGTACAACCTGACCGCAGTGATCGGCGGCGACCTCTCGAAGGTCGACGCCCAGCAGCCCGACGACTACTTCACCACCGTCTCCAGCGACGACTACAAGGGCAAGTGGCGCGTGATCTTCTTCTGGCCGAAGGACTTCACCTTCGTCTGCCCCACCGAGATCGCCGCCTTCGGCAAGCTGAACGACGAGTTCGCCGATCGCGACACCCAGGTGCTCGGCGCCTCGACCGACAACGAGTTCGTGCACTTCCAGTGGCGCGCACAGCACGAGGACCTGAAGACCCTCCCCTTCCCGATGCTCAGCGACCTGCGCCGTGAGCTCGTCGAGGCCACCGGTGTGCTGAACGCCGACGGCGTCGCCGATCGCGCCACCTTCATCGTCGACCCGAACAACGAGATCCAGTTCGTCTCGGTCACCGCGGGCTCGGTGGGCCGCAACGTCGACGAGGTGCTCCGCGTCCTCGACGCCTTGCAGAGCGACGAGCTGTGCGCCTGCAACTGGCGCAAGGGCGATCCGACGATCGACGCCGGCGAGCTGATGAGCGCCTCCGCATGAGCATCGACAACCTCAAGGAAGCCCTTCCCGATTACGCGAAGGACCTCAAGCTGAACCTCGGCTCGCTGGCGCGCACCACCGCGCTGAACGAGGAGCAGTTGTGGGGCACGCTGCTGGCGTGCGCCGCCGCCACCCGCAATGCGACCGTGCTGCGCGAGATCGCCGACGAGGCGGCCGACAACCTGTCGGCCGAGGCCTACACCGCCGCCCTCGGCGCGGCCTCGATCATGGGCATGAACAACGTCTTCTACCGCGGTCGCGGTTACCTGGACGGCAAGTACGACGACCTGCGGCCGGGTCTGCGGATGAACATCATCGGCAACCCGGGTGTGGACAAGGCGCTGTTCGAGCTGTGGTCGATGGCCGTCTCGGCCATCAACGGCTGCGAGCACTGCGTCGGCGCCCACGAGCACGTCGTCCGCGAGGCCGGCCTCGATCGGGAGACCGTCTTCGAGGCCCTCAAGGCCGCCTCGATCGTTCAGGGTGTGGGCCAGGCGATCACCATCGCCGAAACCCTCGCCTGAGCACCAGACTGAGCAGCCCTCAGGACGCACGACACCTGTGCCCCGCCGGAGATCCCGGCGGGGCACGGTGCATCGGTGGGGCACAGTCGATCGGTGGGGACCGGATCCCGGCCCGGGGTGTCAGCCCAGCGCGGCGGCGAAACGCCGGGCGAGCTCGTTCACCTCGTCGGTGGTCATCACGAACGACGGCGAGACCTGCAGCGCACCCATGCCGGCGGCGCGAGTGGCCACCCCGGCGGCCCGCAAGCGCAGCACGGCGGCGGGCGCGTCGGCCGGGTCGGCCAGCTGGACGGCGGTGACCGCACCCAGACCGGTGCGCACCTCCGCCACGGCATCGAGGTCGGCGAGCGGCCCGAAAGCCGCCGCGAGGTCGCCCTCGAGGCGGGTGGCCTCGTCGAGCAGACCCTCGCGCTCGATGATGTCGAAGTTGGCCATCGCGGCCGCGGCGGCACCGGCGTGTCCGCCGTAGGTGTAGCCATGCCGCCACCAGGTACCGCCGGCGAAGAACGGCTCGGCGATACGACCGGCCGCGATCATCGCCCCCATCGGGACGTAGCCGCTGGTCAGGCCCTTGGCCGAGGTGATCATGTCCGGGTCGAGCGCGAACCGGCCGGAGGCGAACCAGTGCCCCTGGGCCACCCGGCCGTACCCGGTCACCACCTCGTCGGCGATGAACAGCACGTCGTGGTCGCGGCAGATGTCCCGCACCTCGCGCAGGTAGCCGTCCGGCGGCAGGTAGATGCCGCCGGCGCCGATGATCGGCTCGCAGACGAAGGCGGCGATGTTCTCCGCCCCCACCCGTTCGATCAGTCCGAGCAGCGCCTTGGCGTCGTCCCACTCGATGCGATCGACGTCGGTCATGAAGTCCGGGCCGTAGCCCTCGCGATTGCCGGGGATGCCGGCGATCGCGGTGCCGCCGATGTGCATGCCGTGGTACGCCTTGGTCCGCGAGACCACGATGCGCTTGCCGGGCAGCCCCCGCTCGGTCCAGTACCGGCGAGCCAGCTTCACGGCGGTATCGACCGCATCGCTGCCGCCGGAGGTGAACATCACCTTCGCATCGGCCATCGGCGCCATCGCGGCGACCCGGTCGGCCAGCGCGAGCAGGGTGTCGTTCGCGTAGTCGCCGAAGTTGGAGAAGTGCGCCAGGCTGGAGAGCTGGCGGGCCACCGCATCGGCGATCTCGGTTCGGCCGTGGCCCACATTGGTGAACCACAGGCCGGCGGTGGCGTCGAGGTACTCGTTGCCGCCGTCGTCGTAGATGCGCACGCCCTCGCCGCGGGTGATGACGAACGGACCGGAATCGTTGACCGCGCCCATGTCGGCGAAGCCGTGCCAGAGAGAACCCATGCATCCAATATCGCATCCCGGCCGATCTGCGCTGTGACGGGGATCGCCCACCGGGGGATTCACCCGGAACTCGCCTAGAATTGTCGCCATCATGGCCGTTCCCGTCCTCTCCTTTCCGCCGGAGCTTCCGGTCAGCGCCTGCCGCGACGAGATCGCCCGGGCCGTCGGCCGGCATCAGGTGGTGGTGATCGCCGGTGAGACGGGATCGGGCAAGACCACTCAGCTGCCCAAGATCTGCTTGCAACTCGGCCGCGAGTCCATCGCGCACACCCAGCCGCGCCGCATCGCGGCGACCTCGGTGGCCCGGCGCATCGCCGACGAGACCGGAACCGAACTGGGCGACGTGGTCGGCTACAGCGTCCGGTTCTCCGACAAGACGAGCGCCGCGACGCAGATCAAGGTGATGACCGACGGGATCCTGCTGCGCGAGATCGCCGCGGATCCGCGGCTGCGCCGCTACGACACCGTCATCATCGACGAGGCCCACGAGCGCAGCCTGAACATCGACTTCCTGCTGGGCTACCTCAAGCGGCTGCTGCCCCGGCGACCCGACCTCAAGGTGATCATCACCTCGGCGACCATCGAACCCGACCGATTCGCCCGGCACTTCGCCACCGCCGCCGAGGAGGTGCCGATCCTGGAGGTCTCGGGGCGCACCTACCCGGTGGAGGTCCGCTACCGACCGCCGGCGTCCGACGACGCCGAGCACGCCGATCTGGATCAGATCGCGGCCATCGATGCCGCGGTGACCGAACTCTGGCGCCCCGGTGGCGGTGGGGGCGGTGGGGGCGGGCGCGGCGACATCCTGGTCTTCCTGCCGACCGAGCGGGACATCCGCGACACCGCCGATGCGCTGCGCCACCGCGCCGACGCCGAGATCGTGCCGCTGTATGCGCGGCTGTCGGTGGCCGAACAGCAGAAGATCTTCACCCCGTCCGACGGCCGGCGGATCGTGCTGTCCACCAACGTCGCGGAGACCTCCCTGACGGTGCCGGGCATCAGGTATGTGATCGACACCGGCACCGCCCGGATCTCCCGGTACTCCACGCGCACCAAGGTCACCCGGCTGCCGATCGAGAAGATCTCCCAGGCCAGTGCCCGCCAGCGGGCCGGCCGGTGCGGGCGCGTCGCGCCCGGCATCTGTATCCGGCTGTACGCCGAGGACGACTTCGACGCCCGTCCCGAGTACACCGATCCGGAGATCCTGCGCACCAACCTCGCCGGCGTCATCCTGTCGATGCTGTCGCTGCGCCTGGGCGACGTGGCCGACTTCCCGTTCGTCCAGCCGCCCGAAGCCCGTGCGATCAAGGACGGCATGGCGCTGCTGTCCGAGCTCGGCGCGGTTACCGGCCTCGATTCGGCCGAGGCCCGGCTCACCGACGTCGGACGCGACCTGGCCCGACTGCCGATCGATCCGCGACTGGCCCGGATGCTGGTCGCCGGGCACGCGAACGGCTGCCTCGATCACGTCCTGGTGATCGCCGCCGCCCTCTCGCTGCCCGATGTCCGGGAGTTCCCCACCGACAAACGGGAGGCCGCCGCGGCCGCGCACCGCGAGTACGCGGTGCCGGGCTCGGAGTTCCTGAGCCGACTGAAGCTCTGGGAGCATCTGGCCGAGCGACGGGAAGCCCTGTCCGGCAACCAGTTCCGGCGCGAGTGCGAGCGCAGCTTTCTGCACTACCTCCGCATTCGCGAGTGGCTGGACCTGCATCGGCAGTTGCGCCGCACCGTCAAGGACCTGGGCTGGGCCGTCCCCCGCACGCAGCTCGATCCGGATGCGATCCACCGCAGCCTGCTCACCGGCCTGCTGACCCAGATCGGTGCCAAACAGGGCGAGACCCGCGAATTCCTCGGCCCCCGCGGCACCAAGTTCACCGTCTTCCCCGGCTCAGAACTGGCCCGCAAGCCCCCGCCCTTCCTGATGGCCGCCGAGTTGATCGAGACCTCCCGACTCTTCGCCCACACGGTCGCCGGGATCGACCCGGAATGGGTGGAACAGATCGCTCCGCACCTGGTGACCCGCACCTACAGCGAACCGGCCTGGTCGTCGCGCCGCGGTGCGGTGATGGCCGACGAGAAGGTCAGCCTGTACGGGGTGCCGCTGATCGCGGCGCGCCGGGTGGCCTACGGCGCGATCGATCCGGTCGAGTCCCGGGCGATCTTCCTGCAGGCCGCACTGGTGGAGGGTCGCTGGCGCCCGCGCCACGAATTCTGGGCGCACAACGCCGCGGTCCTGGCCGATGCGGAGGATCTGGAACACCGCGCACGGCGCAACGTCCGACTCTCCGACGCCGACCTGTACGACTTCTACGACGCCAGGATCCCGGCGAAGGTGGTCTCCGTCCGGCATTTCGACTCGTGGTGGAAGAAGGAGAGCAGGCGCAACCCGCGGCTGCTGCACCTGGACGAGGCCGGTCCGGCCGCCGCGGCGGCTCCCGCCGCGGCCGACTTCCCGCCCGCCTGGAAGCAGGGACAGACGACCCTCGAGCTGCGCTATCACTTCGCCCCGGGAGCGCCCGACGACGGCGTCACCGTGGTGATCCCCCGGCCGCTGCTCCCCCACGTCCGCGAGTCCGGCTTCGACTGGCTGGTCCCCGGACTGCGCACCGAACTGGCCACCACCCTGATCAAGTCACTGCCCAAGGGCCTGCGCAAGTCGATGTCGCCGGCCCAGCAGTACGCCGAACTGGCGCTGAGCGAGCTCACGCCGCGCACCGAGCCGTTGCTCCCGGCGCTGGCCCGCCGGCTCTCCGAGATCACCCGGACCAGCCTGTCGCCGGACGATTTCCGCACCGACACCCTGCCCGCGCATCTGCGTATCCACTTCGCCGTCAGCGACCGCGGCGGAGAGATCGTCGCCCGCAGCGACAGCCTCGCCGAGCTGCGCGCCGGCCTCGGCGACGGCCGACCGGCCGTCGCCGCGCCGGTCCACCGCCGGTGGACGGCCGACGGTATCGGCACGCTCGACGACCAGGTCACTGCGACGGTCGCCGGGCAGACCGTGCTGACCTATCCGACTCTGGAGGCCGCACCCGGCGGCGTCCGGGTGGCCTCGGTCACCTCACCGCCGCTGCGCGACAACGGAATTCGCCTCGGCGTCCAGATCCTCCTCGAGCAGGCCATCACGCCCCTCGGCAAGAAGATCACCGCCTCCCTGCCGCCGGCGGAGCGACTCGCCCTGAGCCAGAGCCCCTATCCGGACACCGAGGCGCTGCTGTCCGATTGCACCCGGCGGGCCATCGCCGACGCGCTGGCCGCCGAGCCGGGGGTCGCTCGACTGCGCGCGCCGCAGGAGTTCGCCGCCCTCACCGAGCGCCTGTCTCCCCGGGTACGTCAGAGCGCCCCCGACTACTTCGCCCTCACCGCGACGATCCTGCACGAGCAGGCGGCGCTGCGCCGGGCCATCGACGCCCACAGCGGCTCGGCCGCCGCCGACGACGTGGCCGAGCAGCTGGCCGAACTGGTCTTCGACGGTTTCGTCGGCCACACGCCCCTGCACCGACTCGCCCAGTTGCCGCGCTATCTCACCGCGGCCCGACTCCGGCTCGAGGCGCTACCCGCGGCGGCGCAGCGAGACGCCGCCGGCCTCGCCGCCGTCGACCGGGTGATCGCGCACTGGAATCAGCGCCTGGCACAGCTGCCGGCGTCCCGCCACGACGAACTCAACGACCTGGCCCACTGGATGCTGGAGGAACTGCGTGTCGGACTCTTCGCGCAGCAACTCGGCACCGACGGACCGATCTCCGAGAAACGCATCGTTAAGGCGCTCGACGCCTTCTCCTGAGTCCCCGGGCGACCGGCGACGAGCGCGCCGGGTCAGGCGACCGGTTCCCGGTCCCGATCGGCGCGCAGCTCGTCGATCTCGCGCTGGAAGTCGTCCGCCGAGGTGAACGAGCGGTAGACCGAGGCGAAGCGCAGATAGGCGACCTCGTCCAGATCACGCAGCGGCTTCAGAATCGCCAGCCCCACCTCGTTGCTCGGGATCTCCGCCGAGCCGGAGGCACGCACGGTGTTCTCCACGGCCTCGGCGAGTTTGGCCAGCTGATCCTCGTCCACCTGGCGGCCCTGGCAGGCCCGGCGAACGCCCTTCATCACCTTCTCGCGGCTGAACGGCTCGGTGACCCCGTTGCGCTTGACCACCGCCAGCACCGCCGACTCGACGGTGGTGAACCGGCGCCCGCATTCCGCGCACGACCTCCGGCGCCGAATCGCGAGTCCATCGTCGGAAGCGCGCGAATCAACCACTCGGGTGTCGTCGTTCTTGCAGAACGGGCATCGCATACCGCCAGAATACCCGCCCGGCCCGAACCGGCTGCGCGCGCTGCACACGTTCGGCTCAGCGGTACGCCGGCACCACCAGCGCCTGCCCCGGCCGCAACCCCGAGGTCGTCAGATCGTTCAGGTCGCGCACCGTGGCGATCACCGCGGCCGCCGGCTCGCCGGGAGCGATCCGGGCTGCGAGGGTCGAGAGCGACTCGCCGCTGCGGACGTGCACCACCTCCGTGGCCGCGGGTGCGCCGGTAACCGCGCGCTGGTAGTCGTCGCCCACCATCCCCAGCACACTGAATCCGACGGCCAGGCCGAGACCGACCAGCAACCCCGCACAGATACCCGCCGCCCGCAGCCGGAGCGATGATCGCGCCGCCGCCGGAGCCGCCGCCGGAGCCGCCGCGGGAACGACGGGGTTCGATGGCGCCGCCGCGGCGGTGTTCGAACGTGCCAGCGCCCCCGCAAATCGGCCGGCGGTGTTCGAACGCCGCGCGGCGGTGGGCGCCTGGACGACCGCCATCGGGGTGGTCCGGACACTCCGGCGGTGACTTTCCGGACTCCGCCCGGACGGCCGGCAGCGCAGTCCGACCGGCGTCGCAGGGACAGTTCGCCGCCCGATCAGGAGCGGGACATCGCAGGTCACGGCCAGGTTCACGGGCAGATCGACAGCGGCACCGGGGCGGCCGTTGAGCAGCTGGGTCATCGTTCTCATCCCATCGTTCGTGTGTTCGATGAACTCTTGTTCGATAGTTAACACCACGCCTCCGACAAAAGTCACGACACGTCGAACAGATGTTTGAAATCTGTGACCTACTCGACTAACTTGGGGATCAGTTCGAACAGGCGGACTCCACAGAAAGGAAGTGCGGCGATGAGTGAGACGCCCCGCGGCGAGAACCTCGCCGGCGTCGATCCCCTGCTGTCGACGGCGACCCTGGAGGCCTCGCTGACTCAGCGACAGCGCGAAGTCCTCGAGTACATCCGCGCCTCGGTGCGCGAGCGCGGCTACCCGCCGAGCATCCGGGAGATCGGCGAAGCCGTCGGACTCACCTCCACCTCGTCGGTCGCCCACCAGCTGCGCACCCTCGAGCGCCGCGGTCTGCTCAAGCGCGATCCGCATCGCCCGCGCGCGGTGAACGTGCGCGACGATCAGCGCACCCC
>CAZEOP010000058.1:0-16384 GCA_964513715.1 uncultured Gordonia sp.
TGGGCACGCAGGAGTTCATCGACGGGCCGGTGCGCACCCTGATGCGCCACCTCGGTCCGGCCCTCAGCCCGTTCAATGCCTGGGTCATGCTCAAGGGTCTGGAGACCATGAAGCTGCGGCTGGATCAGTCGGTGGCGAGCGCGCTGAAGATCGCCGAGTTCCTGGACGGCGATCCCCGCGTGGCACGGGCCATCTACCCGTTCCTGCCCTCGCACCCGCAGTACGACCTGGCCCGCCGGCAGATGGCCGGCGGCGGCACGGTGATCACCTTCGAACTCGCCGAGACCGCCGGAAAGACGGGCAAGCAGCGGGCCTTCGAGGTCCTCAACGGGCTGTCGATCGTCGACATCAGCAACAACCTGGGCGACGCCAAGAGCCTCATCACCCATCCGGCCACCACCACGCACCGCGCGATGGGACCGGAGGGCCGGGCCGCGATCGGCCTGACCGACGGCATGGTCCGTCTCTCGGTGGGCCTGGAGAACGTGGACGATCTGCTCCGCGACCTGGACCACGCCCTGGGCTGAGGCCCAGCCGGCGGATCAGGGCTTGGCGTTACGCACGTTCTGCCAGAAGCCGACGTTGTTCATCGGGTTCTCGACTTCCTTGCCGATGGTGTAGCCGGAGATGGACGCCGGCCAGCAGCCGCGCCACTTGTTGTCGATGCTGATGTACGTCTGGCCCGGCCAGAGCTCGCCGGCCTTGGTGTCGACGGTGACGGCCGTGCCGTCGGACTTGTGGGTCTTGACGCCCTTGCGGGCCGGCACCAGCTTGCTGGGGCCGCCGAACTCGGTCACCGAGACGCCGGTCATCCGGTAGTCGCCGATGTTCGTGACGCCGAGGAAACGGTTCATCTGCCAGATCGGGCCGGAGTCCCAGGTGGGTCCCCACCGCTTGAAGGTGCAGTTGACGCCGCCGATGATCTGCAGATCACCGGGCGTCGCGGCCTGGGCGGGCGCCGCGCCGAGCAGCGTGGAGGCGCCGACCGCGACGGTGGCGGCGGCCGCGAGACCGATGCGGATGAGCGGATTCTTCATGGTCGTCCCTTTCGTCCCCGCGCGCTGAACCAGCGATCCGCGGGCTGTCCGGTGAAAGCCCCGTCACCCTCTGATATCGGCGGCGCGGGGCTCCGGCGTTACGCCCCGGACCCCGGCCCGGCGACGAACGGGCCGGTCAGGACGTCGGGATCCGGCGCGGGACGAACAGTTCGGTGGCCGCGCTGCGCCCGCGCAGCACCTCCTCATCGGTCTTCTTCCACCGGCTCTGCTCGGCCGGAGCTGCCGCGGCCACCACGCGCCCGGAGGCCCACGGCACCCGCGGATCGCGCTTGGCCAGCTCGGAGAGGCGGGCGCTCTCGTTCACCGGATCGCCGATCACGGTGTACTCGAATCGCTGGATGGCGCCGACATTGCCGGCCACCACGTTGCCGTAGCTGACGCCGATCCCCGCTTGCAGACCCGGCACGTCCCGATCCAGCCGCTGCGCGATCTCCCGGGCGGCCCGCAGCGCGCTGCCGGCCGGATCGTCGATGGCCAGCGGCGCACCGAAGATCGACAGCACGGCGTCGCCCTCGAACTTGTTGACCAGCCCGTCGTGGCGCTCGGTGGCATCCACGATGACCCCGAAGAACTGGTTCAGCAGATCCACCACCTCGGTCGGCGTGCGGCGGGTCGCCAGCTCGGTGGAGCCGATCACGTCGACGAAGATCACCGCGACGGTGCGCTCGGCCCCGCCGAGCTCCACCTCGCCGAGCATGGCCGCGGCGGCCACATCGCGGCCGACGTGCCGGCTGAACAGGTCGCGGGTGCGCTCCTGCTCGCGCAGTCCGGACACCATCGTGTTGAAACCGAGCTGCAGCTCGCCGAGTTCGGAGGCGTCGTACACCACCAGGTCGTTGCCGACGTCGATGATTCCGGCCTTCACCCGGTGCATCCCGGCGCGCACGCTCTGCACCGGCCCGGTCACGCTCCACGCGTACAGCAGCACCGACAGCAGCCCCACCGCGAAGGCGATCGCGGTCAGCACCGACACCGAGACGAAGACGTTCATCTTGGAGGTGTGCGGCGAGAACGTCCCGAAGAAGACCACCAGGAAGATGCCGAGCACCGGAACGCCGGTGCCGATCAACCAGGACAGCACGGCGCGCGAGCGCATGGAACTGCCCTTCCAGCCCAGCCCGGCCTTCAGGATCTTGGCCGAGACCGGTCGCAGCAGGACGTCGGCCAGCAGATTGGAGATGACGACCACCACCAGGCCGCTCATCACCGTGATGAGCACCGTCTTGGGTACCAGCTCGGTGTCGATGCGGCCGTACAGGATGCCCAGCAGGATCGCGGCCCCGAACCACAGCAGCAGTTCCAGCAGCACCAGCCGGCGGCGCACCCGCAGCAGCCGCTTCACGTCGCGCGGGGTGGGGATCTTGTCCTCGATCGACCACTTGAGGGCGCGCAGCATCATCACCGTGCCCACGGTGACGCCGACGATCAGCGCGACCGCCGCGTACACCGGAATCGCGATGACGTTGATGAGCAGGAGATCGTGGCGCAGGAAGGTCGGCTCGGGGATGCCCACCGCGCCGAGGGTCACCGCGATCAGCACGCCGATCAGGTTGGCGACGACCAGGGCGACGGTCAGCAGGATCTGGATGCGGACCCGCTGCGCACGCGCATTCTCATCGGCCGAGCCGAGGAGGATGGAGCCGTAATCCCGGCTCACGCGCGCCACGACCCGACTTTCAGACGATGTCGCGGCGCACGATGGTCTGCTCGCGACCCGGCCCGACGCCGATGCACGACATGTGCGCGCCGGACAGTTCCTCGAGGCGCAGGATGTAGTCCTGAGCGTTCTTCGGGAGCTCGTCGAAGGTGCGGCACTTCGAGATGTCCTCGGTCCAGCCCGGCAGCGTCTCGTAGATCGGCACGGCGTGATGGAAACCGGTCTGGGTCATCGGCATCTCGTCGAGCCGCTCGCCGTCCACCTCGTAGGCGACGCAGACCGGGATCTCCTCGATGCCCGAGAGCACGTCGAGCTTGGTGAGGAAGTAGTCGGTGATGCCGTTGACGCGGGTCGCGTAGCGCGCGATGACGGCGTCGAACCAGCCGCAGCGGCGGGCACGGCCGGTGGTGACACCCACCTCGCCGCCGGTCTTGGCCAGGTACTCGCCCCACTCGTCGAAGAGCTCGGTGGGGAACGGGCCCTCACCGACGCGGGTGGTGTAGGCCTTCAGGATGCCCAGCACCGTGGTGATCTTGTTCGGGCCGATGCCCGCGCCCACCGCGGCGCCGCCGGCGGTCGGGTTCGACGAGGTGACGAACGGGTAGGTGCCGTGGTCCACGTCGAGCAGGGTGCCCTGGCTGCCCTCGAGCAGCACGGTCTCGCCGCGCTCGAGGGCCTGGTTCAGCAGCAGCCGGGTGTCGGCGATGCGGTGCTTGAAGCCCTCGGCCAGTTCCAGCGTCTCGTCCACCACCTGCTGCGGATCCAGTCCGTTGCGGTTGTAGATCTTGGTGAGGATCTGGTTCTTGATCTCCAGGGCCGCCTCGACCTTCTGGGTCAGGATCTTCTCGTCCAGCACATCGGCCACGCGCACGCCGACGCGGGCGATCTTGTCCTGGTAGCAGGGGCCGATGCCGCGACCGGTGGTGCCGATCTTGCTGTTACCCAGGAAGCGCTCGGTCACCTTGTCGATGGCGACGTGATACGGCATCAGCAGGTGCGCATCGGCCGAGATCATCAGGCCGGTGGTGTCGACGCCGCGCTCCTCCAGCCCGCTCAGCTCGCGCAGCAGCACCGAGGGATCGACGACGACGCCGTTGCCGATCACGTTGTTGACGCCCGGAGTCAGGATTCCCGAGGGGATCAGGTGCAGCGCGAAGGTCTCGCCGCTGGGCAGCACCACGGTGTGCCCGGCATTGTTTCCGCCCTGGTAGCGGACCACCCACTGCAACTCGTTGCCGAGCAGATCGGTCGCCTTACCCTTGCCCTCGTCGCCCCACTGGGCGCCGATAAGCACAATCGCAGCCATGTCAGGTGCTCCTCCTGTTCGCGCACAACCCTACTTCGTGGACCGCCCAGATACCCTATTGCCGTGTTATCTCACGCGATCGTCCCGCCGCCGCCGGGTGCCGAGGCCGCCGAGTTGTCGCGCACGGTGACCGGCGCCCTCGCCGATCCGGCGGTGACCCGGCTGACGGTGCGGGCCGCCGATCGACCCGACGCCTTCCTGGCCCAGGTGGTGGGCATCGTGATGCGCCACGAACGGCTCGACGTGGAGATCGCCTACGTCGCCCCGGCCCCGACGCGGGCCACCAAGATCTTCGGGCTGCCGCACGGGGCCGCGGCCGAGACGCTCGCCGAAACCGGTGTCGCGCGCGTGCTCCCGCTGATCCGCGACGACGCCGGCACCGTGCTGGTGGGCCGCGCCCGGCACCTGGGCGCGCAGGGTGCCAAACTGCACGGCGAGACCTACGTCGATTCCGAGCGGCTATTCGACGGCGAGGTGCGCGGCGTGGTGATGGAGCCGCTGACCGCGGCGCCCGGGCTGCGGGCGCGAGTGGACCGGCGGCTGCCCGGCGGCTGGCTGAGCGGCCGGGCCGTGCAGACCGGCGGCACCAATCTCGTCGTCGAACGCGAAGGCGTCGCGGCCCCGCGTGTGGTGAAACGCTCCACGTTCTACCGCCATCACCTGGACTGGAAGCTGGTCACCCCGTCATGAGCACCGCCCTGCCCGCCTCCGCCGCCCTCCGGGCGGTGCGTCCCGGACCGGTCTTCCTCGGCCTGGTCGTCGCCGCGGTGGCCGGCGGCGTCCTGCTCTGGCGCAGCGGCGCCGAGCGCTCCGGCCTGGCCATCGGCGGCATGTGGCTGCTGATCCTGGCCGGCTGGATCATCTCGCTGTGCCTGCACGAGTTCGCGCACGCCTTCACCGCCTTCAGGTACGGGGACACCTCGACCGAACTGCGCGGCTATCTGACGCTCGACCCGCGCAAGTACACGCATCCGGGCCTGTCGATCGGCCTGCCGCTGCTGATCATCCTGATGGGCGGCATCGGTTTTCCGGGCGGCGCGGTCTACCTGAACACCGCGGGCATGACGAAGGCCCAGCGCACCCGGGTGAGCCTGGCCGGGCCGTTGACCAACCTGGTGCTCGGCATCGCGCTGCTGGCGACCGTCGGGATGCTGGACATCACCCGGTCGAACCTGAATCTGCTGTCCGGGCTGGCCATGCTGGGCTTCCTGCAGATCACCGCGACGGTGCTGAACCTGATCCCGATGCCCGGCTTCGACGGCTACGGCGCGATCGAGCCGTATCTCTCGCAGGAGACTCGGCGCAGCGCCGCGCAGATCGCCCCGTTCGGCTTCCTGCTGATCTTCGTGCTGCTGTTCGTGCCGGTGCTCAACCGGGCCTTCTTCGGCCTGATCTACGGGATCGTCGAATTGTTCAACGTGCCCGCCGGTCTGGTCGGCGAGGGCTGGCGGCTGTTCCTGTTCTGGGGCGGACTCACCTGAGGTCCACGGCCCGGCGACGGCGAGCGGCTATCGTTTCCCCTCGACACCCCCTGCGAAGGAAAGAACCGTGACTCACCTGACCTCCCCGCGCCGCCTGCTGCTCGCCGCGACCGCCGTCGCCGCGGTCGCCACCGTCGCCGGGTGCGGCGGCTCGGGCGACGACACCGCACCCGCCGTCGGCACCACCAGCGTCGCGGAGGCCACCGTCCCGCAGGCCGGGCCGGTGACCGGTGCGAACGCCGAGTCGGTCTGCGTGCGCAACGCCGGCGACCGGTCCGGGGTCAGCCAGAAGGCGGCCGACAAGCTGAAGAAGGCCGGTATCAAGGTCGCCTCCGACCCGAAAAACCTCTACACCTCGGCGATCACCGAGAACACCGTGCTGTACGCCTCTGGCCAGGATGCGCTGGCCAAGAAGGTCGTGGCGAACCTGGGCGAGAAGGCGGAACTGCAGCCGCGCCCGCAGTCGTTCGATCCGTGCAACGGCGCCGTCGTCGTCGTCCTGACCTGACCATTTCCCCAAACTCGACACCACCGAACTCGACACCCCCGAACTCGCCGCACCCGGACCCGGCGTCCGCGGCGCGGCGACGGTCGTGTCGGTGATCTTCGGCGCCGGCCGATACGGATAATCTGCCCGATATGGACAGGCGCGACTTTCTGGCGCTGCTCGCCGTCGGCGGCGCGGCGGCCCTCACCGGCTGCACGTCGACGGTGACCGGTCAGCCCACCGGATCGTCGGGTCCGGCGGTGGCCACCGGGCCGGCCGCGCCGCCGTCGCCCGCCGCCCATCCGGTACCTGCCGCTCGCCCGCTGGAGGGAGCGCTGCCCACCCGGAAGCATCCGCTGCCCGCCGAGCCGATCACCGCGCTCCCCGGCCGGGGCCGGCACCTGGCGCTCACCGTGGACGACGGCGCCAGTGCCGCGGTGGTCGGCGCGTACTGCCGCTGGGCCGTCGACTCGGGCGCTCGATTCACCTTCTTCGTCACCGCGCAGTACGAATCCTGGCGCGAGAACCGCGCGCTACTGCGCCCACTGGTCGAGTCCGGTCAGGTGCAACTGGGCAACCACACCTGGTCGCATCCGTCGCTGACCTCGCTGTCGGCGGCGGGCGTGGCCGACGAGCTGCGCCGCTGCGAGCGATTCCTGCGCAACGAGTTCGGGGTCTCCGGCGCGCCGTACTTCCGGCCGCCGTTCGGCTACCGCAACGCCGCCGTCGACGCGGTGGCGGCCGATCTCGGCTACACGATGCCCACCCTGTGGGACGGCTCGCTCTCGGACTCGGGCGTGGTGACCGAGAAGTTCCTGATCGGCGCCGCGCGCCAGTACTTCCGGGCCCAGCGCGTGGTCATCGGGCACGCCAATCACGAGCCGGTGACGCACGTCTACGGCAAGTTCACCGACATCATCCGGCACCGGAAACTACAGACGGTGACCCTGAACGACTACTTCGCGCGCTGACCCGGACCGCCCATCCGGCCGGCCGGATCACCAGGTCAGCTGCTCGCAACACGGGCCGCCGCCGGTGGGATCCACCTGGACGGTGGCGTGCTCCAAACCGTGCGCGGTGAGCA
Organism: uncultured Gordonia sp.; assembly: GCA_964513715.1. GTDB lineage: Bacteria > Actinomycetota > Actinomycetes > Mycobacteriales > Mycobacteriaceae > Gordonia. Next base: position 7,074 of record CAZEOP010000058.1, read on the forward strand.
CCGCCCGGGTGGCGGCCAGCACCCGCTCGTACTCGCCGTGGGCCGCGACGTGCACGGTCGCCACGTCCATGCCGGTGGTGAGCGACCAGACGTGCAGGTCGTGCACGTCGGTCACCCCGTCCACCGCTTCCAGTTCGGTCCGCAACGCGGCGAGGTCGATGTGCGACGGCGCCTGCTGGTTGAGGATCTTCAGCGCGTCGAGCGCCAGCCGCACCGCGCGCGGCACCACCCAGATCGCGATGGCCACGGCCACGACGACGTCCGCGTACTGCCAGCCGGTGGTCATCACCACGATGCCGGCCACCAGGACGCCGACGCTGCCGACGGCATCGGCCAGCACCTCCAGGTAGGCCCCGCGCACCGCGATGGATCCCCTCGCATCGGCCCGCAGCAGCAGCATCACCAGCAGGTTCACCGCCAGACCGAGGAGCGCGACGACGATCAGCGTCGCACCGGGCACCTCGGGGGCCTCGCCGCCGAGCCGGGCGATCGCCTCGTAGAGAACGAAGATGCCCACGCCGATCAGCAGCACGGCGTTGACCACGGCGGTGAAGACCTCGGCGCGGTACCAGCCGAAGCTGCGCCCGTCGGTGATCCGGCCGTGCCGGGCCAGCAGCAGCGCCGACAGACCCATCGATACGGCGACCACGTCGGTGGCCATGTGGCCGGCGTCGGCGATCAGCGCCAGCGAGTTGATCGCGATGCCCACCACCAGTTCGACGACGAAGAAGCCGCCGATCAGGACCACGGCCAGCACCATCGGCCACAGCCGGCGCTGCGCCCCGTCGTTCACTGCGTCCGCGGCGGTGGGTCCGTGTGAGTGTCCTTCGTGCCCCATGTCGAAAACATATGCGCATCTACGCATGAATAGCAAGGGTTCCGAGTCCCGCGTCACACTCGTCCGGGGCAGAATCCGACCGGCCCGCGCCCGGGCCGGTCGGCGTCACTCCAGCCGCAGCTGCGCGATCGCCGACTCGCGTTTGAGCCCGGCCGTCATCAGCATGTCGACCAGCAGCGAGCGCAGCTCCACCAGCAGTGCCACCTCGGAGAGGTCGCCGCCACCCTCGTGCAGCAGTTCGCGGGTCTCGTGAATGGCCGGGCGGGCCCGGCGCACGATGGAGCGCAGCACCCGCGCGGCGTCGGCGCCGTCCGGCGTCCCGCGCGGCGGCGAGAGCATCATGGCCCGCAGGATCTCGAAGCCCTCGGGCAGCGCGGCGATCAGGTCGATCACCGCCGGTTCCACCCGGATGCCGCGCTGGGTGAGACCCACCGAACGCCGGGCGACGACCCGGAAGTTGCGCATCGCATTGTCGATCGGCGCGCCGGTCGCGGCGATCGCGCGCAGCCGCGGACGCTCCCACCAGTACAGCGGCGACATGGTGCCCACCTCGCGCCCGGCCCGCATGTCCGCGTGCATGGTGTCGATCTGCGCCTGGGTGCCGCGGGCGCGCACCAGCACCGACTCCACCGCCTCGACGTCCCCCGCACGCAGCGAGGCCGCCAGCTCCCCGGACAGGTCGCGCAGCGTCGCCAGCACGGCCGCGGCATCGCGGCGCGCACGATGCGCCGGATTGAACGGCAACAGCGCGCCGATCAGCAGGGCCACTCCGCCGCCGACCATCGCATCCACCACCCGCTCATAGCCGGCCGCATCCCCGGGCGGCAGCAGCGTGGCCACCAGCACCGCGGAACTGCCCGCCTGGTTCACCACCATCGGGGCGCCGTCGGCCACCACAGCGACCGCCATCGCGAGGGCGACGACCACCCCGATCTGCCACGGCCCCGAGCCGATGTACTTGATGATCAGATCGCCGACGATGATGCCGATCAGCACACCGCCGATCAGCTCGATAGACCGGCGCCAACGCTTGGCCAGCACCAGGCCGAGCGAGGCGACCGCGGCGATCGGTGCGAAGAAGGGCCGCGAGTGGCCCAGCACATCGAAGGCCAGGAACCAGGCGAGACCACCGGCGATCGCGCACTGGGCGATCGGCACGGCCGACAGCCCGAGCCGCCGGACCCGGGCGGCCACCGGCGTCGGCAACCGGCCGATGAGCCGCGACCGCTGCTCGCGGATCCGGTCGGTGGTCACCCGGCCAGCCGAATCAGTCGAGGCCGAGCTCGGCGATCGCGCGCGGATCGCTGTCGTTCAACAGATCCAGGCAGCGCAGGTATTCGTCCTCTTCGCCGATCAGCTGCGCGGCCCTGGCCAGCGCGCCGACACAGCGCAGGAAGCCGCGGTTCTCCTCGTGGCTCCACGGCACCGGGCCGTAGCCCTTCCATCCGTGCCTGCGGAGCTGGTCCAGACCGCGGTGATAGCCCGTCCGGGCGAAGGCGTAACCGGCCACCTGCGCGGCGACGTCCGGCTCTGCGCCGCCGACCCCGGCTAGCGCGGCCTCGGCCAGATACGCCCAGGCGATCGACGCGGACGGATGCGCGGCCGCGACCGTCGCCGGGTCGGCGCCGTTGAGCAGATCCGATTCGGCATCATCGTCTCCGGTCAACAGCGTCGGCGGCGGTCCCAGCAGGTCTCCGAAAGAGGTCATCTGGCCATTCAATCACTCCCGCGCGCCCGGCGACGCGGACAGCGCGCAGGATTCGATACCCTCTGATGATGAGCGTCGACGCCGGCGCCGGTGACCTTCGCACGAAACAGGAACCCCGCATGACTTCGGACAATGAGAAGAACAGCGCCGTCGAGAAGGTAGTCGACGCCTTCCGCCAGCGCCGCGCCGAGGGCGCCGAGCCCGCCGAGAGCACCGGGGCCACCGAGTCGAGTGCGGCAGAGGCCACCGACGAGACACGCGTGGTGAAGGTGGAAGCCGGCCAGCGGCCCGTCGTGGACGCGACCACCGAGGTCATCGAGTCCGTCGGCGACGACTCGACGATGGAGATCAACATCGACGCGGCCGAAGCCGACACCGTGGCCATGACGGTCGTCACGCAGTCGACCACCGAGTTCGAGCCGGCCGTGGTGATCGTGCGCGATTCGGCCGCCGCGGTCGCCGCCGCCGACGCCCCGCCCACCATGACCACCGAGGGCGGCGTGGTGCACGAGCAGGTCGTGGCGATCGCCGGCACCGGCGATCCCGTGCAGACTCCGGCCCGCCGGAAGGTGGAGACCGTCGATCCGGATTCGCTCGACCGGCGCGAGATCGTCGAGGAGTCCGTCGTCACCGTCGCGCCGACGACCTCGCCCGCCGACTCGACCCCGACCGAGGTGATCGAGGCGCAGACGCAGGAGATTGCGGCGCAGACGCAGGAGATCGTGACGCCCACCGAGGAGATCGCGGTGCGCACCACCGCGATCGACTCGGCCGCCGCGAAGACCGCGGCCGCGGCCGCCGGCGCGGCCGCGGCCGGTGAGTGGACGTCCGCACCGCACCAGCCGAAGGTGATCCCCGGCGCCGAGCCGGCCGCCGCCAAGAGCCGCAAGGGCGGCCGGTTCGCCTGGATTCTGCTGGCGCTGCTGGTGCTGGCCGCCGTCGCCGCACTGCTCTGGTACTTCCTGGTGCACAACTCGCCGCAGAACCGGGCCGCCGCCGCGGCCAAGCAGTATCAGAACGCCATGAGCGAGGGCGATCTGGCGACGCTGCGCGAGGTGACCTGCGGCGAGGACTACGCCTTCTACAGCAGCGTCTCCGATGCCGAGTTCGCCAAGGCCACCGCCGCCCAGCGCGAACGCAACCAGATGATGTCGTTCAAGGAGATCACCGGCGTGCAGGTGGACGGCGACACCGCCCGCGTGGGCGTGGACGTCTTCAACACGGCCGACGAGAACGCCACCACCAACGCGCAGGTCACCCTGCACAAGATCGACGGCAAGTGGAAGGTCTGCACCAAGCCCTGAGCCGGCTGTCGTGCAGATCTGGGTCTCGACTGCGCATGACGAAGCCCCCGCCGCGGCGGGGGCTTCGTCATAGGTCGGGTCGAATCGATCAGGCGCTGATCGACTTGCCGGCCGACTTGAGGTCGTTGCACGCCTCCACCACGCGCTCGGCCATGCCGGTCTCGGCCTTCTTCAGGTAGCTGCGCGGGTCGTAGGTCTTCTTGTTGCCGACCTCGCCGTCGATCTTCAGCACGCCGTCGTAGTTGGTGAACATGTGGCCCACCACCGGACGAGTGAAGGCGTACTGGGTGTCGGTGTCGACGTTCATCTTCACCACGCCGTAGCTGAGGGCCTCGTCGATCTCGCTCTTCAGCGAGCCCGAGCCGCCGTGGAAGACGAAGTCGAAGACCTTGTCGGCGGCGGTCTTGCCGATGAGTTCACCGGCGGCCTTCTGGCCGTCGAGCAGCACCGCCGGCTGCAGCTTCACGTTGCCCGGCTTGTACACGCCGTGCACATTGCCGAAGGTCGCGGCCAGCAGGTAGCGGCCGTTCTCACCGGCGCCGAGGGCGCGGACGGTCTTCTCGAAGTCCTCGACCGAGGTGTACAGCTTCTCGTTGATCTCGGCCTCGACGCCGTCCTCCTCGCCGCCGACCACGCCGATCTCCACCTCGAGGATGATCTTGGCCTTGCTGGTGAGCGCGAGCAGTTCCTGGGCGATCGCCAGGTTCTCGTCGATCGGCACCGCCGAGCCGTCCCACATGTGCGACTGGAACAGCGGGTTCAGACCGCGGTCGACGCGCTCCTGCGAGATCGCGATCAGCGGGCGGACATAGGTGTCGAGCTTGTCCTTGGGGCAATGATCGGTGTGCAGGGCGACGGTGATGTCGTACTGCTCGGCGACGACGTGGGCGAACTCCGCGAGCGCGGTCGCACCGACCACCATGTCCTTGACGCCCAGACCCGAACCGAACTCGGCACCGCCGGTGGAGAACTGGATGATGCCGTCGCTGCCGGCCTCGGCGAAGCCCTTGAGTGCGGCGTTGATGGTCTCCGACGAGGTGCAGTTGATGGCCGGGAAGGCGTAGCCGCCGGACTTGGCGGCATCCAGCATCTCGACGTACTTCTCGGGGGTGGCGATGGGCATCTGAAGATCCTCCAGCGATGGGGTCGGCGCGCAGGCGCTCTACGGTCGATCTCAGTATGCCGGTTGCCCTCGCGCACCGGGCCGCACCCTGCCCGATTAGGGAAACTCCCAGGTTCGGCCGGTACGCTGACGTCTCGTGTACGACGCTTCGCTGGCCAGCGCCACCACCACGATGAATGTCGCCCTGATGCCGGGCTTCATGGACCCCTACACCCTGATCGGGTGGTTCGGGGCCTGGGCCTTCTGGGGACTGCTCCTGGTGATCCTGATCGAATCGGGCGTCCTGTTCCCGGTGCTGCCGGGTGATTCGCTGCTCTTCGTGGCCGGCCTCATCGCCGCGGGTTCGGCCACGGCCGAGCACGCCGACGCGGTGGCCGACGCCAATTTCAAACTCTGGCAGCTGTGCCTGTTCGTCCCGATCGCCGCGATCATCGGCGGGCAGATCGGCTACTGGATCGGCCGCTACATGGGCACGTCCATGTTCAAGCCGAACGCGCGTTTCCTGAAGCAGCGCTACCTGAACGAGGCGCACGACTTCTTCGAGGAGCGCGGCCCGATCACCATTCTGGTGGCCCGCTTCGTGCCGATCGTGCGCACGCTGGCGCCGATCGTCGCCGGTGCGGCCAAGATGCGCTTCAGCGTGTTCGTGATCTACAACGTCCTCGGCGCCATCATCTGGGGTGCGGGCATCGTGCTGCTGGGCTACTGGCTGGGCCAGTTCGAGATCGTGCAGAAGCTGATCGAGCCGATCTTCATCCTGATCGTGCTGCTGTCGGTGATGCCGATGATCCTCGAGTGGCTCCGCCGCCGCCGCAACCGCGGCAAGGAGATACCCGTCGACCTCGGCTGACGCTCCCTCGCCCCCCCCGCTCAGCCGCCCCCCGCCGTTCCCGCGCCCCCGACCAGGCGTCTCGCTCACGCGTTTCGTACCCGCGCATCCGATCGACGATGCGGCTGCGAAACAGGTGAGCGAAAGCCGGCTCAGATGACGGTGCCGACGTCGTTGGCCACGAGGTCGTCCAGTGCGCGTTCGGCGACGGCCGCGATCGTCAGCGACGGATTGCAGGCCGCGGTGGTACCCGGGATCAGCGCGCCGTCGATCACATAGAGGCCGCGCTGGCCGTGGACCCGGCCGCTCAGGTCGCAGACGGTCTCCATGCACGCCCCGCCGAGCGCGTGCCAGGTGGTGTTCACCACCTTGTTGGTGTCGCCCAGCACCGCGCCCGGGCCGGCGATGGCCGCGACAGTGGGATGGATGGAACCCCATTGGATCTTCGCGTCGCCGCCTGCGGGCCAGCGCAGCACCGCGTCCCCGCGCGCCGAGTCGTAGACGAAACGGCCGCGGTCGCGGCTCACGCCGAAGCCGACCAGCATGGTGGTGCGCGCATCGACGGTGGTTCCACGATCCAGGTTCACCGGCGGGATGGAGGCTTGGACGACGGTGTGGGCGCGCGCCGGATCCGACCAGTTGAGGCTCCCGTAGACCACCGGCCCGCCCTGTGGGACGCCGAAGCTCTCCGACGGCGAGGTCCAGGTGTAGATCCGGTCGGCGTTGGTGCCCCAGCCGTGGCCGACCGCATCGGGCAGATCGGTGATCGCGCCGGTGGCCTTGGCCCGCACCAGCAGCCGCGTGGTGTGAACACTGCCGGCCGCCATCACCAGGGTCTGCGCGGTCAGGAGCTTGTGCTCGAGGACCCGGCCGTGCAGGTCGGTCCGGTTCACCCGGATCTGCCAGCGGCCGTCCGGGGCGCGCCCGACGTCGGTCACCTCGTGCAGGGTGGCGATGTCGACCAGGCCCGTGGCCCGCGCCTGCTTCAGATAGGTCACGTCCACGCTGTGCTTGCCGCCGTTGTTGACGCCGAGCGCACCGGAGCCGTCGGTGTACGAGGGCCGCATCTCGCCGCGCAGTTCCGCGAGCGCGTAGTTCCAGTCGATCGGCATCGGAATCTTCGAGACCGGGAGTCCGGCCCGCCGCGCGTGGGCCGCGAAGACCCGCGCCGCCCGGTACTCGGGCCGGCGGACCAGCTGATCGGGGGCGACGGCCAATCGCAACATCCGGGCCACCCGCGGATAGTGCACCCGGTTCATCCGCGGCCAGTCCAGCGCGGCCGGCAGGAACTCCTCGAAGACCGCCTGGTCCGGCTGCAGGGACATGCCCTGATAGATCAGCGAACCGCCGCCCAGCCCGGCCGGTGCCAGCGCGGTCATGTTGTCGCCGACCACCGCGTCGATCAGCCCGACGTACGGCTCCACATCGAGCGGGCGGCCGAAGAACTGCCGGGCACTGCCGTGCCACAGCGCCCGCTGATCGGGCCGGGTCGGGTTCGGGAAGGTGTCCATGTTGGGGCCGGCGGGCCACTCCCGGCCGCGTTCGAGCACCAGCACCCGCACCCCGGCCTGGGCCAGCCGCAGCGCGGTGACACCGCCGCCGAAGCCGGAGCCGATCACCACCACCCGGTGCTCTTCGCGGGTCTGCCGCACGCGCTGCGGCGCGGCCGCCACGGGCGCGGCCCGGCCCACCAGGGCGGCGGCGCCGATCGCTGCGGCACCGCCGAGGAGGCCGCGCCTGGTGATCGGCGGCAGCGGGGCCGTCCGCCGGGCCGCATACGCATGGGGTGACTCGGTCATCGTCGTTCTCTTTCCTTCCAGTGCGAATCCGCGCGGGCTTGCGCGGATCGAACGCGAGCAGATTGAGTCGTCCGACTTAATCTGCTCGCGGTATTCGTCCCCCCGGTCGTTCCTCCGACCCCCTCGATCGGTCCCCTTCCCCCCTCGATGTCCCCGGCCCGCACGCCCATGAGGGATCATGGACGCCATGAGCGGGGAACCCGGCGCGCAGGCGATGCAGACGCGGCAGCGCCTGCTGGATGCGGCCGAGACCCTGTTCGCCGCCCACGGCATCGCCGCGGTGTCGAACCGGCAGATCTGCGATGCCGCCGGGCAGGGCAACAACTACGCCGTGGGCTACCACTTCGGCTCCCGCGAGGCACTGCTCGAAGCCCTGCTGGCCACGCACAATGCACCGATCGAGCAGATCCGCACCCGGATGGTCGATCAGCTCGGCTACATCGCCGAGGTCCGCGACTGGTTGCAGTGCCTGGTCCAGCCGCAGCTGGAGTACCTCGGCACCGCGGCCCGCCGGACGCACTTCGCCGCCTTCTGCGCCCAGATGGCCAACGATCCGGCGACGACGGCGATCCTCTACGCGGCCGTGGCCCGCTCCCCGTCGCTGGTCCGCATTCTGGACGGGCTCTACTCGTCCCTGCCGCCGCTGCCCGCCGCGGTGATCGACGTGCGGAACCTCATGACTCAGAACGTGCTGCTCGCGACGTTCGCCGACTTCGAGCGTTCCCGCAACGAAGCCGACGCCCTCGACATGGCGTCGTGGCAACCCTTCTCACATGCCATGCTCGACGGCCTGCTGGGCCTCTGGCTGGCACCCGCGACCTAGCCGAGCGGCGCGCGCGGCAGTGCGCGCCTCCTTTCCCCGTGCGCTCCGGCCACCGCCAATTTTGAGTCACCTGACTGAGATTCAGCGGCCATCACCGCATCATTGTGATGCATTCCACAGGTGCTGCTACCAGGCCCGGTCGAGATCGGCGTGCTGCGCGATCCACGCGTGCATGACGATCCCCGCGGCCACGCCGGCGTTGATGCTGCGGGTGGAACCGAACTGCGCGATCGATACGGTCAGCGCCGCGGCCGCGTGCGCCTGCTCGGTCACTCCCGGGCCTTCCTGACCGAACAGCAGCAGGCAGCGGCGCGGCAGCGCCGTGGTCTCCAGCCGCACCGAGCCGGGGGTGTTGTCGACGGCCACCACGGTCAGCTCCTGTGCGGCGGCCCAGGCCACCAGGTCGTCGACGGTCTCGTGATGGTGCAGATGCTGGTACCGGTCGGTCACCATGGCGCCGCGGCGATTCCAGCGCCGTCGCCCCACGATGTGCACCGCGCGGGCCCCGAAGGCGTTCGCGGTGCGGACCACCGTCCCGATGTTCGCGTCGTGACCCCAGTTCTCGATGGCCACCTGGAAATCGTGCCGGCGGGTGTCCAGATCGGCAACGATCGCCTCGCGCGTCCAATAGCGGTAGGCGTCGACCACGTTGCGGGTGTCGCCGTCGGCGAGCAACTCCGGGTCGTAGCGAGGATCGTCGGGCACCGGCGGGCCGCGTTCGACGAGCCACGGTCCCACCCCGACGGGCGGACCGATGCCGCTGCGCCATTCGGTAGGCCCGACCGTCTCCTCGTCGGAGGCGGGGCCGCCGGAGACCCCAGAGCCCGGCATTCCAGAGCCCGGCATTCCAGAGCCCGGCATTCCAGAGCCCGGCATTCCAGAGCCCG
>CAZEOP010000058.1:16484-16591 GCA_964513715.1 uncultured Gordonia sp.
GCATTCCAGAGTCGGGCAATCCAGAGCCGGACAACCCAGGGCCGGTCAGGCCAGGCCCAGGTCGGCCAGTCCGAGCAGCGAACGGTACTCCACGTCCTGGGCGCGGA
>CAZEOP010000059.1:0-16463 GCA_964513715.1 uncultured Gordonia sp.
CGTCGTGGTCGTCACTGGATGTACCGGCCTTTCTTGAGGTCGTTACCGCGGTCGCACGACGAAGTCGTCTCACTTCGTCGCGCAACCGACTTGGAGCTGCATGTAACCGTAGAGGTTCCACCCCGGGTTGCGCCGCCAAGGTTTGCCTAACTTGGCAGGTGACGCGGGTATCCCTGGACGTTACCCATGAGTAATAAGTGGGGCCAGCCCGCGGCCGCGAATGTGGCCTGAGTCATCCGGGAGACGCCGCGGAAACGGCGCTCCACGGCGGGCGGCTATCCCCCGATCGGATCGATCTCCTCGAGTTCGATCAGCGAGGTCTCCAGATGATCGAGCAGCCGCTGCAGGTGGGGCAGCTGGGCGCGGGCGCCGACGATACCGAAGCCCGTCTTGCCCGCGATGGTGGTCATCGTGATGTTCATCGCCTGGCCGTCGGTGGGGATCGACGCCGGATAGCAGCCGTCGAGCCGGGCACCGTTCCAGTACAGCGGCGCCGACTTGCCCGGCACGTTGGAGATCACCAGGTTGAAGTTCAGCCCGGCCACCTTGTGCGCACCCGGCACCGTCGTGGCGGCCAGCGGGGCGATGTTGGCCGCGCCCAGCGCCAGCTGCTGGATCGGGCGCAGCCCGCGCACGATGTTCTTGGCGCTGGCCGACGAGGCGGTGATCTCCCGCAGCCGGTCGCCGGGGTCGGCCACGTCGGTGGCCAAACGGACCAGGATCGCGGTCACCGCGTTGCCGTCCGAGGCCCCGCCGGGAGCGTCGCTGTGCAGGGACACCGGAACCATCGCGGTGAGCGAATCGTCCGGCAGCCGGTCTAGGTCTTCGGCGAGGTAGCGTCGCATGGCTCCGGCGCACATGGCCAGCAGGACGTCGTTCACGGTGACCCCGTGGCGACTTGCCGCGGCCCGCAGCCGGTCGGTGGGCCAATCCTGGGCCGCGAAGCGGCGCGCCGAGCCGATCGGCACGTTGAGCGGGGTCGACGGCGCGGGAACGCCGGGCGCGGCGAAGTCGCGGTCGAAGATGCCCGAGGCGGCCACCTTCGCGGCGGCCGGCACCATGCCCACCACGTCGTCGGCGGTCCGCAGCACTCCGCCGACCGTGTCGGTGACCTTGGCGAGCAGCCCGCGTTCCGCCGTCTCCTTCGGCGCGCGCCGCTTGCGGCGACGAAGGATCGCCTTGTCCCAGAAAGCCGTGCTGGTGCGGTCGTCGGGGTCGGTGGTCAGGCCGCGCTCCATCATTCGCATGGCGGTGACGCCGTCGACCACGCTGTGGTGCACCTTGGAGAACAGGGCCAGCCGGCCGTCGTTCAAGCCCTCGATGAGGTGGATCTCCCACATCGGCTTGGAGCGGTCGAGCAGCGCGCCGTGGCTGAGCGAGACATAGCGGAGCAGGTCCTTGATCTCGCCCGGGCGGGGCAGCGCGATGCGGCGGACGTGGTAATCGAAGTCGATCTCGTCGGCCTGCTGCCAGGCGAAGTAGCCGGCGATGGACGCCGGGCTGGCCGGGTACTTGAGGAAGACGTCCTGGATATCGGTGGCGCCGACGAAACTCGCGTGCATCTCGTCGGCCAGCTCGGCCGCCGTCTGACCGTCGCGCGGGACGAAGAGTTGCAGTCCGCCCACATGCATCGGCTGATCGCGGCTCTCGGCGATGAGGAACATCGACTCCGTGACCGGCATGAACTGCATGGAGGCCCTCTCTCTGGTTGGTGCCGAAAGACTACTCGCCGGGCGTGGACCGGACGGTCAGGCGTTGATCGGCACCATCTCCTCGAGTTCGATCAGCGCCTTCTCCAGGTGATCCAGGATGCGCTGCAGCCGGGGGAGCTGGGCGCGAGCCCCGATGATGCCGAAGTTCGCCTTGCCGCCGAGGGTGGTGATGGTGATGTTCATCGCCAGCCCCTCCATCGGGATGGATACCGGGTAGCAGCCGTCCAGGCGGGCGCCGTTCCAATACTGCGGCGCGTCGGGGCCGGGGACGCTGGAGATCATCAGGTTGAAGCCGCGCGGGGTCAGGTCGACGAAGCCCGGCACCGGGGCGAAGGCCAGCGACCAGATGTTCGCGCCGCCGAGTGCCAGCGACTGCAGCGGCTTGAGGCCGCGCACGATGTGCTTGGCGCTCGAGGTGGAGGCATTGATCTCGCGCAGCCGCTGCGCCGGATCGGCGACGTCGGTGGCCAGTCGCACGATGATCGCCGTGATCGCATTGCCGTCCGAGCCGCTCTCGTCGTGCAGGGACACCGGCAGGCACGCGGTCAGCGAACCGCCCGGGAGGGCCTCGTTGTCGAGGAGGTAGTCGCGCAGCGCCCCGGCGCACATGGCGGTGAGGACGTCGTTGAAGGTGACGCCGTGCCGGCGGGCCGCGGCGCGCAGGCGATCGGTGGGCCAGTCCTGGGCGGCGAACCGGCGCGCCGAGCCGATCGGCACGTTGAGGATGGTCTTCGGCGCCTGCTGGAGCGGCGCCACGAAGTCCTTGTCGAAGACGCCCGCGACGGCGACCTTGGCCGCCGCCGGAGCGATGCCGAGGACATCGTCGGCCAGGCTCAGGGCCGAGCCGACGGCGCCGGTGGCGCGGCGCAGCAGGCTGGGCGACGACGTCGACAGCGATTCGGCGGCCTTGCGGGCCAGTGCCCTGCGCTTGTGGCGGCGCAGCAGTTCCTGATCCCAGAAGGCGGTGCCGGAACGGTCGTTCGGGTCGGTCGACAGGGTGCGCTGCAGCATCCGCAGGGCGGTGACGCCGTCGGCCAGGCTGTGGTGGATCTTGGTGTACAGCGCGAGTCGGCCGTCGCTCAGACCCTCGATGATGTGCACCTCCCACATCGGGCGTGAACGATCGAGGAGCGCGCCGTGGTTCAGCGAGACGTAGCGCAGCAGGTTCTTGATGTCGCCCGGCCGGGGCAGCACGATGCGCCGGACGTGGTAGTCGAAGTCGATGTCGTGGTCCAGCTGCCAGGCGGCGTAGCCGGCGACGCTCGCCGGGCTGGCCGGGCGTTTGAGGAAGGCCTGCTGGATCTCCGTGGCGTCGACGAAGCCGGCGTGCATCTCCTCGGCGAGCTCGTCGACGCTCTGGCCGTCGCGCGGGACGAAGAGCTGCAGGCCTCCGACGTGCATCGGCTGATCACGCGTCTCGGCGATGAGGAACATCGATTCGGTGACCGGCATGTACTGCACCACGGGCTTTTCTCCGTTCGTCGCGGCGATTCTCTCTACGAGGATCGACCATAGGTTGAATTGGAGCACTTTCGTCGCACCATTGTGATGGAGGGCACACCCGGTCTAATCTCAGCGTCAGCGGTCGGGAAACCTCTGGAGAAAGAGATGTTGCCCATGGCCACTTCGTTGATCCGCAGGAATCGTCGTCGCAAGGCCGGGATGGCCGTGGCAGTCGGTGCCTCGGCGGCGCTGCTGGCGGGAGTCATGGTTCCCGCGGTCCCGGCGCACGCCGATCTGTTGCCGCTGAGCATCGGGTCCATCGGCGATCTCCCGCTGCCCGGGATCACCGCGTGCGATGCCGGAGACACACCCGCCGACATCGACCCGCTCCTGGAATCGACGGCGGATTGCACCGCCGCGAGCCCGTGGCTGCTGACCGCACTGGCCGACGGTGTGCTCGGGCTCTTCGCCCCGGACCTCGCCGGGCTGTTCACGTTCGGTGGGATGAACGGTGCGCTGGCCACGTCGGGCGCAGAGATTCGGCTCGGATTCGGGGGCAACAGCGTCATCATCCCGGGCAGCGCGACGATCAGTGGCAGTGGTTACAACACGGCCCTCACCGTGCTCGGTGGCAACTCGAAGGCGCAGTCCGACTACATCCTGTCGGCGGCAGTGGCGATTGCCGCGCTGGGTGGCAACGCCGATGCGAGTTCGCTGTTCGGGGTCGCGGTCGCCTCGGCGATCGGCCGGCCCGCGACGCAGCTGGATCTTGGGCTCGTGGAGTTCGGCTCCCCGCGCGTGGAGAATTCGGCGAAGGCGAAAGCGCTGCCCTTCGGCATCGCGATCGCCAACGTGTCGCTCACCCCGGACGAGGCGCTGGGCGTCAATCCGGATCTCGAGCTGGGAGACATCCTCGATCCCGAGGAGTGGTTCCCCCCGATGCCCCGGCATCGGGTCAGCACCGTTGCGCTCGGCGGGATCACGTCGGCCTACCGTTCGATCGACGGATCGAAGGGGGCGGTGTGCACCGCGCTCTACGGTGAAGCCCGGGTGCACGAGGACACGTTGAACTCCGACGGCACCGTGGCGTCCAGCAAGCGCACCAACTCGTGCACCAGCGTCCTGTTCATCTTCCAGAAGCAGCAGAACGAGGACCAGCACGACGGTTACGTCGTCTATGCGATCAAGAACCCCTTCGACATCGGCTTGGTCTCGCCGTTCGGCGACAATGTCGCGGACCTCATCTCCGGTGTCACCGGCGGTGTGCTGGACCTCGGCGATCTCAACGATCTGCTCGCCGGGAGGTTCGTCCCTGAGTTCCAGAGCGACGTGCTGCGCATCGTGATGGCCCCCGGCGGGCCGAAGATCGAGTCCGACCTGCCGCAGTGGCTCGGCGGACTGTTCGGATCCACGTCCACCGGTGGCACGACGACCACCGTGACCCCGTTCACCCAGCGGGTGAGCTTCGGCGACGACGCCGACTCCGCGGCCGCCGGCACCACGATCACGTCGATCACGGGCGACGACGACGAGTCCGGGCAGGCGAACGACGAGGCGGAGCCGGAGAAGCTGACCTTCGGCTCGCAGAAGAAGGGCTTCAGTGGGCCGGCCGCCGGTGCGAACAACGACGTGGGTCTCTCTTCGTCAGGTTCCTCCGCCTCGGGCGGCACCGGATCGACCGGGGATCAGGCCGGGGATCGGACCGGGGACGACGATGACGATGACGGCAGCACCGGTGGGAGCGGCATCGTCTCGGGCGGGACGACGAGCGCGGGTGACGAGCAGGACGAGAGCACCGGCCCGTCGCCCTCGACCGACGAGAGCACGCGGGAGGCTCTGGTGAGCGCCGGCTCCTGACTGGAGATCGTCCCCTCGCACCACGCCGTCGGCCCGTCCCGTCCTCGGGGCGGGCCGGCGGCGGCGGACGCCCGCCGAAGGTGTGCCCGGCCGGCGGCTCTGCCACTACACCCGAGATGTGGGACGTGACACGCAAATCGGCGATTTGTGAGCAGTCACACCGTCTGGTTACTCTCTGGTATCGACGAATCGGGCATCGTGCCCGGTCAGATTTCCAGGGGGAAGCCGCACATGGTCACTTCACGCACCCGCCGGATCGCCGGTCTCGCCGTCGCTCTCGGCGCCTCCGCCGCGCTGCTGGCCGGCACCGCCACGGCGCCCACGGCGTCGGCGCTGTCGATCGGCGACGTGGGCGTCCTGCCGCTCGCCGCAGCCTGCGATGCCGGCAGCGGAGTCAAGGACGAAGATCGTGTCCTGATCACCAACTGGCTCAATGCCGAGGCAGACTGCACCGATTCGAGCAAGGCCGTGCTGGTGCCGCTGGCCGACGGGGTCCTGGGCCTGTTCCTGCCGGATCTGGGGCTGTCGACCGGAAGTCTGAACGGTGCCGCGGCCGTCGGCCTCACCGGTCTCGCTCCGGCGAAGGCCAAGATCAAGGGGACCGGCTACACCACGGCCCTCAGCCTCGTCGGCGGCAATTCCTCGGCCACGGCCGACTACTACTTCGCGCTGGCGATCGCCCTCGCGAGCGGCGGGTCCACCTCGACGGCCGACGCCCTGTTCGGCTCGGCGGTCGCGCTGTCGACGCTGAGCAACACGGCCGACGCCCAGGCGCTGCCGTGGGGTGTGGCTCTCTCGAACTCCTCGGGCGTGCTGAAGACCCGCAACACCTCGGCGACCGCGCTGCTGGGTATCGCGAGCGCGTCGTCGGCGATCGACGGCGCCGAGGACGCGGTCTGCACGGCCGCGTACGGTCAGGCCAGCGTGGCCAAGAAGAACGGTGACAATGTCACCTCGTGCACCAGCGTTCTCTACATCTTCCAGCAGCACCAGGACGGATCCGGTCCGGTCTGGTACGCGATCAAGAACCCGCTGGACCTCGACCTCGTGTCCCCCTTCGGCGACGACATCGCCGACCTGCTCTCGACGGTCGGCGGCGGGGTGACCGGTGGGCTGCTGCCCGAGCAGGTGCTGGATCTGCTGGCCGGGAAGTTCGTGCCCGCGTTCGGCAGCGACATCGTGCGCGTCTCGTTCGACGGCACCCCGAAGATCGAGTCCGATCTGGCCGACTGGCTGGGCAGCCTGTTCGGCGCCACCAGCGCCGGTGGCACCGTGCGCACCGCCGCATACTCGTCCACTCCGGCACTGAGCTTCCTCGACGATGACCGGGGGATCTCCGGCGACGAGGCCGGTGACGCGGCTCCGGCGAAGCTGACCGCACTGTCGACCACCGAGACGCGGAGCCGTACGACGTCCGGTACGCCCGGCAAGCTGCAGCTCGGCACCGCGGCCACCGGATCGGCCGACGATGCCCCGGCCGAGACCGGCAACCAGCTGACCCTCGGCGGCACCGAGACCGGCAGCGGCACCCCCGGGGCAGCGACGCCCACGGTCGGCGGTTCGGTCGGCGCGACCGGTGGCGGTGAGGCCGACTCCGGTCCGGCGGCCGGCACCGATGCGGGCACGTCGGGGTCGATCACCTCGGGCGGCGAGCCGTCGACCGCGACCGAGTCGGCCGGCGGCGGTCTGAAGGCCGCCTCCTGACGGACCGGATCGCCCGGTCACCGGAAACCCGCTTCGGCCCGCTCACCTTCGGGGAGCGGGCCGAACGCATCCGCGGGGCGCGCGTCGTTACGGTGGTCGGGTGTTCCCCCGACTGCGCCGTCCCGCCCTCTGGGCCGTCGTGCTGCTCGAGTCGATCGTGCTGCTCAGCTCGGCGTGGGTGGTCGCCGTCTCCCGCGGCCGGGTCGTGGAGCCCGCGGCGCTGCCCGGCGGGGCGCCGACCACGCTGATCGTGCTCGGAGCCAAGGCAGCCGCCGGCGAACCCGGCAGCTACCTGCGCAATCGGCTCGACGTGGCCGTCGAGCTGCACCGGACCGGCCGGGTGGACCGCATCGTCGCCTCGGGCAACAACCGCGACGAGGCGGGCAACGAGGTCGATGTGATGCGCGCCTACCTCCAGGATCGCGGCGTGCCGGCCGCGCAGATCGTCGACGATCCGGTGGGCCTCAACACCGCCGCCACCTGTCGGCGCGCGGCCCGGGAGTTCGGCGTGCGGCGCGCGCTCATCGTCACACAGAACTTCCATGTGGGACGCGCCGTCGGCCTGTGCCGGGCCGCGGGGATCGAGACCCTCGGGGTGATCGCGCCGTGTACCGGCTGTTCGGTGCCGTCGCTGGTGCGCAACTGGTTCCGGGAGGCCCTGGCTTCCCGGCCGCGTGCGGTGCTCGACGCGGCCCGGTTCTGAGCACTCGCCCGCTCGGGATGGAACTTCCCGCCGGCTCAGATCTGCCAGCGCAGCGGCAGTCGCGGGCGGCCGGTCAGGTAGACCGAGCCCGGCAGGCGGCGCAGCACCTCGACCACCACCAGCGAGATCAGCACAGTCAGCAGGTAGACGAGCATCGTGCCCCACGGCTGGCCGAGCGCGTGAATCAGTGTCGGGACGCCGTCGGTCTTCGGTCGCAGCAGGAAGAACAGCACCATCACATGCACCAGGAAGACCGGGAACGAGCGGTTCGACGCGTACGACACCGCCTTCGCGAAGCGCGGCGCCCCGGGTCGGATGTTGGCCGACCAGTGCCGGCCCATCGCGTAGATCGAGGCCACCGCGCACAGCAGGAAGGGCAGCAGACTCAGCGTGAACGCGCTGTCGCTGCTGTGCACCTTGCCGCCGACGAAGGCGCCGTAGAGGTAGATGCCCAGCGCAAACGCCCCGGTGCCGACCAGCGCCCCGGCCAGCAGCGCGCCCTTGCCGGTGATCAGATCGTCCAGTTCCTCGCGGTGGGCCGCGGCGACGGCGCCCAGGATGATGAAGAACTGGTACGGGATCACCGTGGCGTAGTGGTGCCACCAGATGCCCGCCCACGAGGCCGGCGGTGTCCAGTAGCTGATCACCGCGTAGACGCCGATCTGCAGGGCCAGGCTGGCGGCGAGCAGCAGGCCGTGGCGGCCGCGCGTCTTGGTCACCAGCCAGCGGATGGCCGGGAAGAGCAGGTACACCTGCAGCATCACCATCAGGAAGTACAGGTGGAAGCCTGCGGTGCCCCACTTCAGCTGGTTCCAGAACTCGCCGAGCGACGACGGCACGTCGCCCAGCCGGCCCCACGACCACATGCCGATCACGACCCAGTAGATCGCCGACCACAGGATGTACGGCACGATGACCAGCTTCATCCGGCGTCGCCAGAACGATGTCGCGCGGAAGTCGTCGCGGCCCTGGTACTGGTACATCAGCACGAAGCCGGTCAGCGCGAAGAAGATGTTGCGCGTCGCGTGGAACAGCAGCGCGGTGCCGTTGACGCCCACGCTGTTCATCTCGTCGGTGGTCTGGGTCAGGACGTGGATGAAGATGACCAGCGCGAACGTGGTCGCGCGGACCAGATCGACCTGATAGAGGTAGGGGCGCTTGCCGGTGGCGGTCTGCGCCGGAGCCGACGACTCGGCCGCCGTGCGTGACCCCGCGGGCGCCGGCACGGCTGTGGTGAACTGGGCTGGTGTCGTCGTCATGACAAGTCTTCTCCGGGTGAATACCCGCCCGCGACGCTAACAGCCGAACCTGTCAGAACGCTGTGCCCCAACTCTCGCGGTGGCAAGAGTCACCACCGGCGACGAGTGTGATGTGACTCTCTCCGTCTTCAGTTAAAACGGCTCGCTCGCGGGCCGGTCGGGTCAGGATCGAGGTGGCGCCGGCATCGGCCGCGACAGGAGAAGGATGAGGAGCTCTGCGAACCATGAAGACCAAAGCAGCCGTTCTGCACGGAGTGAATGAGGAGTGGAAGATCGAGGAGGTGGAGCTCGGCGACCCGGTGGCCGGCGAGGTCCAGGTGAAGCTGGTCTCCTCGGGCCTGTGCCATTCCGATCACCATCTGCGGACCGGGCAGAGTCCGGCGCCGATGCCGATCGTCGGCGGGCACGAGGGCGCGGGCGTCGTCACCAAGGTGGGGCCGGGTGTCACCCGCTTCGCCGAGGGCGACCATGTGGTCACGGCCTTCATCCCCGCGTGCGGTGTCTGCGGACCGTGTTCGCGCGGCCAGCAGAACATCTGCGACGAGGGCGCCGGCCTGCTGACCGGGCTGTCGATCTCGGACAAGACCCGCCGTGTCGCGCTGGCCGACGGCACCGAGCTGACCCAGATGTGCCTGCTGGGCACCTTCTCGCCGTACATCACCGTGCACGAGGCCTCGCTGGTGAAGATCGAGGACGACATCCCGCTGCGCGAGGCCGCCCTGCTGGGCTGCGGTGTCGCCACCGGCTGGGGATCGGCGACCGAGATCGGCGGCACCCGGGTGGGCGACACCGTGGTGGTGGTCGGCATCGGCGGGGTCGGCATCAATTCGGTGCAGGGCGCCAAGGCCGCCGGTGCGCGGCATGTCATCGCCGTCGACCCGGTGAAGTTCAAGCGAGACATGGCCGAGAAGCTCGGTGCCACGCACACCTTCGGATCGATGGAGGAGGCCATTCCCGCGGTCGGCGAGCTGACCTGGGGCACCATGGCCGACACCGTGGTGCTGACCGTGGGCGAGATGAAGGGCGAGTACATCGCCCCGGCGCTGGCCATGACCGGCAAGGGCGGCCAGGTGGTGGTGGTCGGCATGGGCGACTTCCAGGCCATGGACGTCTCGATGAACCTCTTCGAGCTGACGCTGCTGCAGAAGCGGGTGCAGGGGGCGATCTTCGGTGGCGCCGGCCCGCGCACCCAGGTGCCCAAGCTGCTCAACGAGTACCGCGCCGGCCAGCTGAACCTGTCAGACCTGGTGACCCAGACCTACCGGCTGGAGCAGATCAACCAGGCCTACGACGACATGCTGGAGGGCAACAACATCCGCGGGATGATCGTGTACGACGAGACCGACTGGTAGCCAGCTGTCGCACAGACGACACAAACGGCGGGGTTTTCCATACTGGTTATGGAAAACCCCGCCGTTTGTGTGCGGACGATCCCGACGGCGCCGGTTCAGTGCTCCCGAGGCCGGTCGGTGGGCGGGAACTGATCGGCGGCTTCCGCCTCGCCCGGATTCTGCGCCAGGCTCTGGGCGTAGGCGACGCCCAGGCCCAGTAGCACCAGGCCGACGACGATGAAGGCGATCACCCGGAACAGCCCGTCCAGCGCGGCCAGGTCGAACAGGAACAGCTTGGCCACCGCGACGGCGATCACCGCCAGCCCCGCCGCCAGGGCCAGGGTGCGCTCGGCCCCCTGCAGTCGCCGCGCCCAGAGCAGCGCCCCCGCGCCGGCGGCGACGAAGCCGATGGTGGCGCACATGTGCCCGGCCCGGAAGCCGTCGACCCCGCCCCCGGTGGCCAGCGCGCCGAGTGCGACGCAGAAGACGTTGAACAGGGCCAGTCCAACCACGCCGGCGACGATCACCAGCCGGCGGTCCGGCCGGTCTTCGGAGCGCAGCCACAGCCAGGTCAAGGCGGCGAGCGAGATCAGCGCCAGCGCCGAGGCGACCACCAGAATCAGGCGCTCGTCGGCGTCGAGGGCGCGGGCCGACATCAGCTGCGGCACACCGTTGCCGGCGATCGCGGCGACCGCGAAGCCGAGCACCACCGTTGCCAGGATCCGCAGACTCCGGGCCAACTCGCCCGCGTAGTACGAGCCCAGTCCGAGTACCAGTGGCACACCGCTGACGGTGAGGACCGCGGCGTCGGTGCCACCGGCCGTGGCGACCGCGGCGACGACGCCGACCGTGCCGCCGGTGAGCCAGACGGTCCGCACGCCCGCACCGGCGCCGGGGATCGCAGCACCGATCAGGCCCGCCGCGACGAGGAGCCCGGCGGCCACGCCGATCAGCAGACCGGCCGCACCGTCCGACAGCAGCGCCGGACTCGCCAGTGCAGGCACCAGGCCGAGCAGGCTGATCAACGCCACCGGGACCGGCCGGCTGCTGGTGCGCAGCAGTGCGGCGGCCGAGACGAGGGCCAGCGCGAAGCAGACGGTGGCGGCGACAGCCAGTGCCGTCGCATCGTCCGCGGCGCTGCCGACGATCGCGAACAGGGCGATGGGCGCCACCGTCGCGAGCGTGTTGACCGCGAACAGTGCGGTCCAGTCCCGGCCGACCTGCACGGCCAGGGCGGCCGTGGCGTACATCAGCATGAAAGCGATCAGCTCGGTGGTGATCCCGTGGGTCAGCACCGGCGCCAGCACGATCAGCGCGATGCCCACGGTCACGGCCAGAGCCTGGCTGCGCCAGCGCGCGGCGACGGCGAAACCGGCCGCCACGATCAGGCCGCTGAGCACCAGGGCCGCGATGACCGGCAGCCAGTGATAGAGGTTGGCCGCCGCCAGCACGTCGAACAGTCCGGCGGTGACGCCGGTGGCCACCAGCGCGATCGCGCCGGAGCGGCGATGCGGATCGCGCCCCACGCGCAGGCCGCCGGCCACCAGGGCGACGGCGAGCACGGCGCCGCCGGCCACCCGCAGCTGCGGACTGAGCAGACCCGCCTGGGCGGCCAGAACCAGCAGCAAGACCACGCCGATGAGCGTGATGCCGACCCCGGCGACGGCGAGGATCTTGCCGATGAGGCCGCGCTCGCCCGCGGCGGCGACGCGGTCGCGCAGCGAGGGGCCCGGCGTGGGCGGCCGGAGGTACGGCGGAACTGCCCCGTGCTGTTGAAGTCCCTGCTGCTGAAGTCCGTACTGCTGGGCCCCGTATTGGGGAACGCCGTACTGGGGAACGCCGTATTGGGGAGCGCCGGAGTGCGGGGCGCCCGGGTACGGCGGTGGCACCGGGACTCCCGGTGCTGGGGGAACAGGTGACGGGGAAACAGGTGATGGGGGAACTGACGGGGGAACGGGAGCCGGCGGCACCGGAGTGGGCGGCGTCGGTCCGGGCGGCATCGGTGCCGCCGTCGAGTACTGCAGCTGCGGGATCGGCGCCGGCGCAGCGCCGGCGGTAGCCGTCAGGACGGCGCGGAGCCCGGCGACCTCGCCGGTGATGCTCTGCAGGCGCGCAGTGATCTCTTCCAGTTCGCCGCCGATGCGCGCGACGGTGACGACCGGATCAGTGGGGGCACTCATGGCCTCCAGTCTTCCCCGCGGGTTCCCGCGGCGGATGCGCATAACTACCTAGACATCGCACCCAGTGTCGCGGATTCCGGCCCCGGGCCCTGTGGGCTATTCCCCGGGCGGTCCGGAAAGGCCGTTGTCCATCGCATACCTGGCCAGTTCGACGCGGTTGCGCAGCTGTAGTTTGCGCAGCGTGGCGCCGACATGGTTCTCCACGGTGCGGGGGCTGAGGAACAGCCGTTCGGCGATCTGCCGGGAGCTCAGGCCGGTGGCGACGTAGCGCAGCACCTCGGTCTCCCGTTCGGTGAGTTTCGGGGTGCCGTCGTCGTTCGGCGCCTTCGCCAGGCGCCGGTACTCGCCGAGCACCAGGCCGGCCAGGCCCGGAGTGAAGACGGCGGTGCCGGCGGCCGTGGCGGTCACCGCGGCTACCAGTTCGTCGCGCCGTGCGCTCTTCACCAGGTAGCCGGTGGCGCCGGCCTTCAGGGCCTGCAGCACGTCGTCGCGTTCCTCGGAGGCCGACAGCACCAGGATCTTCGAGTCGGGCGACACTTCCAGCACCGCGGCGGTGGCCTGGGCGCCGTTGCCGTCGGGCAACTGCATGTCCATCAGCACCACGTCGGGGCGGCAGGCCCTGGCGACCCGGCCGGCCGCGGCCACACCGTCGGCGGTGGCCACCACGTCGAAGCCCTCGTCGGACAGATCGCGGGCGACGCCGTCGCGCCACATCGGGTGGTCGTCGACCACCATCACCCGGATTGCCGCCGGTTCGCTCATCGGTCGCCCTCTCTCGTCCCGGGGGATGCGGCCGTGGGTACGGTCAGCTCCCATTCTGTGCCCGCCCCGGGCGCGGACTCCAGCGATACCGCGCCGCCGAGCTCCTCGATCCGGCCGATCACGCTGCGCGCGATCCCCATCCGGCCCTCGGCCCGCGCCTGTGCCAGCCGCCCGGGGGCGATACCGGTGCCGTCGTCGCGCAGCGAGACGATCACTTCGTCGTCGAGATCCTCCAGGAGCAGAAAGCTCCGGGCGCCGGGCCCGGCGTGCCGGGCGGTGTTGTCGAGGAGGTTGTGCACCGCCGCCAGGATCTCCTCGCCGGTGTGCCAGGAGACGATCACCGGGGCGGCGGGTGTACTCACCGAGACCGTGTCGCTGCTCAGCGCCCGCAGCACCGGACCCAGGTCGAGTTCGGTGGGCGACGAGGCGCCGTCGCCGCGCGGCTCGTCGGCCTCGGCGATCAGCCGGCGCAGCCGCTGCTCCTGGGTGGCGGCCAGCTCGGCCAACTCGCCGGTGGGGCCGCCGATCTCGCGTCCGCGCCGGGCGATCAGCGCGAGGGCCTGGAGCACGCCGTCGTGCACCTGCCGGGCCAGGCGTTCACGTTCGGCGGCGGTCGCCGCCGCCGCGGTGGCGGCCGTGAGAGCGGCGTGCGTGGCCCGGGCCCGGCTGGCCGCCAGGCCCACCGCCATCCCGGCGACGATCAGCAGCAGGAAGGTCGCGTTGCGGCCGAAGTTCAGATAGGCCTGCCCCTTGACGAAGAAGTTCGCCAGGCCGATCGCCACGCCGGCGCCGGCGCCGATCCACGCGCCGCCGAGTAGCGCCGCGGACAGCAGGGCGTTGGCACACCAGAGCGTGGTGGGCCAGGTCTGGTTCGACTCGATCCACGAGGCATCGGCCACATACGACGTCGACAGCATGGCAGCGACGAAGAGCGCGATTTCGGCCGCTGCGCACCACCATCGCCGGCCGGCTCCGGTGAGGTAGCCGGCCGCGAGGACGAGGTTGGCCACGGCCAGCACGGCGAACAGCACCCACGCGACCCCGGGGTGCACCAGGTCGGCGTCGACGGCGATCAGGAAGCCCAGTGCGTAGCAGAACGACAGCAGCCGGAAGATCTGCGCGCCGCGCCACAGCGGGCCGATCGGATCGTGGTCGTCGCCGGTGCGCCAGGAGGCCGGGAACAGCCGGTCCAGCCCGGAGGTCACGGCGATCCGGACGGCGGGCACTCGGACAGCGGGGACCCGGGCGTCCGGCCCCGGCGCTCCCACGCCGGCGCCTATCGCGCCGGGTCGAGCACGGTATTGCGGCACTCGCCGATTCCGGCGACCGCCGCGACGATCTCCTGGCCGACCTTGAGATGCGCCTGCGCGCCGTGGTCGTGGGCGGGCGACGACGGGGTGCCGGTGGCGATCACGTCGCCCGGGGTCAGCTCCATGAACCGCGAGACCCGGCGGACCACCTGGACGGGATCGAAGTGCAGGTTGCCGGTGTCGCCGGATTGGACGCGGGTGCCGTCGATGTCGGTGCTCAGGGCGAGCCGCGGGCGGACGCCGCCGTCCAATTCGTCCGGGGTCACGATGTAGGGGCCGATCGGGGTGGACCGATCCCAGATGTTGCCCAGGCCCCACTCCTCGGCCTGGAACTCCAGATCGCGGTCGGTCACGTCGTTCATCACCGTGAAGCCGGCGATCGCCGCGGCCGCGGCCGCCTCGTCGGCGTGCCGCACCGGTGCACCGATCACGATGGCCAATTCCACCGCGCAGTCCAGGGCGTGCGCGTCGGCGGGTTTGTAGATCGGATCCCGGGCGCCGATCAGCGCGCTGGAGAACTTGGTCGACAGTCGCGGGTGCTCGGGCAGGCTGAGTCCGAGGACGCGGTAGTGCTCGCCGTAGTTGTGCGAGACGCAGACCACCTTGTCCGGGTCGAGCACCGGCGGCGCGAAATCCGCGCCGGCCGGCTCGTGCCGGGCGCCGCCGGTGGCGGCCGCGGCCTTCGTCAGACCTTCCGGGTCGGTCAGCAGCGCACCGACGTCCGGGTAGTCGAGTTCCTCGAGGACGGCGGTGCCGTCGTCGTCGACCCGCTTGACCGCGCGGGTGGTGGATCCGGTGCGAATCGTGGCCAGGTACATCGGGCGTTCCCCTCGTTCGGTGCTGTCGACGGTGCGCTGGGCGGCTGTCCCATCATCCCATCGCGCCCGCCGGGTCGCCCGCGCGGGGTGTGAGGGACATCACTGGAAAATGGAGTGTATTGCGCTCAACTTCGGGAACATCGACGACCGCGGTGCCGTTGAACAGGTCGAGAAACCTGAGTGAATCAGACTCAAGGCTGATTGACGAGCCCGCTTTGTTCGTCTAGACCTGAGTGTGAGGCGCTGAGGTTCTTGTCAGTCAACTGCAGACCCAGGGCCGCACCACGGCCACCACAAGACATCGGCCCGGCCGGAAGCCGGACCCGCAACGAGGAGGAATACCTATGTCCCGTGCTGTCGGAATCGACCTCGGAACCACCAACTCCGCGCTCTCGGTGCTGGAAGGCGGCGAGCCCGTCGTCATCGCCAACGCCGAGGGATCGCGCACCACGCCGTCCGTCGTCGCCTTCGCGCGCAACGGCGAAGTCCTGGTGGGCCAGCCCGCCAAGAACCAGGCGGTGACCAACGTCGACCGCACCGTCCGCTCCGTCAAGCGCCACATGGGCGAGGGCGACTGGAGCATCGAGATCGACGGTAAGAAGTACACCCCCCAGGAGATCAGCGCGCGCACGCTGATGAAGCTCAAGCGCGACGCCGAGGCCTACCTGGGCGAGGATGTGACCGACGCCGTCATCACGGTGCCGGCCTACTTCAACGACTCGCAGCGCCAGGCCACCAAGGAGGCCGGGCAGATCGCGGGCCTGAACGTCCTGCGCATCGTCAACGAGCCCACCGCCGCGGCCCTGGCCTACGGCCTCGACAAGGGTGAGAAGGAACAGACCATCCTGGTCTTCGACCTCGGTGGCGGCACCTTCGACGTCTCCCTGCTGGAGATCGGCGACGGCGTCGTGGAGGTCCGTGCGACCTCGGGCGACAACGAGCTCGGCGGCGACGACTGGGACGAGCGGATCGTCACCTGGCTCGTCGACAAGTTCAAGGCGAGCGCGGGCATCGACCTGACAAAGGACAAGATGGCCCTGCAGCGTCTGCGCGAGGCCGCCGAGAAGGCCAAGATCGAGCTGTCGGCCAGCCAGAGCACCACCATCAACCTGCCGTACATCACCGTGGACGCGGACAAGAACCCGCTGTTCCTGGACGAGACGCTCTCGCGCGCCGAGTTCCAGAAGATCACCCAGGATCTGCTCGATCGCTGCCGCAAGCCCTTCGAGGCCGTCATCTCCGACGCCGGCATCAAGGTGAACGACATCGACCAGGTGGTCCTGGTCGGCGGTTCCACCCGTATGCCCGCGGTGAGCGACCTGGTCAAGGACCTGACCGGCGGTCGCGAGCCCAACAAGGGCGTCAACCCGGACGAGGTCGTCGC
>CAZEOP010000060.1:0-13918 GCA_964513715.1 uncultured Gordonia sp.
CCTTGGCCTCCTTCAGGCCCAGGCCGGAGACGACCTCGCGGACGACCTTGATTACCTGGATCTTCTTGTCGCCGGCACCCTCGAGGATGACGTCGAACTCGTCCTGCTCGGACTCGGCCTCCGCGGCGGCGGCCGGGGCACCGGCAGCAGCGACGGCGACCGGCGCAGCAGCGGTGACCTCGAAGACCTCTTCGAACTTCTTCACGAACTCGCTGAGCTCCAGCAGGGTCAGTTCCTTGAACTGCTCGATGAGCTCGTCAGCGGTGAGCTTCGCCATGATGGCGTCCTTCCTATAAATCCCGTACGGGGCGGTCTGCGGTGCAGACCTGGTCGATGGTGGGGAGACGGCCTCGCCGGAGCGCGACCGACGAAGCTAGGCTGCTTCGTTCCCCTTCTTCTCCTCGAGGGCCGCGGCGAGACGCGCGACCTGCGAGGCGGGCTGAGTGAACAGCCCGGCGGCCTTTGCCAAGTTGCCCTTCATGGCACCGGCGAGCTTGGCCAGGAGAACCTCGCGGGTCTCCAGGTCGGCGATGGCCTCTACTTCGGCGATGGACAGCGCACGACCGTCCATGTAGCCGCCCTTGATGACCAGAGCCTTGTTGTCCTTGGCGAACGTCTTGATCGCCTTGGCGGCCACGACCGGCTCACCCTCGATGAAGGCGATGGCGGTCGGACCCACGAACAGCTCGTCGAGCCCCTCAACGCCTGCTTCGGCAGCAGCGCGCTTGACGAGGGTGTTCTTGGCGACGGAGTACGTTGCGCCTTCGCCGAGCGAGCGCCGCAGCTCGGAGATCTGCGGGACGGACAGACCACGGTATTCCGTGATGACCGCCGCGGTAGCACCCTTGAACTGCTCGGTGATCTCAGCGACCGCTGTGACCTTTTCCTGGTTAGCCATACTTCGCCTCCTCTCGTGTCTTCTCTTGACACCCGCAGGTGTCACGATCCAGCTCACCGCCGGCGGTGAGGGCCGGAGAAACACGAACGCCCCGTGCAGGAAGCACGGGGCGATGTCGGCCGCGGCGGGACGCCTCGGCGAAGTCTCCTCGTTCATCCTGCGTGGGCCGCCGAGAATCTTCTCGGGCCTTCGATCGGGATCTCTCCCGACAACCGACGGTCTCTGGTTGAACTCGATGCACCGGCGCGAGGCCGGTGAACCGCGATCTAGGCTAGCGGTCATGCGCAGTGAAGTCGAATCGACGCCGGACGGCGAATCGGCCCGGGGTCGGGCGATGCTCGCGATCGAGGCCCTGCGGGCTCGGCACCTGCGGCGGCTGTGGCAGCTGCCGGGCACCCGCATCGGCGTGAGCTCGTGGCCGACGATCGGCCACCCGCTATCGAAGGCGCGCCTGACCGGCTCCTGGAACTACTGGTGGCAGGCCCATCTGCTCGACACCCTGGTCGATGCGGCGACGCTGGGCGACGAGACCGCCGCGGGCGAGGCCGCCGCCCTGGCCCGCGGCATCCACCTGCGCAATCTGGGGCGCTGGACCAACGAGTACTACGACGACATGGCCTGGCTGGCGCTGGCCCTCGAACGCGCGCGCCGCCGCCTGGGGCAGCCGCATCGCCGGGCGCTGGCCGTCTTCGGCCGGGTGCTGCACGACTCCTGGGCGCCGGAACGCGGCGGCGGCATCCCGTGGCGCACCACCGACTGGTTCTTCAACGTGCCGGCCAACGGCCCGGCCGGAATCTTCGCCGCCCGAACCGGCCGGGTCGAGCGCGCACTGGCCACCGAGAACTGGATCTACGACGAATTCACCCTGCCCAGCGGACTGATCGGCGACGGCTTCTGGCTCGAGGCCGACGGCTCACGCCGCCGTGTCGACACCGCCTACACCTACTGCCAGGGCGTCACGCTGGGGCTCTCGCTCGAGGTTTACCGGCACACCCGGGCACCGATCCACCTGGACCGGATCGCCGCGCTGCTGGCAGCGGTGGACGAGCGACAGAGCGTCGACGGCGTGCTGATCGGGCACGGCGGCGGCGACGGCGGCCTGTTCACCGCCGTCCTGGCCCGGAATCTGGCGCTGATCGCCACCGATCTGCCGGCCGATGCCCCGGGGTGCGAGGCGCTGCGCGCCCGCGCCGGCGAACTGGTACTGACGGCGGCCGACGCGGCCTGGGCCAATCGGGCCACGGTCGACGGGTTGCCGCTGTTCGGCGCGGACTGGGCGCGGCCCGCGACGATGCCGTCGGCCACCGGCGAGGCCGCACGGTTCACCGGCGGCGCGGTGCACTCGTCGGCGATTCCCGAGCGCGATCTGTCCACCCAGATCGGCGGTGCGATGCTGATGACGGCGGCCGCCGCGGTCACGATCGGGTCACCCGAGCACGTCGATTCGCCCCCACCGATGTGATATCTGGAACGCCGACATGCTTAATTGGTACTGAGTACGGTTAGCCAAGTCACACCGCGCCGCACCCGGGAGAGCCCGGACGCGTGCGCCGGGAAGAGAGGTTCACTCGTGAGCGTGGAGCGCGACTTCGCCCCTGACGCCGCCTTCGGCCGCGGCGCCCAGGACGTCTACTCCGATGCCGACGGCGGTCACCAGGCGGTGGCCTGGCGCGAGGCCGTGCACGGCCGCAAGCCCTTCCCGCGCGTGCACATCGACCGCAATGTCACCCTCACGATGAGCGACGGCGTACGGCTGCGCGCCACCGTCGTGCGGCCCGCGAACCGGGTCGGCCAGCCGTCGAAGGTCGCTTTCCCCGCCGTGGTCAACGTGAACCCGTACAACCGGGCGCTGCTCGACGGCTTCGACCACCTGCTGCACGGCCCGGTGGTCGGCCGCGCGATCCGCGGCGCCGCGAGCACGATGACCCACCAGCGCGGACCGCTGGCCGGGGTCTCCCGGCTCACCCGCACCTTCGACCGGGGCCTGTTCGACGTCTTCGGCATCAACCGCAACCTGGTGCAGGCCGGCTATGTGCAGGTCCTGGTGGACGTCCGCGGCACCGGCGCCTCGCAGGGCAAGTGGCAGATCCTCGGCGAGCGCGAGCAGCACGACTCGGTGGAGGTGATCGACTGGGTGGCCCGGCAGCCGTGGTGCGACGGCGCCGTCGGCATGACCGGCTGGAGCTATTCGGCCATCAACTCGCTGCAGGCCGCCGCCCTGCGCCCGGAAGCGCTGCAGGCGATCTTCACCATCGAGGGCAGCGAGGACGTGGTCCGCGACATCTACATCACCGGCGGCATGCCGTCGGCCTTCATCCCGATGTGGCTGGCCCTGGTGAACGGCATGAAGTGGCTGCCGAATCCGGCGACCCTGCTGGCCGACGTGGTGACCGGCGACCAGTACCGCTGGCTGCGCGACCGCATCACCAGCCCGGTCACCGAGATGCCGTCGCTGCTCTGGGGTTTCCTGACCGCCCAGGACTATCGCATCTACGACCACCCGTACTTCGCCGAGCGCTCCCCCGCCATCGAGAACATCCAGGCCGCCACCTTCACCGTGGGCGGCTGGCACGACCTGTTCGGCCGCAGCGCCACCCGCGTGTACCAGCAGTTGCAGATGGAACCGGGCCGCAAGCAGATGCTGGTGGCCGACTGCTATCACCTCGACCCGGGCTGCGACCACGGCGGCGAACACCAGCCACCGCAGGTGGACGTGCTGCAGCGCGCCTGGTTCGACCGCTGGCTCAAGGGCATCCGCAACGGCATCGAGTCGTACGGGCCGGTCACCCTGGAGCAGCAGGGCGGCGCGTGGAGCTGCGGTCCGGAGTTCCCGCGACGCGGCGTGCGCCCGCAGCGGCTGTTCCTCGCCGAGGAGAGCTCGGGCACGGCGCCGCACACCCGGCACGACGGCTCGCTGCGCCCGGTGGGCGCCACCCGACGCCGGTCCCTGCGGATCAGCCCGGACCTGCGCGGCCTGGTCTCCCGGGACACCTCGCAGGTCTTCGCCGGCCTGCCGATCGCGCTGGGCCGCAAGTTCTCCCAGGACGCGTCCTTCCAGGAACGCGGCGGCCTGAGCTTCACCAGCGAGCCGGTCACCGAGCCCGTGCAGATCTCCGGGCAGATGAACCTGCGGCTGAACGTCTCGACCACCGCGCACGAGGGCATCTGGGCGGTCACCGTGAACGACGTGGCCCCCGACGGGACGTCGACGGTGCTCACCAACGGCGCGCTGACCGCGTCGAACCGGGCGCTCGATCCGTCGCGCTCCACCTACGCCGAGGGCGGCACCCTGGTGGACGCCGTGCACTATCTCTCGCGCGAGCGGCGGCTGCCGGTGCCGGCCGACGAGCCGGTCCGCATCGACGTCGACCTGGTGCCCACCGACGCCGTCCTGGCGCCCGGGCATCGGCTGCGGGTGGACGTCTACGCCGCGAGCATGCCCCGCTACCTGACCATCGTGCCGGACCTGATCAAGGCCCGCGGCCGCCGCCAGCAGCTGGTACTCGACCCGAACAAGCCGAGCTACCTGACCTTCCTGGCCGACGGCGAACTGGGTGCGGATCCGGTGCCCACCGCCTCCCAGCTGCACCCGATGGCCACCCGCCTCAGCGTCGTCGACGACCCCTCCTAGGCCTTCGACTCCCCCTCACGCCGACCCGCCCTCACGCCGGCCTGCCTTGACGCCGGCTGAGCCGGGCGACGAAGGCCCTTCGACGGGGCTCAGGAACCGCCCGTGTCGAAGCCCCCGTGTCCCGCCGGCCCTGACCTCTCACGCCCGCCTGCCTGCCTTTACGCCGGCTGAGCCGCGCGATGAACGAAGTGAAGAGCGCGTGTCGAAGCCACCCCGCGAAGCCGAGGGACCAAGAGCTCAGCGGGCGTCGGACTTCGCGGCCGTCTCGAAGCAGCGCACGGCGAAGCGGCCCATCGACTTGATGGCGACGCGGGATTCGGGCAGCAGGTCGATGAACGCCTGGAAGACGTGCACGGCGCCCCGGAAGATCTCCAGCCGCACCGGCACGCCGGCCGCGGCCAGCGCCGCGGCGAAGTCCTCCGAGTCCACCCGCAGCGTCTCGTGCGAGCCCACCTGAATGAGGGTCGGCGGCAGCCCGGACAGGTCGCCGTCGAGCGGGGCGACGGCGTCGCCGGACGGCTCGGTGGACCGGATCAGCCGGTCGAACTCGGTGAACGCGCGATGCGGGAAGAGCGGGTCGGCGATCCGGTAGGCACCCTCGCGCCGGCGCGAGGGCGTGGGGTCGATCAGCGGGTTCTCGCAGATCAGACCGGCCGGGACCGGCATGCCGGCGTCCCGGATCGCCACCGCGGTCATCGCGGTGAGGAAGCCGCCCGCCGAATCGCCGGCGATGACGATCTGCTCGGGGGTGAAGCCGCGGTCGAGCAGCCACCGGTAGCCGTCGAGACAGTCGGCCACGGACACCGATGGCGGATGGTCGGGCATCTTGCGGTAGCCGACGGCCAGCACCTGGGCCTGCGCCTCGCGGGCGATGGCCCCGGCCAGCCTCCGGTGCGAGGCGATGCCGCCCACGATGAAGGCGCCGCCGTGCAGGTAGAGGATGGCGCGACCGGGCTTCACACCGACCGGGATCTGCAGCTCGGCCGGGCAGTTCGGCAGTTCCACCGGCTCGCGGAAGTTGCTGGGCAGCGGCGGGACCACCTTGCCGGCCATCTGGTCGAAGAGGTCGTAGGGCCAGTCCTTCTCCGGCGTGCGCGACCAGACCGCGATCACCGGGTAGGCCACCGTGCGCAGCCCCAACCAGGACATCCGGCTGCGGACGCTGCGCTGCCGGTATTCGATACGATCCACCTGCTGGGGCTTCGCGTTGCTCATCGCGCCGAACTCCTGTCCGC
This sequence comes from uncultured Gordonia sp., assembly GCA_964513715.1. Lineage (GTDB taxonomy): Bacteria > Actinomycetota > Actinomycetes > Mycobacteriales > Mycobacteriaceae > Gordonia. The sequence continues at coordinate 5,765 of CAZEOP010000060.1, forward strand.
GGCGGCCGGCCGGGCCGCCGACTCCTCCCATCGATCATCTCATCGGCCGGTGACACGATCACCACGGGGACCGCGAGCGACGACAGAACGGCGGTGCGTGCATGACGGGTCCGGGTGCCGAGGTACGCCGGTGAGCGCGGCGGCCGTGTACGACGCCGAGCGGCTGTGGTCGGGGATCCTCGACCGGGGCGGCGCCGTTGACTTCCACGGCTCGCGCCTGTGGGTGCCCACGCAGCGGCGCTTCGCCGACGTGGCCTCGATGCAGCGGTACGCCGACGAGGTACTGGCCCTGGACGGCATCGCGCAGCGCTACCCGGCGGCCGGCGGTGTCCGCGTGCGGGAGCGGCGCGGGCAGACCCGCGCGCACTACGAGCCGTCGACGGCGACCATCGCGATTCCGCTGCATGCCCGCGAGTACGGGCGGGAGAGCACCCTCCTGCACGAGCTGGCCCATCACCTGTCGGTGAGCGCCGGGCTGTCCGGCGGCCCGAACGGGACGCGATGGCACGGCGCGGAGTTCCGGGAGGCGATGCTGCACGCCGTGTCCGTCGTGCTCGGCGAGCCGGCCGCCCTGCTGCTGCGCGCCGGTTACCACTCCTCCGGCGTGCGCTGACCTCGCCGCCGACCGGAATCCGTCGCGGATCCTGCCGGATCTCCGGGCGAATCCGCGACGGATTTCAGCCCCGCTCCCCGAGCTCCGTCGAAGGGCGGTCCCTGAGCCCCGTCGAAGGGCGGTCCCTGAGCTCCGTCGAAGGGCGGTCCCTGAGCCCCGTCGAAGGGCGGAAGTCGGCGGGGTCGGGGTCGGCGAGCAGGCGGCGCATCGTCGCGCGGTCGAACGGGAACAGGTCGATGTTGCCCGACTCGGTGAAGTACCAGGAGTTGCAGCCGGTGTTCCAGACCGTCGGCCCCATGGCCGCGGCGACGTCGGCGTAGAAGCGGTCAGTGGCCTCGTCGGTCACCTCGACGGCGTCGACCTCGCCGCGGCGCCAGCGCTCCAGCCACCGCGCGATGTACCGCGCGGACAGTTCCGCCGAATGCTGCAGCGAGATGGAGCCGGTCGGCGAGTTGGGGCCCAGGACGGTGAACAGATTGGGGAAGCCCGGGATCGCCGTCATCCGGTAGGCCCTCGGACCGTCGGCCCAGGCCTCGTCCAGGGTGCGGCCGGCACGGCCGGTGATGCGCATCGGGCGCATGTAGTCGTGCGCGCGGAAACCGGTGGCCAGCACGATCACGTCCACCTCGTGGCGGGCGCCGTCGGCCGTGACGATGCCGTCCGGCGTCACCCGCTCAATCGCCTCGGTGACCAGGGCCGCGTTCGGCTGCTGCAGCGCCCGGTAGTAGGTCCCCGACACCACCTGGCGCTTGCACAGCGGCTCGAAGTCCGGGGTCAGCCTGCGGCGAAGATCGCGATCGCGCACCTGCACGCGCAGACAGGCGCGGGCGTAGGCCTGCACGGCGGTGCGCCGCCACGACGGCCGCAGCACCACGTCGGCGAAGACCCCCGAGCCCCACAGCAGCCCCCGGTAGAAATCACGGTGCAGCCCCGGCCACCGCCCGAGCACGGCGGCCGCACCCGGCAGCTGCGGCAGTGTCATCGGCGCCCACAGCACCCACTGCGGGGTACGCACGAAGTGAGTCAGCGCACTGGCGTCCGGCTGCAACGCCGAGACCACCTGCACGCCGGTCGATCCTGTGCCCAGCACCGCGATCCGCCGGCCGGCGGTCTGGACCTCCGAGTCCCAGCGCGCGGTGTGCACCACCGGCCCGGAGAACGAGTCGAGGCCGTCGATGGCCGGGTACGCCGGATTCTCCAGCACACCGGTGGCGCACAGCACGAAGTCGGCGACGAGCTCCTCCCCGTCGGCGGTGGTCAGCGTCCACTCCCCGGCAGCATCGTCGAAGACCGCCGCGACCACCTCGGTGTTGCACCGGATACGCTCGCTCAGCCCGAAGCGATCGACCACCTCGCGGTGGTACCGCTGGATCTCGGCACCGTCGGCCCACACCCTCGACCAGTCGGCCTTGGGCGCCCACCCGAACTGATAGAGCTGCGAGGGTACGTCGCAGGTGAGGCCGGGATAGCGGTTCCAGTACCAGACCCCGCCCACGTCGGGCGCCTTCTCGAGCACCTGCAGATCGGTGAAGCCGGCCTCGGTGAGCACCTGCGCCGCGGTGATGCCGGCGACGCCGGCCCCGATGACGACGATGCGCGGCTCGCGCGGCGCGGCGGTCACCGAGCGTCCTGAGTCGCTAGCGCGGCGGCGACCGTCGCCGGCGTCGACTCCAGCGCGGCGGCGAAGGCCGTCGCACGGTGAGCGCGCCGCATGAAGTTGGCCCCCAGCGCGCCCAGTTCGGCGGCGGTCGGCGAGATCACCACGACGCGGGTGCCGCGCGCCCGGACCGCCGCGACCTCGCGCCGCAGCACCGCCGACATCGGCCGGCGCAGCAGCCGGGCCTCGGCCAGGCCTCCGGGCCCCGGGCCGCGCGCATCGTCGAGCCCGGCCATCGAGGCGATGACATAGATCACGTCGGCCTCGCCGGCACCGATCAGGTCGACCGAGGCGGTCGACGCGGCGCCGCCGTCGACGTACCTGCGTCCGTCGATCTGCACCGGCGGCATCCACGCCGGGATGCCCCACGAGGCCCGCAGCGCCTGACCGAGCGTCGCAGCATCGATGGATGCGGCATCGCCCGCGACCGACTGCCCGGGTCCGGTGAAGGCGATCCGCGCATCGTCGTCGGGCCGGTAGGCCACCAGCCGCACGCCGGGATGCGCCACCCATCCGGTGTCCGGCTCGGCGACGGCCGCGGCCAGCCGCTCCAGCCACGCGGCATCTCCGCGTCCGCGCGGGGCGAAGCCGGTCAGCCGCCGGTGGCCGCCGCCCCGCCGCAGCAGAGTCGACGGCGCCGCCGCGGCCGGTGCCGGAATGGGCGGCACCCCCGACGGGGTGGCCGCCAGGTGCGCGGACAGCACCGGGTCGACGGGCGCGCCGCGCTGCATGTCGACCAGTTGGTCGATCGAGAAGCCGCCGCCGAGCAGCACCGCCAGCTCCGCACCGGCCGACGTGCCCTGGATGATCGAGGCCTCGCGCGGATCCCAATCGAGCTGCCGCGCAAGGGAAGTCAGTGCGGCGATCGACCAGGCGCCGCCGATGGTGCCGCCGCAGCCGACGACCAGGGCGATGCGGCTCATCGGCCGGCCCCCGCCCGAGTTCCGGCCCCGCTAGCCGAGCCCGCATCGCCCACGGTCTGACGGGCAAGGCGATCCAGGTAGTTCCGGCGGCCCACCGGGTCGAGGGCGAGCGCCTGGTCGTGACCGATCAGCCGCCGGGCGAGACGTTCGACGGTCTCGGGGACGAAGGCCTCGACCAGCCCCCAGCCCGGCAGCACCCAGCCCGGCGACGAGGTCTTGGCCGCACGCGTGGTGAGCGTCGCCAGGATCGCCGCCGCGACGTCCTCGGGGTCGACGGTCGGCAGCACCGACAGGTCGGCGCCCGAGGAGAGCTCGGTGCGCACCGCCGAGGGCATGATCGCCGAGACGGTGACGCCGGTGCCGTCGTACTCGCGGCGCGCGGCCAGCGAGGCGCCGAGCGCGGCGTACTTGCTGGTGTTGTAGGTGACCATGCCGGGCAATGGGATCATCCCGGCCATCGAGGAGACGTTGACGACGTGGCCGCGTCCGGCCGCGGCCATCAGCGGCAGCACCAGGTGCATGCCGTTGAGGACGCCGCGGACGTTCACGTCGAGTATCAGCTCGGTGGTGGCCTCGGGCTCGTCCGCGAACGGACCGACCGGCATCACCCCGGCGTTGTTGATCAGCACGTCGAGGCGGCCGTGGGCGACCAGCACCTCGTTGATCAGCAGCCGCCAGGACTCGCGGTCGGCCACATCCAGCCGGCGGGCGACGGCGCCGCGGATCTGCGCGGCGGTCGCCGTCGCGACGTCCTCGTCGAGGTCCCCGATCCACACCGTGGCGCCGCGCGCAGCGAAGAGCTCCGCCGTCCGCGCCCCGATGCCGCGGGCACCGCCGGTCACCACCACCACCGCCCCGGACGGGTCGATCGGCGGCACCCCGCGCAGATAGCCGATCCGTGAAGTGACCGCTCGCGTCACCGATCCCAGCATGCGCACTCTCCTCGATCCGTCCACCGCGGTCCGCGCGGCCGCTACCGCGCACGGTCCCCCTGTGGCCCGCGTCTCACCGTACCGAGTCGGCCGCACCGCACCGGAGCGGCGCGCGGCTCACTGCTCCAGCGCGCCGCGCGCCCCGCCGAGTTCCCGGTCCGGGCCGAGCTTGGCCCGGCGACCGGCCCGGTCGCCGGCCGCCCGGGCCGCCGACGAGTAGCCGGCGTTCGCCCGGGCGGCCCGCCAGGTGCCCCGCGCCGTCGACTCCCGCCGATAGTGGTCGGCCACCTCGATCTCCTTGTGCCGCAAGGCCAGTGCCGTCGACGACGAGCCGCCCGCCGCGGTCTCCGCGTCGAGCGCCGCCCGGCGCTGCGCGTCCCGCGCCTGCATCAGCCGGGCCCCGATCCGCTCGGCGAAGGCGGATTGGAAGTTCAGTCGCGCGGTGATCGGCGAGAGCGGCTTGGACTCCACCGTCCGGCGGCGCCACGGGCCCACGTCGCGGGTCACCACCTGCTGCGCGGTCTCGTTCCGGTAGGCACCGGACTTCAGGTAGGCGTCGCTGGCCGCCACCATCTGCACCACCAGCGAGGCGTACAACGCCTCGACAGCGTCGAGATCGGACTCGAAGCCGTAGGCGATCACATAGGTCGAGTTGGCAGCCACATCGCAGGTCAACTCGTTGGCCCGGGCGATCTGCACGAACAGCTGCACATAGGTACGCAGCCCCCGCTTCCCGGCCGTGCCGATGGCGACCTGCCGGGTGATCGGCACCGAGCAGCTGCGCAGCGCCAGGTCGATGGACGAGGCCGTCGCGATCCGCTGCGCGGCGGCGAGGAAGGCCTCGGCCTCGTGCACGTTGTCGGTGCCCTCGGCCTGGCGTAGCAGGCCGGAGATTCGGGTCAGGAGCTTGTCGTCGCGCATGGAAGCCAGGCTAACGACGCGCGGCCGCCGGATCGATCACGTCATCCACAGGCGCAGGCTGTCCACAGATTCGCGGCGGGGCCTTGCGGGCGGCCGCAGGGTGACGCAGGTGATGCGACAAGGCGGCTCAGAAGCCGAACTGCCGCTGCATGTCCCGCAGCGTGTCGGCGGAGGCCCGCAGACCGGCGAGCTCGTCGGCGGACATCGAGATCGGCAGCCGCTCCCCCGCCCCGTTCGCGTCGACCAGCGTCGGCAACGACAGGCACACGTCGGTTATGCCGTGGTAGTCGTCGTCGATCAGCGAGGACACCGGGAGCACGCGGTGCTCGTCGTTCAGCACCGCCTCGACGATGCGCGACGTGGCCAGGCCGATCGCGTAGTTGGTGGCGCCCTTGCCCTGGATGATCTTGTAGGCCGCGGACACCACCTCCCGGTGAATCTCGCGGCGAGCCGACTCATCGAGCGGCCCGAAGCCGGGCACCGGCTCCCACTCCAGCAGCGGGACACCGCCGATGGTGGCCGACGACCACAGCGGTATCTCCGAGTCGCCGTGCTCGCCGGCGATGTAGGCGTGCACGTTCTGCACTGCCACACCGCAGTGCTCGGACAGCAGGAAGCGCAGCCGCGACGAGTCGAGCACAGTGCCGGAGCCGAAGAGCTGATTGCGCGGCAGACCGGTGATCTTGCCCGCCGCGTAGGTGATCACGTCGACCGGATTGGTCACCATGACGAACCGCGCCTCCGGTGCGGCCGCCACGATCGGCGGCAGCGCCTTCTTGGTGAGCGCAATGGTCGCCTCGGCCAGTTCCAGGCGGGTCTGGCCCGGCTTCTGCTTGGCACCCGCGGTGAAGATCACCACGTCCGAGCCCGCGCAGACGGCCGGATCGGCGTCGCCGATCACCTTGGCGCGCGGCACGAACTCGAGCCCGTGCGAGAGATCGAGCACCTCGGCGTCGACCTTCTCCTTGTTCACGTCCATCAGTGCCACCGTGCGCGCCACCCCGCGGATGAGCGACGAATAGGCGATCGCGGTGCCCACGGCTCCGGCACCGACGATGCTGATCTTGGTTCCCGCTGCGTCCATGCCACCGAACGCTAGCGCAGGCGCGGCGCGACCCGCGGAACAACAGCCGAACCGCGGACGACGACGCCGGGCGGCCCCCTCGGTGCCGCCCGGCGTCGTCGCCGATGGTTCTTCGCCGCTAGCTCAGCAGGTGCAGCCGCCTCAGAAGCTGAAGAACCACGGATTGCCGCCGCACTTCAGGTGCGGGAAGCGCTCCGGGTCCAGCGTGTTCAGGGCGATCGAGACTGCCCGCGCGGAGTACGACATCGAGATGTGGTCGGAGGTGTCCTGCTCGCAGCCGTCCTGCAGGGTGATGTTGCGGACATTGCGGTAGCCGCGGATGAAGGTCAGATCGTACGGCGTGGTGACCTCGTCGTATCGCGAGCCGACGATCGTGTACTGCACATCCGGGTAGACCCGCTTCTGCTTGCGATCCCGGTACGGGGCCACATTGTTGACGTACTTGATGGTCGGCGAGTCGACGGTCTGGTCGATCCCGGCCGAGCCGACGAGCAGGGTGACCGGGGCCAGCACGTCGAGGCCGACGTTGTTGAAGCCGCGGCCGAGCGCGCCGATGCCGATGAGCGTGGTGCCGTTGTTGGTGGCGCCGTAGGTGATGAGGTTGTGCACCCGCTTGTGTCCGTTGTAGCGCTTCATCCAGTAGCGGGCCAGCAGGCCGCCCTGCGAGTGGCCGATGAGCTCCACCTGCTGCGCGCCGGTCTTGCGCAGCACCTTGTCGATGTAGGGGTCGAGCTGCTGCGCCGAACGGCTGACCTTCGCCACCCCGTTGGTGCCGGGCAGCACGGTACCCAGGCCTCCGATGTCGAGCAGATCGGTGCGGCCGTAGTTCGGGGTGAAGACGCAGTACCCGGCCTTCTTCAGCACGGGGGCGAAGGCCGCCCAGTTGTCGTAGGCGTTCTCCCAGGTGCCGTGCAGCAGAACGACGGGATTCTGCCCCTGCTTCGGCGTGCAGTTCCAGTCGTCGGCGCCGGGAGGTGCGACGCGCGGGTACACCTGGCTGTAGGCGAAGGCCGGCCAGAAACCGGTCTGTCGCGGGCCGACGCCGACGGTCGGCGCGATGGGCGGCAGTTTGCGGGTGGGCCCGGTCCAGTCGACATCGCGGGCCAGCCCGTTCACGGCCCGCCGGCCGGTCGGCGCCCCCTCGTTGATCAGATCGGTGAGCTGCTGGGCCAGCTGGGCCTCGTTGGCGGCCGGCCCGGGCTCTGCGCCAACGGGTTGCGCACCTGCCGGCGCGGCGGTCAACACGGCACCGGCCAGCAGCGCGGCCGCGCCGGCGGCAATCAATCGGCGGCCGAACCGCCCCCTCGAGATCATCACGGGTGAACCCTCTTCTCATCCCACTGCCAGAAAACCTACTGTGCAGTAACTTACTGTCGCGTAGGAAGTTAGCCCACAATCTACGGCGGCAGCAACTTTTCGGAGAACAATCGTGCTCTGAATTGGGAAGTTTTTATTGTCAGATAGCATTAGCCCAGGTCATATTTGACTTCAGGCGGTTTCACTCAGCGAACAAATGTCCGCCTGCACGCCGCAGTGCGAATGAACTCACCACGCCGGCGAGGCGAAACGGCGGGTCTCGGCAAGCCCCTCCCCAGGATCGGACGGCCCGACTCCCGCTACGCCGGCAGCAGGGCGAGCAGTCCGATGTAGGTCGCGGTGCCCAGGCCGACGCTCAGCAGCGTTCGCCGGCCGGAAGCCAGGTGCACCACGACGGTGACCGCCACCGCGGTCAACGCCGGCAGCACCCGGTCGTCCACATCGACGGCCGACCTCAGCGTCGCGACCGCCAGGATGCCCAGGATTCCGGGCGGGAGCCACGCCGCCATGGTGATCACGAATCGCGATCGACGCAGCGGCCCGAGCACCGCGAAGGGTAGCGCCCGCAACCCGAAGGTGATGACGAGAACCGTCAGCAGCACCGCGACCACATAGCCGAGCTCAGGCATCGCTCCCCCGATCTCCCCCGTCTCGCGCGGCGACGATCCGGGAGCCGGCGTAGCGGACCATCAGCAGTCCCACGAAGA
>CAZEOP010000060.1:14018-16422 GCA_964513715.1 uncultured Gordonia sp.
CGCGCGGCGACGATCCGGGAGCCGGCGTAGCGGACCATCAGCAGTCCCACGAAGACCAGCAGCGCGGTGAACAGCACGGCACCCGGCGCCAGGATCACCGCGAGCCCGAAGGCCAGACCCGCCAGGAGCAGCGCGGGCACCTCCCGGCGGGTGCGGCAGGCGTCGAGGGTCAACGTGATGAACAGGGCGCACAGCGCGAACTCCAGGCCCTCGACGGGGCCCGGGAGCAGCCGGCCCACCGCCACCCCGGCCAGGCCGCCCCCGACCCAGTACGCCTGGAACGCCACCTGGGTGGCCAGCAGGCGCGGGTGCGTCCACGAACCCGGGGCGGCCGCGGTGACCGCGTACGCCTCATCGGTCAGCGCGTACACCGAGTAGAGCCGGGCGAGCCGGCCGCGCACCACCCGCAACGGAAACGAGAACGCATAGAAGACGTGCCGGAAGTTGACCAGGAAGGCGGTCAGCGCGATGGTGGCGAGCGGCGTGAGGGTCGCGATCATCCCGACCAGCAGCAGCTCCAGCGAGCCCGCGTACGCCATGATCGACAGCGCCGGAGCCAGCCACCACGACAGCCCCTGCTGCAGCACGAGCAGCCCGAAGGCCATCCCGAGCGGGAACATGCCGAGCCCCGCGGGCAACGACAGGCGCAGTCCGGTCAGCACCTCCGCGCGCACCGCGGTGCCGACCGGTCGAGCCGCGCGGCGCGACGGGCCGCCGGAGGCCGCGTCGTCGTCCGGAATCTCCTTCACCCGATCAGATTCCCATCGCGCCGATCCCCGCGGACATCCGGGCGGCGCGAAGCGATCACGCCGGCGTGTGCAGCGCGCTTATCTCGTCGCGCAGAATCGCCAGCGCCCAGTCCACGTCGCCGCCGCCGGGATCACTCAACAGGTGCAGCGCCAGACCGTCGACCAGCGCGTGCAAGCGACGACCCGCGATATCCGCGTCGACCTCGGCCTGCTCGCGGCCCGCGGCGTCGGCGATCAGCCACGAGGCGATCGCCGTGCAGAAGTCCCGCAGTTCCCGCAGTGCCCGGTCGCGCACCGGCCGCAGTTCCGGGACCGCGGGCGCCTCGGCGATCAGCGCCAGATTGACCTCCAGTTCGGCTCGGGCATCCGCCGAGATCGGCAGCAGCTCGGTGAGCAGTGCCAGAACGTCGGCTTCGATGCGGCCGGTACGCGGCACCGCATCGATCCGCCGACGCGCCTGGCTCAGCATCAGCTCGGCCGAGAAGACCACCAGTTCGGAGCGCGTGGGAAAGACGTGCCGGAGCGAGCCGACGGCGACGCCGGCCTCCGCGGCCACCGTGCGCACCGAGAGGGCACCGATACCCCGCCCGCGGACCACCTCCCACACGGCGGCGGCCAGCTCCTGGCGGCGCTGCTCCACATCGATCCGTTTCGGCATGCGGACAAACTAGCACGACCGTGCTAGTTTATTTTCTTAGCACAGCCGTACTACCAAGGGAGCATCGTCATGGTCGCACTGATCCTCGGCTGCGAGATCGCCTTCTGGGTGGTCATCGTCGCCGGCCTCGCCACTCGCTACCTGCTGGGACGCCGCCGACTCGGCCTGGCACTGCTCGCGCTGACACCGGTCGTCGACCTGGTGCTGCTGAGCGCGGCCGGCATCGATCTGCATCGCGGCGCGCCCGCCGAGTTCGCGCACGGTCTCGCGGCGATCTACCTCGGCTTCTCCCTGGCCTACGGCCACCGGATGATCTCCTGGGCCGACACCCGCTTCGCCCACCGCTTCGCCGGTGGACCGGCGCCGGTCAAGCTCTACGGCGCGGCGTACGCCCGCGCCTGCTGGTTCGACCTCGCGCGGACCGGACTCGCCGCGCTGATCGGCGCGGCGGTGCTGGAGTTGCTCCGCGTCGTGGCGACCGGCCCCACCGAGGCCCTCGGGGCGGCCTTCTCCGCCTTCGGCATCCTGTTGGCGATCGATGCGCTGTGGGCCGTGAGCTACACGCTCTGGCCCCGGCGCGAACCGGACCACCGGAGCATCGGGCACAACCGGCCCGGCGCCCGGCACGCGGATGCCCGGTTCTGAGGACGACGAAGGGGCACCGCCGCAATGGCGGTGCCCCTCGTCGTAGACATTCGCAGCCGGACCGGATCGATCCGAATGCCGCGTCAGGCCTGCGCAGCCTCGGTGAAGTTGCGCGAGACCGTCGGGTCGACCGGGATACCCGGGCCGGTGTTGGTCGAGAGCGTGACCTTCTTCAGGTAACGACCCTTGGCCGCCGACGGCTTGGCCCGCATGATCTCCTCGTACGCGGCGCCGTAGTTCTCGGCCAGCTGCTCCGGCGAGAACGAGGCCTTGCCGATCACGAAGTGCAGGTTCGCGGCCTTGTCGACGCGGAAGTTGATCTTGCCGCCCTTGATGTCGTTGACGGCCTTGG
>CAZEOP010000061.1:0-16129 GCA_964513715.1 uncultured Gordonia sp.
GCCCAGCCACCACATCACCCACCGACACCACCGACGGCACCGACACCACCGCACCGGTGCTGTCGGCGACGATCTCGGCCGCCTCGGCGGGCGCCAGCAGCAGCGCGTCGCCGACGCTCGCCGACGGATCGGCGGTCAGGGCATCCAGCAGCGCCACGAACCGGCCGGCGAAGGCACGCATAGACGGCTCGGTGAACAGGTCGGTCGCGTAGACCAGACCACCGGTCCACTCATCGCCGGTCGGCGCCGAGCCGACGACGACCGTCAGGTCGAGCTGTGCCGGAATCACCGGCGGCGGCACGGCCGCGAAGTCGAGTCCGGCCACGGTGACCGTCTGCTGTTGCGCGGAGGCGGCCGGGTCGAACGACAGCATCACCTGGGCGAGCGGCGAGAAGGCCTCACTGCGCACCGGATCGAGCGCCTGCACCAGCAGTTCGAAGGGCAGATCACCGTTGGCGAAGGCATCCAGGTCGCTGCCGCGGACCTGGGCCACCAGATCCGTGAACGACATGTCCGGTTCCACCGTTGCGCGCAACACCAGGGTGTTAACGAACATGCCGACCATCGCGTCGAGCGCGGCCTGCCCGCGCCCGGCGATCGGGGTCGCCACCGCGATGTCGTCGGTCGCGGTCATCCGGGCCAGCAGCACCGACAGCGCCGCGTGGACCACCATGAACGGCGTCGCGTCCAGTTCGCGCGCCAGGGTGGTCAACCGGTCGGCGACCTCGGCCGGGATGGCGAAGTCGTGCTGGGCGCCGCGATGCGTGGCGACGGCCGGCCGCGGATGATCGGTCGGCAGCTCCAGCAGGTCCGGCGCGCCGGCGAGCTGCTTGCGCCAGAAGGCGAGCTGCCGCCCGAGCACCGTGTCTTCGTCGTCGGTGCTGCCCAGCGCCTCGTGCTGCCAGATCGCGAAATCGGCGAACTGCACGTCCATCGGCGCGTACGCCGGGGCCGCCCCCTGTGCGCGGGCCGCGTAGGCCGTCACCAGGTCGGTCACCAGCGGCAGCAGCGACTCGCCGTCGGCGGCGATGTGGTGCACGATCACCGCGACGACGTGCTCGTTCTCCGCGACCGGCCAGAGCACGCCGCGGATCGGCCGCTGCCGGGTCACGTCGAATCCGGCGCCCGCGGCGGTCGCGAACTCGTCCTCGTCGGCCACCACGCGCCAGTCCAGTCCCGCGGAGGCATCGGCGGCGGGCGCAATCGACTGGACCGGTTCGCCGTCGACGTCCGGGAAGACGGTGCGCAGCACCTCGTGGCGAGCCACCACGTCGGCCAGTGCCGCGCGCAGCGCCGCGGCGTCGAGCGGCCCGGTGACCCGCAGGACGGCCGGGATGTTGTAGGTGGGGGCCTCCGGATCGAAGCGGTTGATGAACCACATCCGCTCCTGCGCGAAGGACAGCGGGATGCGCTCGGGCCGGACCTGCGGCGCGGTGAGCGGCGGCAGCGCGGCACCGAGGCCGGAGACGGCGCCGGCCAGACCGCGCACCGTCGGATCGGCGAACAGGTCGCGCATGTTCATGTCGACACCGAGCGCCTCGCAGGCGCGCCCGACGATGCGGGCGGCCAACAGCGAGTTGCCGCCGAGGTCGAAGATGGAGTCGGTGACCGAGACGCGGTCGAGCTGCAACACCTCGGCCACGATCTCGGCCAGCGCGATCTCGGTATCGCCTTGCGGCGCAACGTATTCCGCGCCGCCTTCGAAGACCGGATCGGGCAGCGCGCGGCGGTCGAGCTTTCCGTTGACGGTCAACGGCAGCCGGTCGAGGATCATCACGACGTCCGGGACCATGTAGCCGGGCACGAAGGCGGCGACCGCCTCCCGTGCCTGTGCACCGGTCGGCGGCTGCGCATCGGTCGACACCAGATAGCCGACGAGGGTGTCGACGCCGCCCGGACCGGGGCGCACGGCGACGGCGCTCTCACTGACCCCCGGCAGCCGCAGCAGCGCGCTCTCCACCTCGCCGAGTTCCACGCGGAAGCCGCGGAGCTGGATCTGGCCGTCGGAGCGGCCGAGGAACTCCAGCGCCCCGTCGCGATAGATGCCGAGGTCACCGCTGCGGTACATCAGGGTGCCGTCGCCGGCGAACGGGTCGGCGACGAATCGGGAGGCCGTGAGGCCGGGCTGGCCGAGGTAGCCGCGGGTCACCTGGGCACCGCTGACGTAGATCTCGCCCCGCACCCCGTCGGGAACCTCGGCGAGCCGCTCGTCGAGGAGACGCAGGGTGAGGCCGGGCAGCCCGGCACCGACGTCCGAGCCCTTAGCCGTGGCCACGAACTCCGGGCTCAGCGCCCGAAAACTCGAGTGCACCGTGGTCTCGGTGATGCCGTACATGTTGACCAGCACCGGGCCGGAGTTTCCGTCGACGGCCTGCCGATCGTCGTACCAGCGCTGCACCTGGGCGAAGTCGAGCGCCTCACCGGCGAAGATCATGTACCGCACGGACCGGGCGAGCCCGCGGCCCTTCTCCGGGCGCAGCGCGGTGGCCAGCTGGTAGTAGGCGGATGGGGTCTGCGAGACGACGGTGACCCCGTCGGTCTCCAGTAGTTCGGCGAACTCGTCGGGGCTGCGCGAGGTCAGGTAGTCGACGACGGCCACTCGACCGCCGAACAGCAGCGCGCCCCAGATCTCGAAGACCGAGACGTCGAAGGCGTACGAGTGGAACATGCTCCAGACGTCGGACTCGCCGAAGCCGTAGTGCCGCTGGGCGGCCTTCATCAGCGCCACCACATTGCGGTGCTCCACGACGACGCCCTTCGGCCGGCCGGTGGAGCCCGAGGTGAAGATGACGTACGCCGCCGAACCGGGGGCGACGGCTGCGGGCAGCGCGACCGCGGCATCGCTCTCGGCCAGCAGCTGGGCCACGGTGAGGCGGTCCAGCGAGAGAAACGCCAGCGCCTGCGCGCCCTCGGGATCGGTGATCACCAGGCTCGGCCGGGCCACCGAGGCGACGTAGCTCAGCCGGTCCTCCGGGTGCGCCAGGTCGAGCGGGACGTACGCGGCACCGGCCTTCAGGATGCCGAGAATGGCGACCAGGAGTTGCGCATCGCGCGGCACCGCGAGGGCGACGTGATCTCCGGGCGTCACGCCGCGCGCGACGAGCGAACGGGCCAGCGCAGCCGACTGAGCGTCGAGCTCCGCATAGGTCAACCGGGATCCCCCGATGTCGGAAACCGCGATCCGGTCGGCGAACCGGCGCGCGACGGCACCGAAGATGCCCGGCAGCGAGCTCGCGTCCGCAGCACCGATCGCGTCGCGGGCCGCGGCCCGGACCTGAGCGACCGCGGCGGCGAGGCCTTCGGCCAGCTTGACCGGATCGCCCCCCGCCGCCGCGGCCGCCGCGGGGGTGAGCGCGGCATTCACTGCGACGTCCGGATCGAGTCCCTGCGCAGCGAGCACCCCGGCGGTCGCCGCGACCTGCGGCGCCAGCACCGCGAAGGTCACCGGGCCGGCGGGCCCGTCGACAGCGGTCGCGCCGGGGGCGACGAGGTGGGCGTAGGCGACCAGATCGACCGTGGTGGCCTCACCCCAGGTGCTCGAGAAGTCCGGCACTCCAGAGGCGTTTCCGGTCATAGTCTCTGCACCCTCGATTCATCGTGGTCATCACTGGACAGTCGGACGGCCGCGGCCCGCGCACGCAGGTCAGCGAGCACTTCACCGAGCCGCTCCGGCCCCTCGGTGGCGATGGCCGGGACCAGACTCATCACCGCGGTCGTCAGAGCGGCATCCGCATCGGGCAGCGCCGCCGCCAGCGCAGTGGCGGTGACCGACAGCGTCGCGAAGGTCACCTCGACCCCGCCACCGGCGATCGCCACCGCGTCCGGCGCGGCGAACGCCGCCTGGGCGATCACCGCACTCAGCGGCCGATCATCTGCGGCCGCGAGCGCCGCCTGCTCCTCGGCGGCCGTCGCGATGGAGACCTCACCCAGCAGAACCCGCTGATCGGCGGCGATGCTCTCCAGCACCCGCAGGTAGCGCTCCGCGAAGACCCGCACCGTCGCTTCGTCGAACAGATCGGTCGCGTATAGGAACTGGGCGCGCATCGGCGCGCCGTCCGCCGCCTCGCCGAGGGCCGACGGATCGGTGGGGAACAGTGTCAGCTGCAGGTCCACCTTGGCCGCGGTCAGCTCCTCGTGGACCGGGCTGATGGTCAGCCCGTCGATCGACACCGAGGGGAAATCCAGATTCTGGAACGCGAACATCGTCTGGAACACGGGATTGAACGCACCGGTGCGCGGCACACCGAGCGCGGTCGCCACCGCGTCGAAGGACACCTCGGCGTGTTCCATGTCCGCCAGATCCTGCGCCCGGACCTGGTCCAGGAACTCCCCGAACGACGTGCTCAGCTCGACGGTGGAGCGCATGGCCAGGGTATTGACGAACATGCCGACCAGGCCCGCGAGCACCGGCTCGCTGCGACCGGCGTACGGGGTCCCGATCACCACGTCGCCGCGGCCACTCAGCCGCGCGAGCAGGATCGCGAGCGCGGCATGGGTCACCATGAACAGCGTCGCGCCGTGCCGGCGACCGACCAGTTCCAGCGCCTCGACCAGATCGCCGGGAAGCTCGAAATCGATGCTCGCACCCTGGAACGTTGGCGTCGGCGGCCGCGGCCGGTCGGTCGGCAGCTCGATCACCTCCGGCGCACCGGCGAGCCGATCCCGCCAGTACCCGAGCTGGCGGTCACGCTCGGTCCGTCCGCTCGCATCGGCCGAATCGAGGCGGCTCTCCTGCCACGAGGCGAAGTCCGCGTACTGCACGGCCAGCGGCTCCCAGTGGGGCCGGTGGCCGGCGCTGCGCGCGATGTACGCCTGCATGAAGTCACTCGCCAGGGGCGCCATCGACGCCCCGTCGGCACTGATGTGGTGCACGACGAAGATCACCACATGGTCGTCGGCGCCGAGACCGAGCACCGCGATGCGGACCGGCGCACTCTCGGTCACGTCGAAGCCCCGCCCGGTCACCTCACCGACGGCGGCCGGAAGATCGTCCCCGACGGGCCTGACCTCCAGGTCCAGCTCGGCCAGCACCGCATCGGCGGACTCGACCAGTTGCACCGGGCGGCCGCCGACCATCGGATAACTCGTCCGCAACGCCTCCTGGCGCTCCACCAGATCGGCCGTCGCCGCGCGCAGCGCGGCGAGGTCCAACGGCCCCCGCAGGCGCAGCGCCATCGCGATGTTGTAGGCCGGGGAGGCGGGATCGGCCTGATTCAACAACCACATCCCACGCTGCACGTCCGAGATCGGCATCATCTCCGGACGCGGCTCGACAGCGACGAGGCGCGGCAGCGAGTTCCCCCGGCCACCACCGGCGGCGGCCAACTCGCGCACCGTGGGCGCCTCGAAGACATCGCGCACGGTCAGGTCCACTCCCAGGGCCTGCCCGGCGCGCGAGGCGAGGCGCATCGCCGACAGCGAGTTTCCGCCCGCGTCGAAGAACGACGCCGTCACCGACACCCGATCGGCGCCCAGGAGGTCGGCGAAGACCTCGGCCAACGCCACCTCGTCGGGACCCTCGGGAGCCACATACTCGGCGTCGAGGCCGCCGAACTCCGGATCCGGCAACGCCTTGCGGTCGATCTTGCCCGCGGTGTTCAGCGCGATGTCCTCGACCACCATCCACACCGTCGGCACCATGTAGGCCGGCAGCGCGTCCGCGGCGGCCGCCTTGATCGCGTCCAGCGCCGGCGTCTCCCCCGGACCGGCGCAGACATATCCGACCAGGTGCTCCCCGCCGTCCGGCGAGACCGCCACGGTCACCGCGGCGTGCACCACGCCGGGAGCCGAGGCCAGCACCGCCTCGATCTCCCCGAGCTCGATGCGCTGTCCCCGCAGCTTCACCTGGAAATCGGTGCGCCCCAGGTACTCCAGGGCACCGTCCGGCCGCCGCCGCACCAGATCGCCCGTCCGGTAGAGCCGCTCTCCGGGCGCACCGAACGGGTCGGCGACGAACCGGTCGGCCGTCAGCTCCGGGCGCGCCGCATAGCCGCGGGCCAGTTGCACACCGCCCAGATACAGCTCGCCCGGCACCCCGTCCGGCACCTGGTGCAGTCGCGAGTCGAGGACGACGGCCGAAGAGTTCCAGACCGGCACCCCGATCGGCACCGTCGGGTCGTCGGGCGAGACGTCCCCGATCCGCTGATAGGTGATCTCGACGGCCGCCTCGGTGGGTCCGTACAGGTTGTAGAACAGCGCCTCCGGCCACACCCGCCGGGTGGGCGCGGCCACCGCGGGCGGCAGCGCCTCACCGGTCGTCGAGACGATGCGTACCGACGTCAGCTCCGAGAGCCGTTGCGCCGGAACCACATCCAGAAATACCGAGAGCATCGACGGCACGAAGTGCACCATCGTGGCGCGAGTACGCGCGATCTCGCCGGCCACATACTCCGGCTCCAGGTGACCGCCCTGCTTGAGAACCACCAGCGTCGCACCGACCATCAGCGGTGCGAACAGCTCGGGTACCGAGCAGTCGAATGTGTAGGGCGTCTTCTGCAGCACCACGTCGGTGCCGTCGATCGGCAGTTCTTCCAGGCCCCACCACAGACGGTTCAGCACCGCCTCGTGCGGCAGTGTCACGCCCTTGGGCATACCCGTCGAGCCGGAGGTGAAGAGCGTGTACGCCGCGGTGCCGCCGTGTACCGGCCCCCGCCGCTCGTGGTCGCCCACCGGAGCGGCCTCGGCCGCCGCGGTATCGATCGCACCCGTTGCCTCGACCTCGACGACCTGTGCCCCGACTGCCGCGGCGGCGGACAGGGCGGCCGCGGCCTGGTCCCGATCGGACACCAGTAGCAGGTCCGCCCGCGAGGTGGCGAGCATGTACTCGGCGCGATCGGCCGGGGTACCGAGATCGATCGGCACATACTGGCCGCCGGCGGCGATCACCGCGTGGATGGCGACCATCATCTCCACCGACCGCGGCATCGCCAGGGCCACCGCGCATTCCGGCCCCACCCCGCGCGAGATCAGTTGCCGCGCAAGCACATTCACCCGGGCGCCGAACTCCCGGTACGGGACCTCGCGCTCACCGAAGACCAGTGCGACCGCATCGGGCGAGCGGTCGATCTGTCGTGCCACCGCGTCGCCGACGGAGACCGCATCGGGGAGCCGGACATCGGCGCCGCGACTGCCGGCGCTCACCTCGGCGAGTGCGCCCGCCGTCAACAGCGGCAGATCTCCCACGGCGGCGGTCGGGTCGGCGATCATCGCGCGGATCGTCTGATCGAAGTAGTGCGCGATGCGCTCGACGGTGGCGTGCTCGAAGATGTCGGAGGCGTACGAGAACTCCAGCGCCATCACCTCGCCGGGCGTTTCGGTCGCCGTGACCGTGAGGTCGAACTTCGCGACCGGCGGTCGTGCCGAGAGGATCTCGACGTCGGTCGAGCCGAATGCCTGCGCGTGGTCGGAGATCAACGTCAGCACGACCTGGAACAGGGGGCTGTGTACCGCGGATCGCTGATGGCCGGCGGCCTCGACCACCGCTTCGAAGGGTACGGAGGCGTGTTCCAGGGCCGAACCGCGCACGTCGTTCGCCCGGCGCACCAGCTCGGCCACCGAATCTGCCGGTTGAACCCGGGTACGCAGCACCACGGTGTTGACGAACATGCCGATCAATCCGGCGAGCTCGGGTTCGTCACGTCCGGCCACCGTGGTGCCGATCGAGACGTCATCGACGCCGGCGAGCCGGGCGAGCAGCGTGGCCAACGCGGCCTGCAGGACGGCGAACGTGGTGACGCCCTGGTTCCGGGCGAGTGCCCGCACACCGCGCACGGTATCGGGCTGCAGCACCGCGTCGACGTAGCCGCCGGCACCGGTCGGTTCGGCAGTGCGGGTCCGGTCCGCCGGCAGCGCCAGCACCTCGGCGCTGTCGGCCAGCTCCGCCGTCCAGAACTCCAGCTCTCGGGCGAACCGGGACTGCGGATCCGTCGCCTCCCCGAGGAGCTCTCGCTGCCACAGCGTGAAGTCCGCGTACTGCACGGGCAACGGCGCCCACGCCGGCGCGCTGCCCGCCGAGCGGGCCGCATAGGCGGTGAGCAGATCGGTGATGAGCGGCGGCAGCGAGGCACCGTCCCCGGCGATGTGGTGCAGGACGGCCATCAGCACATGCGAGTCGACGGCGCCGTCCGCCCCGCCCACGGCGATCAGCCGGAAGCGCACCGGCGGCTCGGTCACCAGGTCGAAACCCGTGCCCGCCTCGGCGGCGAGCACGCCCGGCAGCCCGGCCTCGTCGGTCTCGACCACGTCGAGTGCGACCCGGCCGAGCGCAGCCGGCAGTTCCAGAAGCTGCTGGACGGGTTCACCGTCGACGTCGGGGAATACGGTCCGCAACGACTCGTGCCGGCCGAGGAGGTCGGCGACAGCGGCGCGCATCGCCTCGATGTCGACGGCGCCGCGCAGCCGCACCGCACCGGGCATGTTGTATGTCGCGGCCGCCGCGTCCAGCCGATTGATGAGCCAGAGCCGGACCTGAGGGAAGGCCACCGGCATGCGCTCCGGCCGCGGCCGCGGGACCAGCGCCGGCCGCTCACCGTCCTCGACGGGCCGTGCGGTCCGCGCGAATTCGGCGACGGTGGCACTGGTGAGCACGTCGCCGACGCGCAGATCGAGGCCGGCCCGGGACCGGGCCCGAGCCACCAACCGGGAGGCGGTCAGCGAGTCGGCGCCGAGGGCGAAGATGTTGTGATCCATCCCCACCTGCTCGATGCCGAGCAACTCGCCGAGGAGTTCGGCCAAGCGCCGCTCGGCCTCGGATTCCGGTGCCCGATAGGCGACGTCGGCCGCCTCGTCCAGGACCGGCGCAGGCAGGGCCCGCCGGTCGAGTTTGCCCGCATCGGTCACCGGGAAGCTGTCGAGGACCACGACGGCCGAGGGCACCATGTAGGCCGGGAGACCGGCCCGCGCCCGCTGCATCAGCTCGGTGGCCAACTCGGGGTCACCGGCCCGGCCGGCGGCCCGCGCGTAGACCACGAGTACGGCACCGCCGGCCTCCTGCCGGGCCACCGCGACGAGCGCGTCGATACCCGGAACTCCGCGCATCGCGTGCTCGATCTCGCCGAGCTCGACGCGCTGGCCCCGGATCTTGATCTGGAAGTCGGTGCGCCCCAGGTATTCGAGCTCACCGTGCGCATTCCACCGAACGAGGTCTCCCGTCCGGTACATGCGCGCGCCGGATTCGGTCGGATCAGCGACGAAGCGCTCCGCGCTGAGACCGGGTGCGCCGACATAGCCGTCGGCCAGCTGAACGCCGGCGAGGTACAGCTCACCGGGCACCCCGGTGGGCACCCGGCGCAGTCGCGCATCCAGGACGTAGCCGCGGGTACCGTCGACCACCGCGCCGATCGGGGTGATCGTCTCGCCGCGCACCACCCGGTGCGCGGTCACATCGACGGCGGCTTCGGTCGGGCCGTACACGTTGATCAACTCGATCTCGCTGCCGGCGAGCACCCGGTTGGCCAGGTCCGGGGCGAGCGCCTCACCCGAGGCGAAGACCTTCCGCACGCGGCCGCCGAAGGTCGCTTCGCTCCGGCTCGCCGTGTCGGCGAAGGCGTCGAGCATCGACGGCACGAAGTGCAGGCAGGTGATTGCGCGCTCGGCGATGAGGGTGCGCAGGTAACCGGGATCGGCGTGGCCGCCCGGGGCCGCGATCACCAGTGCCGCGCCCTGCTGCAGCGGCCAGAAGAGTTCGATCATCGACGGATCGAAGGTGATCGGCGTCTTGTACAGCCACACGTCGTCGGCGGTGATCGGGTGATCGCGCTGCACCCACGCCAGCCGGTTCCCGATGGCGGCGTGCGAAACCTGCACCCCCTTCGGGGTGCCGGTGGATCCGGAGGTGAAGATGACGTAGGCGGGTCGGGCGCCGCCCGCGACCGGCGGCAACTCCCCCGCGCCCGCCCCAGCTCCGTCGGCATCGAAGCCGCTCCCGGCGAGCCACCGCGCATCGAGCACCAGCGTCGGCCTCGCGACCGCCAGGATGTGCTCGCGCCGGGCGGCCGGCAGTGCGGGATCGATGGGCACGAACGCCGCACCGCAGCTGAGGATCGCATACAGCGCGGCGACCTGATCGATGCCGCGATCCAGATCGACGGCGACGAGATCGCCCGGCGAGACCCCGGCCGCGGCGAGCCGTGCGGCCAGGTCGCGGCGGAGCAGGTCGAACTCGTGATAGGTCCACGAGCGATCGCCGTCGACGACGGCGGTGGCGCCGGGCTGCTGCGCCACCCGCTCGGCGAACGGCGCCAGCAGGTGGGCGTCCGCCGCGGCGTGACGCGGCTCGGGCCCGGTCTCCCAGTGCGCAATGGCCTCCGCCTCGCCGTCCAGCAGGATCTTCAGGTCGCAGACCGGGGTGTCCAGCCCGCCGCAGAACTCCTCGAGGAAGTGCAGAAAACGCTCGAGATGTCCCTCGAGCTCGACGCGGTCGTACAGGTGCGGGTTTCCGTGCAGGTCCACCACGAGGGGCGCACTCGGACTCGACTGATAGAGATTGAGGAACAGGTCCTCGAGCACGCCCGACGCCAGAATCCGATACTCCAGTTCGTCGACGCCGTCGAAGTCGAGCTCGGCGTCGAAGAAGACCATGTTGATCACCGGTCCGAACGACATCGACGACGCATCGAGCCCCGCATCGCGCCGGATGTCCTCGGTCCGGTAGCGCTGATGGCGCAGCGCGCCGGTGAGCTCCAGCAGCGCGGCACCGATCAGCTCGCGCGGCGTCGTGGCGTCCAGACTGCGCAGCCGCACCGGCACGACGTTCGAGACCATGCCGCCGGAGCGTTTGATCTTGGCGTTCGCCCGGCCGGTGATCGGCAGGCTCAGGGCGATGTCGTCGGTACCGGTCATGCGCGCCAGAAATGCGCCGAACGCGGACGTCAGCAGCACCGCGAGGGAGCTGTTCAGCTCCTTGGCGAGCCGGGTGAGTCGCGTCTGCACCTCCGGCGTCAGCGCCCGGCCGGCCACCACATTGTCGAACGCCAACGGCACCGGGGCCGGTGTGCGCGCCAGCGTGACACGCTCGGGCAGGTCCTGGACGCGGTCGCGCCAGTGCGCCCGGTCGGTCTCCCGCCGCGTGCTCGAGCGGTACGACTCCTCGTACTCGACGATCTCGGACAGGACCGCGGCCGGCTTGGTGTCCGGGCTCTCGCCCCGACGCGCGGCGTTGTAGTGGTCGAGCACCCGGCGCATGTTGGTGAGCGCCGCGTAGCCGTCGATGATCAGATGGTGAGCACGCTGGTACCAGATGGTGCGGTCGTCGGCCACCTGCAGGAAGGCGATAACGATGAGCTGGTCGTGGATCAGGTCGACCGGCCTGCGGTAGTCGGCCATCATCCACTCGGTGGCGGCCGCGGCCGGGTCCTCCTCCGCGCGGAAATCGAGCACGTCGAAGCTCTGGTCGTAGTCGAAGTCGACGTACTGCCTCGGGACACCGTCGACCTCGGTGAGCCGGATGTACGGAGTCTCTAGCTCCCGGCCGACGGCATAGCTGCACTCCATGAACAGCTCGAGATCGAACGATCCCGGCTGGTAGCGCAGGTCGACATACTGCGCCACATTCACCGAGTAGTCCGGTGAGAGGCGGTCGGCGAACCACATGCCGCGCTGCGCGGGGGTCAGCGGCAACAACTCGTGGTCGGCGACGACTCGCGCAGTACGCTCCGCGTCGTCGTTCGGCTGGCTCATGCCGCCAACTCACCTCCTTCGTGGTCGCCGTTGATCACAGTGAGTGCACGATCATTGTCCCAGGAGACGCCCCCGGACCTAATCGAATGGCGCCTCTCTCCGGTAAATCCGGCGAAGACGCCCACCACCGACCTGCCGCTTTCACCGGGCCGGTGGAACGATGTGATGTCAGAAACCATTCGATCGAAGGACACGACTACCGGCCCGCTGCCGCTCGGCGATAGCCGCGAAGCGCCGGGTAGGTCGTGATCGCCATGATCACGACCACCCAGATCGCCACTTTGATCAGATCCTCGGTGATCGGGCCGCCCGCAGCGAGCGCGCGCATCACGTCGATCGCGGGTGTCATCGGCTGATTGGCGACGACCGGCTGCAACCAGCCCGGATACATGTCGACCGGCGAGAATCCGGAGTTGAAGAACATCATCAGACTCGACAGCAGGCCGAGGAAGGGCACCAGCGGGGCGCCCGGCTTGGCGTTGACCGCCAGCGCGAGAGTCAGCATGGCCCAGGCCGTGCCGAAAGCGACGGCGACCGCGACGATCCCGAAGGCCGGGCCGATTCCCTGGTTGAACCGGAAACCGATCACGAATCCGGCGGCCAGCAGAATGACCGTCGTGATCAGGGCCCGCAAGGCCTCGGCCAGGACCCGGCCGCTGAAGTCCGCGCCCCGGTTCACCGGGAGCACCCACAGCCGGCTGAGCAGCCCCGTCTTGCGTTCCAGATTCAACCGCGTGGCCGAGACCACGGAGCCGAACATCGCGCTCGTCAAGACCACCAGCGGCACGGTGCCGTAGGCGCTGTCCTGACCGGTCGCCTTACCGATCACGTCGCCGAGGACCACTTTGAACATCAGCATGGTCAGCGCGGGGAAGATCAGCACCTGAACGAGCGTGGGCACATCCCGGAAGGCGACGGTCAGTTGCCGGCCGGTCAGGATCGCCGTCTGACGCCACCACGCACTCACCGATCGTTCCGGGAGAATCTCGGGCGCCGGGAAGCTGGTCTGGAACGACCGCGCATCGGTCATCGAAGTAGCAGTCACCGGGCCGTCCTCCGCACCGAGATCGCCACCAGCAGCGCCGCCAGCATCAGCAGCCCGATGCACCACCAGACCGTCGGCGCCAACCCGTGCCAGGTCAGCGTGCCGTCCATCGCTTCGCGCATGGCCTTGGTGACCTGGGAGATCGGCTGGTTGCGGACAAAGCCCTGAATCCAGGTCGGGAACATGGCCAGCGGGATGAAACCCGACGACAGCATGCCGAGGATGAGCGTCGGGAAGGCCACCAGCTGGCTCGTCGCCTCCGGGCTGCGCGCCACCAGACCGAGACCGTCGGCCACCAGGGCGAGGATCAGGCCGAGCACGCCGACGAGAACGATCGCGGTGATCGCACCCGTGAGGCCGCCGCCGTCCTCGTCGAGCGGGACCGGGCGCCAGCCCATCATGAGGCAGGCCGTGAGCCCGCACAGCAGCGCGACCAGCAGCAGCATGAAGTTCGTGACCGTGCGGGCCAGGAAGGGCACCGGCGCGGGCATCGGCAGCACCCGGAATCGCGTGTTCACGCCGTCCTGCCCGTCCAGCGCCGCTCGCATGGCGGCCGACGAGGCCACGAAGGCCATCGACTGCAGCATGATGATCGGCATCAGGTATTGCGCGTAGTCGATCTCGGCAACCTCCGCCACGGCCTTGCGCAGCGGGAGATAGAAGCACAGCGCCAGCATGGCCGGTGAGACGAAGGCGAAGATGAACTCACCGTTGCGCAGCACCTTGGTCAGTCCGCGCACGGTGAGCACCCACCACTGCTGGACCGCACTGATGCGGCCGACGGGCGGGGCCGACCCGGTCAACTGCCCCACAACACTTGTCCCCGCAGCACTTGTCCCCACAGCACTTGTCACAGCGCTGCCTTCGGTGCCTCCGCGCGCGACGCAGCAGCGGAGGGATCGGTGAGCGCCAGGAAGACCTCGTCCAGCGACGGTCGGCGCAGCACCACGTCGGCGAGCGGGATCTGGGCGGCCTCGGTGCGCCGCAGGACCTCGCTGAGGGTGGCCGGACCGTTCGGAGCGGGTACCGAGATGGTCCCGTCGGGCGCATCGATGTCGGCGGCGGTCGGACCGAGCAGGTCGGCCACCGCCCGGCGCAGCCGCGGCAGGTAGGCCGGATGCACCGGCGTCACCTCGCAGTACGCGGCACCGGTGGCGGCCTTGAGCTCGTCGGACGTGCCCTCGGCGATCACCCGGCCCTTGTCGATCACGACGATCCGGTCGGACAGCATGTCGGCCTCTTCGAGGTACTGCGTGGTGAGCAGCACGGTCACGCCGGCCGAGCGCAACTGCTCCACCAGCGCCCAGACGTCCTGCCGGCTGCGGGGATCCAGGCCGGTGGTCGGCTCGTCGAGGAATACCACCTTGGGTTCGGTCACCAGACCGCAGGCGATGTCGATCCGGCGGCGCATACCGCCCGAGTACTGACCCACCTTGCGGCCGGCGGCCGCCTCGAGTCCGAAGATCGCGAGCAGCTCATCGGCACGCGCCTTCGCCGCCTTCTTGTCCAGACCCAGCAGCCGGCCGAACATCACCAGGTTCTCGCGTCCGGTCAGGCCCTCGTCGAGCGCGGCGAACTGACCGGTCAGCATGATCGAACGACGGACGCCCGCCGCGTCGCCGACCACGTCGCAGCCGTTCACCACCGCCGTTCCGCCGTCCGGCTTGAGCAGCGTGCACAGCATGTTCACCGTCGTCGTCTTGCCGGCGCCGTTGGGCCCCAGCAGGGCCACGATCTGGCCCTTGTGCACCGTGAGGCTCACCCCGTCGACCGCGGTGAAGTCCTTGAATACCTTGCGCAGGCCCGTCGCCGCAATCGCGACCTCGCGATTCTCGTTCTCGCCGATCGGGACCAGATCGAGGGCGGGAAAGCCCACGGTCATCGCCTGCGCCTGCTGCAACTCCGCCGGTGACAGCGCCGGTCCGGACGCCGTCGGCGCCGGTGCCGGCGGCGTCGCGGGAGCGAGCACGTTCCAGCGCGCATGCCCCTGCGGCGGCAGATCGCGCCGGACGGCCGGCCGGACGGGCTCCTCCAGAGTCGAGGGTCGGGCCTTGGGCCAGGTCAGACCGGGCAGGGCCCACGATCCGCTACTCGGCGGACGGTCGCCCTCGTCGTCGGCGAGCCCGTGCCGGCCGCGCGGCGGCGGCCCGGACTCGTACCTCGGACCGGGCGCATCCGTCGCCGGTCGGGCCGATGCCGGAGCGGGCGCCGGCGACTCGAAGCCCGAGGCGGCCGGGGACGTCTGGGAGTTGATCTCGGCACGCCAGTCGCGCAACTGCTTCAGCAGGGGATCGTCGTCGGCAACCCAGGGCATGGTGTCGCGAAGTGGGTCCGCCGGCGGACGGCCCGCCGTTCTCGGCACGGCGGAGCTGTCGCCCCCGCCGTCGGTGGAACCCCCAACTCGGTCCGACATGAAGTCCTTTTCAGTAATACGGCAACTCTCGTTGCCAACGCGTAGTAGGTCGCAGTCCGGCCGACTCGGCACACGGGACGTTCTCTGAGACTATCGCCCAGCGCGGTGGCGGCGTTTCACCCGTCGCCTGTCTTATCGACGGAATCTGCAGCACATCCCGAGAATGCTTCGTTCGGACGACACCCGAATCTACGACAGGCCTCGCAGTTGTTCCAGAGATTCCTCGACATCGTCGTGCAATTGCCGCACCGCGGCCTTGCCGATCGGCCCCATCGCCGGCAAACCGCCTAATTCCAGCCGGAACGAGACGCTCGAGCCGGCCCCGGCCGGGACCACTCGAAGGTCGATCGCGACCTTGACCCCCTTCTCCTTCCCCGAGAAACGCAGCTCGGCCGGCGGAGAATAGGCGTCGATCTTCCAATCGAAGGGCATCCGCTGTCCCTTGACGTTGATCACCGTGGCCACCTTCAGACCCGCCCGCAGCGCATCGGCGGCCGGCGGCGCACCGCGCCAGCTGTCGTGGAAGACCAGCCAGTCGCCGAATGTCTCGGGATCGGTCATCAGTGCGAACACCGACTCGGGCGGCGCATCGATCGCGATCATCGCAGTAGTCTCGGCCATCCCACCACCTTACGGCCGGACAGCCGCAGCGGCGGGTCGGCGAATACAGATCGGCCCGGCACCCTCGATGAGGAGCCGGGCCGATCCACTGCTGTGTGCAGAGAGTGCCGAAAGAGACCTACTTGGCCTTCTCCAGCACCTCCACCAGACGCCAGCGCTTGGTCGCCGACAGCGGTCGGGTCTCCATGATCCGGACGCGGTCGCCGACGCCGGCCACCTGCTCCTCGTCGTGCGCCTTCACCTTGCTGGTGGTGCGGATGATCTTGCCGTACAGCGGGTGGCTCTTGCGATCCTCCAGCTCGACGGTGATCGTCTTCTGCATCTTGTCACTGACGACGTAACCGATCCGCTCCTTGCGGCGGTTGCGATCTTCG